>JAMOBE010000092.1:0-14942 GCA_039908285.1 Alphaproteobacteria bacterium
CCCCTCCCCTTCCATCCCCGGTGGCCGCGACGCCGGCGGCAAGCTGCGGCCCGCGGCCACGAGCGGCGGAGACCACCCGCGCGCCAAGCCGCTCGGCCAGGGCGATGGTGCCGTCGCCCGATCCTCCGTCGACGACGAAAAGCCGTATCGGGAAAGACGACTCCGAGAGAGCCTCCACGGTCGCCGCCAGGGTCGAAGCGGCATTCAAGGCTGGAATGATGACATCGAGCATGCTTCGATGGTAGCGTACCTTCGCGTCCTTGACTGCAATCAAGGTCGTTCCTCGTCGGGATGGGCATCGTGCCCGCCCGCGCCATCGCAAGGCCTGTGTCATGACATCGACCGCGACGATCATGCCTCCTCTTTCACCCGCGCTGCTGGCCGGTGTGGCGTTGCGTCCGCTGCCGCTGCCGGTGCTGCGGCCGGCACTGCGCCTGGCCATGGCCGCCGTGGTCCGCCGTCATCCCCGGGTGTTCGAGCCGCTGTCCGGCTTCGACAGCCCAACCTATGTCATCGACCCGGTGGACCTGCCGCTGGTGTTCATCCTGCGGCCGACGGCGAGCCCGCCGTCCCTTGACGCCGAGCGGACCGACGAGGGACTGGTGGCGACGGCGACGGTGCGCGGGCCGCTCTCGGTGCTGCTCGACCTGCTGGAGGGGCGCATCGACGGCGATGCCATGTTCTTTTCCCGCGAACTCGTGATCTCCGGCGATACCGAAGCCGTGCTGGCCCTGCGCAACGCGGTGGACGGCGCCGGCATCGACTTCATCGCCGACCTCCTGTCGTTCCTCGGGCCGCTGCGCGGGCCGGCGGGACGGGTGGTGGAGAGGCTGGGCGGCCTGGCCCGACGCTTCGAGGCCGACCTCGACATGCTGCGCGAGGCGGTGATCGCCCCCAGCCTGAAGCGGGTGGACGCAGAGGCGGCCCGTATCCGCTCCCTGGAGGAACGCATCGCCACCATGGAGCGGCAAAAGACCAAGGTGGGAACGCCGTGACCCGCGCCCTCGAACTCGTCTGCCCGGCGGGAACGCCGGCGGCCCTGCGGTCGGCGGTGGATGCCGGTGCCGACGCGGTGTATCTCGGGTTTCGCGACGCCACCAACGCCCGCAACTTCCCCGGCCTCAATTTCAGCCGCCAGGACCTGAAGGAGGGGCTGGCCTACGCCCACCGCCACGACGTCCAGGTGTTCGTGGCCATCAACACCTTCCCGACCGCCGGCGATCCCGGCCCGTGGCACCGGGCGGTGGACGACGCGGCCGGCCTTGGCGCCGACGCGGTGATTCTGGCCGACATCGGCGTGCTGGACTACGCGGCGACGCGCCATCCCGGTCTTCGGCGTCACCTGTCGGTGCAGGCTTCGGCCTCCACCGCCGACGCCATCGTCTTCTATCAGCGGGAGTTCGGCGTCAAGCGCGTGGTGCTGCCGCGGGTGCTGACGGTGGCGGAGATCGCCGCCATCAACCAGGCCACCGGCGTCCAGACCGAGGTGTTCGCCTTCGGCGGCCTGTGCGTGATGGCCGAGGGGCGGTGCGCCCTGTCCTCCTACGTCACCGGCCAGTCGCCCAACATCTGCGGCGTCTGTTCTCCGGCCAGCCACGTCCGCTACGAGGAGGCGGGGGACTCGATGATCTCCCGACTCGGCGACATCACCGTCAACATCTTCGGCCGCGACGAGCCGGCCGGCTACCCGACCCTGTGCAAGGGCCGCTACATCGCCGAGGGCAGCGCCCGCTATCTGTTCGAGGAGCCCACCAGCCTCAACACCCTGAGCATCCTCGGCGACCTGGCGGCGGCGGGGGTGACCGCCCTCAAGATCGAGGGGCGCCAGCGGGGCCGCGCCTATGTGGCGCAGGTGGTGGCGGCCTTCCGCAAGGCCGTGGATGCCGCCGCCCGTGGCGAGCCGGTGGACTCGAGCGGCCTCGACCGCATCACCGAGGGCGGCCGCGAGACCGCCGGGGCGTACAGGAAGAGCTGGCACTGATGGAAACGCGTCTCACCCTTGGGCCCCTGCTGTTCAACTGGCCGGCGGAGAAGCGCCGCGACTTCTATTTCCGCATCGCCGACGAGGCCGCGGTCGACTCGGTGTGTCTCGGCGAGGTGGTGTGCGCCAAGCGCGCCCCGTTCTTCGACCCCCATCTGCCCGAGGTGATGGAGCGGTTGCAGGCGGCGGGGAAGGAGGTAGTCCACTCCACCCTGGCGCTGATCAACAACGCAGCCGAGATGGAGGGCGTGCGCGCCCTGGCCGCCGAGCCGGATTTCCTGATCGAGGCCAACGACCTGGCCTCCGCGGCCCTGCTGCGCGGGCGGCCCCACGTCATCGGCCCGTTCGTCAACGTCTACAACGAGGGGACTCTCGGCTACCTGGCCCGCCAGGGCGCGGTGCGGGCGTGCCTGCCGGTGGAGCTGCCGGCGGCGTCCATCGCCGTGCTGGCCCGGTCCGGCCTGTGCGACATCGAGGTGATGGTGTTCGGTCGTCTGCCGCTGGCCATTTCCGCCCGCTGCTACCACGCGCGGGCCCACAACCTGCACAAGGACGGCTGCCGGTACGTCTGCGAGCAGGACCCGGACGGCATGGACGTCGACTCGCTGACCGGCCAGTCGTTCCTGGCCGTCAACGGGACGCAGACCCTGTCCTATACCGTCTCCAACCTGCTCGGCGACCTGCGGTCGATGCGGGACGCCGGGGTGGGCCGGTTCCGCCTCTCTCCCCAGGATACCGACATGGTGGCGGTCACCCGCCTGTTCCGCGAGGTGCTGGATGGCCGGCAGGAGCCGGGGGTGGCCTCCGAGCGTCTGGCGGGGCTGATGGACGGGGTGCCGTTCAGCAACGGCTTCCATCACGCCACCGAGGGGTTGCGGATGGTGGAGGACGCCGGGTGACGCACGACGACGCAGGGCAATCGGGTGAAGGAAGGTGCGCTGGCATTGGAACCATCAAAAGCCCTCTCCCCCCCTTCAGGGGGGAGAGGGTTGGGTGAGGGGGGCGCGAAGCTCCCGAGATGGTGCCGGTTGCCCCACCCCCTCACCCCGGCCCTCTCCCCCTCGAGGAGGAGAGGGAGTGGAGATGGCGGCTTTCGCTCCTTCACCCGATTGCCCCGCACGACGACGGCACGGTCCTTTTGTTGCCCGTGTCGGTCTGGTAGGGTAACTTTATTCTCGCGTTTTGACTGTGATGGACGGGGGCTCAAGGATGTCCGACAAGAAATTCCGCCTGGTGACTCGTAGCGATTTCGATGGTCTGGTGTGTGCGGTCCTGCTCAAGGAGCTGGGCTTGATCGACGACATCACCTTCGTTCACCCGAAGGACATGCAGGACGGCAAGATCGAAATCACCGGCCGCGACATCACCACCAACCTGCCCTATGTGGAGGGCGTGCACCTCGCCTTCGACCATCATCTGAGCGAGACCGTGCGCGTCGGGAAGAAGGACAATCACATCATCTCCCCCAGTGCGCCGTCGGCGGCCCGGGTGGTCTATGATTACTACGGCGGCAAGACGCGCTTCGCCGGCATTTCCGAGGACATGATGACGGCGGTGGACCAGGGCGACTCGGCCCAGTTCAGCCGCGACGACATCCTTGACCCCAAGGCGTGGGTGCTCCTGAACTTCCTGATGGATGCCCGCACCGGACTCGGCCGATTCCGCCAGTTCACGGTGTCGAACTATCAGCTCATGATGGACCTCATCGACTATTGCCGGCACCACGGCATCGACGAAATCCTGGCCCTGCCGGACGTGAAGGAACGGACGGACCTGTTCTTCGAACAGCGGGAAAAATTCATCGACCAGTTGAAGCGGTGCAGCACGGTTCACAAGAACCTGGTGGTACTCGACCTGCGCAAGGAGGACATCATCTTTGCCGGCAACCGGTTCATGATCTACGCCCTCAATCCCGACTGCAATATCTCGATCCACGTCCTGTGGGGACTGCGTCAGCAGAACACGGTGTTCGCGGTCGGCAAGTCCATCCTGAACCGCACCTCGAAGACCAACATCGGCCCCCTGATGCTGGAGTACGGCGGCGGCGGTCACGAGAACGCCGGTACCTGCCAGGTGGCCAACGACAAGTCCGAGTCGACCCTGGCCACCCTGATCACCCGCATCACCGCCGATGGATGAGGGGAATTCCGGATGCCCCCTATTCCTATGGGGATCCGCCCTTTCGGGGCACCATGGGCCGTGTTTGTGGAGATGGGCGATGGCGCAAAGCGCTTTTGAGCGACCGGCATTCATGATAAGTTAAACCGAAGGGGCTATATGAAACGGGTGGATGCCACATTGGGTGAGGAGAGTGCAGTGAAAACCACAAGATTTCTCATCGGCGCCCTGGCGCTGATGTTTTTCGGGTACGGCTCGCAGGCGCTGGCCGTGGACCCACCGGTCGCGACGCTCATGCAGGTCCAGGGGCAGGTCGAGTTCAGCAAGGACGGCCAGGCCTGGTCCCCGGTCACCCGGAACAAGATGCTGTTCGTCGGTGACATGGTCCGCACCGGCGCGGACGGCTCCGGCAAGATCATCAACCAGACCAACAACACGTCGCAGACCATCGCCGCCGACTCGGTGATCAAGGCCGCCGCCGAAGGCCCGCAGGCGGTCTCCGGCAAGCTGTCGGCCCCGGAGTCCGTGTCGGGCGACCTGGTGGCCGGTCTCGGCAACCGCTTCGCCGCGGCCCAGAAGTACACCACGGTCCGTCGCGCCGCCAAGACCGACGGCAGCGCTATCAGCATCAGCGCCGCGCCGTCCCTCCGCCTGTCGGCCACCTACCCCGATCTGGTGTGGGAGAACGTCGGCAAGCAGTACACCTACGCGCTGGCCATCGACGGCAAGTCGGTGACGGTCCCGGCGACGTCGGAGCCGATCGTCCGCCATCGCCTCGCGGGGATCGAGCCCGGCACGCACAAGTTCTCCATCACCGTGATGGAGGGCGACAAGACGGTGGCCAAGACCGACAAGGACAGTGAGATCATCTGGCTGTCGTCGGCCGAGGACACCGCCGTCAAGGAAGCCGAGCAGCGGCTGAAGACCGTTGCCCCGGGCGACGATTTCGTGATGGCCAACTTCCTTGACGAGAAGGGGCTGGTCGTGGCCGCCATGGACTCCTATCGCCGGTACTTCGAAAAGAACCGGGACGACAACGATATGCGTCCGCTGCTGATCAAGGTCTACAACGACCTGAAGCTGAAAGACCTGAAGTCGGCCGAGGCCGAGACCTACAACAACATGCTGAACAAGTAATGCCTGTCCACGACCGGACCGGGGCCTCCACGCGAAATATCGTGGTGGCCCTGGACGGCGTTCGGGCGGGCTGATCCGATCTACGGGCGGGGCCATGGAAAAGCTGTTCAGACGCTACGACATTCTCCTGATCATCATGCTTTTCCTGATGGTCGTTCCCGCCGAGCGGGCCGAACTGTTTTCCCTGGCCGAGGATCAGACGCTCTCCTTCCGTCACCTGATGCGGATGAGCTATGGCGATGTCCAGGCCAATCGCGCCTCGCCGGACATCGTCCTGGTCAACACCGACGAGGCCTTCTTCAAGGCCTATGGCAGTTTTCCGCTGCGGCGCACCGACATCGGCCGCATCGTCGAGAATCTGGCGACGCTGGGCGCGCGGATCGTCGCCATCGACGTTCTGATGGACTTCCCGAGTTCCTACGGCGAGGACCCGGTCCTCGCCGGAGCGTTGCGCCGGTCCGGCAATACCCTGCTGGTGGCCCAGGCCGACATCAAGGATGGACGCGCGCGGAAGGTCAACCTGCCGACCAAGACGCTGGACGACGCCTCGCCCAGCGCCTACACCAACATCAGTTCCACCAGCGCCCTGGTCACCACCCTGTCGCGGCTCAAGCTGTACCCCGAGGTGAGCAACCAGCGGGGCGGCTGGCCGTTCGCCGTCAAGGTGGCCTCCATGTACCTGGGGGCGGAGCCCCGACTCGATGGCTCCACCTTGTCCATCGGGTCCGTCACCATTCCGCTGGACCACGAAAACACCTTCTACATCGACTTTCCGCCGCTGCCGACGGGGACCCGTTTCCTGTTCCAATCCCAGGGGCTGTCGGCGCTGGAGTTCCTCGACCTCGACAGCAAGGACGAGAACGAGCGGATGGAACTCTCGTTCTGGGTCAAGGACAAGATCGTCCTGCTGGGCGATACCTCCGAGGTCAGCCACGACTGGTTCGACACCCCCGTCGGCATGGTCTACGGGATCGAGATCATCGCCGATACCCTCAACACCATCCTGAGGGGGGCGCCGCTCCGCCCGCTCAGTCATACGGTCGAAGCGCTCATCGCCATGGTCATGATGGGTCTGCTGATCGGCATCGCCGTCCTCGCAAATCCGGTACTGCGCATCGTCGCGTTCCTGGGCCTGTTCGCCGTCTACTTCGCCGGGGGCACCGCGCTCTACGTCCACCAGGGGGTGGTGCTGTCCATGAGCTACATCCTGCTGGCCGGGCTTATGGGCTACATTCTGATCGAGTACTATCACTTCATGCTGGTGCGCAATCAGAAGAAGCAGATTGCCAAGACCTTCGGTCAGTACATTCCCACCGAACTGGTCGAGGAGATGAACAAGAGCGGCAAGTCGGTCGAGGTGGGCGGCGAAAGCCGCGAGATGACGGTGCTGTTCTCGGACGTGCGCGGGTTCACCACCCTGTCGGAGGGCCTGGCCCCACAGGAACTGACCCAGCTCATGAATGCCTTCCTGAGCCCGATGACCAAGACCATCCACAAGCACCGCGGGACCATCGACAAGTACATGGGCGATGCCATCATGGCCTTCTGGGGGGCGCCGCTCGAGGACAAGGACCACGCCCGCCATGCCACCGAGGCGGCGCTGGCGATGATCGGCAGCCTGGACGAGGTCAACCGCAGCTTCGAGGCCCGCGGCTGGAAGGCGATCAAGATCGGCGTCGGCCTCAATACCGGCGTGATGAACGTCGGCAACATGGGCTCGGACTTCCGGCTGGCCTACACGGTGCTGGGCGACGCGGTCAACCTGGGCTCGCGGCTCGAGGGCCTGACCAAGCAGTACGGCGTGCTGGTCATCGTCAACGAGACCACCGCCGCCGCCGTCCCCGACCTGGTGGTACGGCAGCTCGACGCGGTGCGGGTCAAGGGCAAGGACCAGCCGGTGACCATCTTCGAACCCGTCGGCTTCCGCGAGGCCGTCGATGCGACCACCCTGGCCAACCTGGACCGCTATCACGAGGCGCTGACCCTCTATCGCGCCCAGAAGTGGGCCGAGGCCCGCGCCGCCTTCGAGGCCTTGCACACCGACGAGCCCGAGCGCAAAATTCACCACATCTATCTGGAACGCATCGAGCACTTCGTCGAAAATCCGCCGGGGGCCGACTGGGACGGTGTCTTCACCCACACGTCGAAGTAGCAGTCACGCGGGAACGCAGGAGAGGGACGACATGAAGGCCAGCATCGTCATTCACCTCGCGACGGCCGCCCTGGTCGGAGTCCTGACTCCGGTCGTTCTGGCGGCGGAAGCGTCCCCCCAGCCGGGGGCACCCGCCACCACCGCTCCACCGGCCGCCGCTCCAACCACCACTCCTCCCCCGGCAGCCGCCACACCGGCGGAGGAACAGGCCGCGGCCGCCAAGGCGGCGCTGGCGGCGAAGGACCTGCCGGGGGCCCTGGCCGCCTTCCTCAAGGCCCGGGAACTGGCCCCGGGCAACAAGGACTACCTGCACAACGCGGCCCAGCTCGCGGCCCAGCTTGGGCGCACCGAGCAGGCGCTCGGCCTCTATCGCGAGGCCTTCGCCATCGCCCTGCGCGACGGGGCGCAGAAGGATGCCGCCTTCTATGACGAGCAGATTCTGACCCTGCGCAGCGCCACTCCGGAGTGGGTGCAGCAGAAGATCACCGAGGCCTCGGCGATGCCGCAGGGCAAGCAGCGGGCGGCCATGATGTGGTCGAAGATGTCCCAGGCACCCACCGCCAAGCTGGGAGCCGGCGACCACGCCGGGGCGGAAGAGGCGGCGCGGCAGGCGGTCGCCTTCGCCCGCGACAATCTGGGCGAGCGCCACATCGCGGTCATCTTCAGCACCCGTGACCTGGCCCTGGTGCAGCAGGTGGCGGGACGCATCGAAGACGCCCTCAAGACCTATGACGAGGCGATCAAACTCGCCACCGACGTGCTGGGGGCTGGCCACCCCGAGACCCTGAAGATCATCCTGGCCCTGGCGCGGATGCATGACCTTCAGCTGAAGTTCGCCGACGCCGCCACCCTCTATGAGGGCGCGGTGGCAGCCTATGGGGCGGGCGAGGGCATAGGCTCCTCCCATCCCTCGACCCTCACCACCCGCGTCGCCCTGGCGCGCAACATGCAGAACCGCGGCCGCTACCGCGAGGCGGTGGCGGAACTGGGCGACGCCTGCCCGACCCTGGTGGAGAGCCTTGGCGAGTATCACAGCGAGACCGCCCGCTGCCGCAACCAGCTGGCGTCGGTGTATCGCCAGACCGGCGACTTCCAGCCGGCCGACGAGCTTTACGGCCGCATCGTGCCAACCCTGACGGCGGTGCTGGGGGCGTCCCATACGACGACCCTGAGCGCCCGCAACGACCAGGCCGACCTCTATCTGAAGCAGGCCCGCTACAAGGAGGCGGCGACGCTGCTGACCGCCGTGCTGGCGGACGCGGCCAGGGACCCGGCCAACGAGGCCACCGCCCGCCTGCACCTGGCGCAGGCCCATGATGAACTCGGCGAGTATGCCAAGGCCGAACCGCTGCTCAAGGCCGCGCTTGACCATCAGACGCGGACGCTGGGCACCGGCCATCCCTACACCATCACCACCCTGAATTCCCTGGCCGGGCTTTATCGCAAGCAGGGGCGGCTGGCCGAGGCGGAAGCCACCTTCAACGACACCTACGAGCGTTACCGCAGGACCCTCGGCGAGAAGCACCCCTCGACCATCGTCGCCGCCAACAACGTCGGCGAGATTTTCGAGAAGAAGGGCCTCTACGACCAGGCCGAGCCGTTCCTCCGGGTGGCGTTTCTCGATGGCCGGTCGGCACTGGGCGAGGATCATCCCACCACCATCGGCGCCATGAACAACCTGGCCCTGCTGCACGAAAGCCAGGGCAATTTCGAGAAGGCGGAGCCACTCTACAAAAGCGCCATCGCCATCTATGAACGCACCGTGGGGCCGGAACATCCCAACACCCTGGGCGTCACCAACAATCTGGCCTTCCTCTACATGCTGCAGCAGAAGTACGCCGAGGCCGATCCGGTGTTCCAGCGGGTCCTGGACGCCTGGACGAAAACGTCCGGGCCGAAGCACCAGAATACGCTGAAGACGATGAACAACCTGGCCCGGGTCAAGGCCGGGGCGGGGCAGGCCGCCGCCGCCGAGGCTCTGTTCAAGCAGGCCCTGGGGACGCGCACGGCCGAGCTTGGCCCAAAGCACCTGGATACGCTCCGCTCCATGATGGATCTGGGGGAGTTCTACCGCGCCCAGCGGCGCTTCCCCGAGGCCAAGCCCCTCCTGGAGAACGCCCTGAAACTCGACGAGGAGGTGCTGGGCGCCCAGCATCCCTACACCTTCGAAGCCCTCAACAGCCTGTCCCAGCTTCTCGAGGACACCGGCGACCTGCCGGGCGCCGTGAAGATGCGCGAAAAAGGGTTCCAGCGCCGCACCGAGTTCCTGAACCGCATGCTGTGGGTCACCGGCGAGAACGCCCGCGAGGGCTATGTCCGGCTGCATGCGCCGGAGCTGCACGCCTATCTCGACCTGTTGACCCGCATCGACAAGGCGGAGGGCGGACGCAAGGCGCTGGAGGTGAGCCTGAAGCGCAAGGGGCTGCTGCTCAAGATCGCCTCGGAGATCCAGCAGATCACCCGCCTGGCGCGGGATCCGGCCCTGACCGCCATCGCCGACGAGTTGCACGCCACCCGCAAGCGCCTGGCGGCCCTGACCCTGTCGGGGCCGACGCCCGAGACCAAGGACAACCACGTCGAGGTGGTCCACGAGCTTGAGGAGCAGATCAACCTGTTGCAGGGCCAACTGGGCCGGGCCAGCGTCCGCTTCCAGGAAACGGCGGGCACGGGCACCGTCGAGCAGATCGTCACCGTGGTCCCCGACGACGCGGCACTGGTGGACTTTTTCGTCTACAAGGAAGACGACAAGGACCGCCTGCTGGCGGCGACCGTTTTGAAGAAGAAGGACAAGCCGCCCATCTACAGCCTGGTGAAGTATGACAACCCGGCGCAGATCGCCGAGGCGGTGCAGAAGTTCCGCAAGACGATCCAGGACGAGGAGGCCACCGACGACGACATCCGGGACGTCGGCCAGTCGGTCTACGGCATGGTGTGGACGCCGCTCGGCAAGGAGGTCGCCGCCGCCCGCAGGGTGTATCTGGTCCCCGACGGCATCCTCAACATTCTGCCGGTCAACGCCATCGTCACCGCGGAGAAGCGCTATCTGATCGAGGACGTGGACCTCTCCATCCTCAGTTCGGTCCGCGACCTGATGCGCTCGCGGGTGACGCCGGCCGATGGTGGCTATCTCATCAATGCCGGTCCCGATTACAATCTTGAAGGGACCGTGGACAAGAAGGAGGTCGACGCCGCCAAGGGCCGCCGCTCCGCCGAGCAGAAGGACGGGTTGCGGGCGTTCTCGTCGGGCATGCGCGGCCTCAAGTTCGATCCCCTGCCGGGCGCCGAAAAGGAAGGGCGCCTCATCGTCGAGAAGGTCGAGGACAAGAAGCACCAGTACAAGGTCTTCAACAAGGCCGAGGCCCAGGAACAGGTTCTGAAGGGCATCGAAAAGCCGCCCGAGATCCTCCACATCGCCACCCATGGCTTCTTCCTCAAGGCCGACGACAGCCTGCGCAAGCGCCTGTTGAAGCTGCAGCGCAGCGCCCTCATCCAGGTGCCGCCCCCCGGCGACAATCCCCTGCTGCGCTCCGGCCTCGCCTTCGCCGGCATCAACAGCAACGCCCAGTTCCTGGGGGAGATCGACACCGAGAACGACGGCGTGCTGACGGCGCTCGAGGTGCTGGGCTTGAACCTCAGCGGGACCAAGCTGGCCGTGCTGTCGGCGTGCGAGACCGGACTCGGCGAAATCCACGAGGGCGAGGGCGTCTACGGCCTGCGCCGGGCCTTCCAGGAGGCGGGCGTGCGGTCGGTCATCTCCTCGCTGTGGGAGGTGAGCGACGCCGGCACCCAGACGCTGATGACCCAGCTCTACGGCAAGGTGCTGAACGGCATGCCCACCCACCAGGCCCTGCGCGAGACCCAGATCGCCATGCTGAAGTCCAGCCAGTGGAACAACCCCTACATCTGGTCCGCCTTCATGATGGTGGAGCGGTGATGGCGGCTCGGGACGGAGGGACGGAGATCGCCGACAGGATCCGGCGGAAGCTGACCGAAGCCCTCGTACCGCGCCGGCTGGACATCGTGGACGAGACCAGCCTGCACGCCGGGCATGCCGGGGTGCATCCGCAGGGGGAGAGCCATTTCCGCATCGTCATCGTCGCCGATGCGTTCACGGGAACATCACGGGTGGCCCGCCACCGCCTCGTCTATGATCTGCTGGCCGAGGAGATGTACGATCGGATTCATGCCCTGGCGCTGACGACGCTGACGCCGAGCGAGGAGTCTTCAACCAGGGTGGGCGGATGACGCGGTCAGAACCGGGTCCTCCACCGGCTCGCCGTCGTTGAAGCCGTAGATCTCGAACAGGTCCTCGCTGTCCAGGATATCCTGGACGTCGGCCGTGTGGGCCTGGAAAAAGGGCTTGTAGGCCATGTCCAGGGTATTGACATGGTCGACCCACCAGCCGCCCGGATACGCCAGGGTGTCGGCGGCGAGGGGAGTTTCGGGCGATTGCTCGTAGTCGCGCCGGAACTCGCCGGCCCAGGCGGCGAAGGCTCCGTGGGCGGTCCGGTGCGCCATCAGGTCCGGATAGCCGAGCCGCTCCATCAGCCGCTCCTCGCGGCGCATGTGGGTCAGAACGTAGTCGCAGAAGAAGATGACCATGCTGCCGATCACATCGGCCTGTTCGCCATCGCGAGTGGCGTCGGCGAGCTGGGTCAGCACGCCAAGCACGATGCGATGATCGTCATCGAGAACCGGAACCCCGACGCTCATGCCCTCGGTCCACTCCCTCACCATGTCGTCCCCCGCTGTTCGAGCCGTCCACCAGACCAAGACCTACCACACTCCGGCCGGCGACAGAAGCCGCACAGCGGCCCCCCACAGGGCAATCGGGTGAACCGATAAAAGCCCTCTCCCCCCTCTTCCGGGGGGAGAGGGTTGGGTGAGGGGGTGCCGAAGCTCCCAAAATGGTGCCGGTTGCCCCCCCTCACCCCGGCCCTCTCCCCCCGGAAGAGGGGGGAGAGGGAGTTAAGATGGCGGTATTCACTTCACCCGATTGCCCTGCGGCCCCCCACCAGTTCCCATTATGACCCGAGGAGCGCTATTTCGGGGCTACCGCCCCGATCCCCGTTTGGCACGTCACGCCGAAGGCGTGCCTTCGGCACGTCACGCCGAAGGCGTGCCTTCGGCACGTCACACCGAAGGCGTGCCTTCGGCACGTCACACCGAAGGCGTGCCTTCGGCACGTCACACCGAAGGCGTGCCTTCGGCACGTCACGCCGAAGGCGTGCCTTCGGCACGTCACGCCGAAGGCGTGCCTCTGGCACGACGCCCCGGGCGGGTGTGGGCGGCAGCCCACCAATTTCACCCAGAATCCGTCATAATGAGAACTACTAGCAGTCCAACGGGTAGGTTGGCATTTCGCCAACGGAGTTCTATAGTACCAACGCCTTCGGCTGGGCGCACGCCTGGCACGGCGAGGTGGGGCCAAGCTTTCCGCCACAGTCCGGTTTTTTGCCCGATTGATCCGCTGGATGGGACAACGTAATGCGGTTGAAGCTCGTCAGATACCTTTTTCCAGTCGTGCTCTTTGGCATGTGCATCCCTGCGGCACGGGGAGCGGATATTACGGTTCCGGTGGTCGCCCTCCCCTCCCCTCCGGCCATCGGCGGGGACGACAAGGTCTGGAGCCTTCTCCAGCAGCGGCTGACACCCATTCCCACCCATCCTTCCGCCGGCGGGGAGGACGAAGCCGCGACAGCGGGCGATACGTGGGCGCCCGATCTTAAAATCGCGGCGGGTATCCACGCTGACGGTGTCTTTTTCCTTGCGGAATGGTCCGACGAGAAGGCCGGCACCACCTACCGGCCCTGGCAGCGTCTGCGGGACCGCTACACCCGCTCGCGCGAACGGGACGACATGCTGGCGATGCGCTTTCAGATGGGGGCGGACTTCGACGTCTGCATGTTGTCGCGAACCACCTACCACGTGGACATGTGGCACTGGACGGCTGGGCGCAGCAATCTTGTCGGCATTGCCGACGACATGAGTACCCGGTTTTCGATATCCCCCCTCACTCCCGCCGTCGAGTACCCCATCGCCGGCGGGACCGTCTACATCCAAAGGACGTATGACGACGGAGACGACGGACGGGAGAACGTCCGCACACCCACTGAGCGGACGGAAAACGTCATTCCCAGCGTGGTCGCTCTGGGCAAGCCCGGTGGCAGCAGGGCAGACGTCGCGGCCAACGGGCGCTGGCTGGACGGACGATGGATGGTACGGTTCTCCCGCCGCCTGAACACCGGCGACCCGGGCGATGTCGTCTTCGAAAAAGGCTCGAAGCAAGTGATGCAGATTGCTGTTTTCAATTCTGGCTACACCATGCGCAAGCATATTTCTGATGAAATCCATCTTGACTTCTCTGAGTTGCGATAGGGGGCATGTCGATGGCGTTCGTTATGATGCGCGAGTTCCTCCGCGTTGGTCGAGTGGTCGTTTTGATTCTGGCATCTGGCGGCGTTGTCATCCCCGGGCGGGGCGTGGCCGCGCCGGCAACGACCATCGACGCCGCCGAATCCCAGGCGCAGCGGCAGACCGAACTGATGCTGTTCCGTCTCAGGATGTTCCACCACGAGGCAGCCAGCAGCATGCTGTCCTCGCTTGGCCTTGCGGTCTTCACCGATTACTTCCTGCTCGGGGAAACGGGTCGTAATCGGTACAACGACCGTGGGGAGATCCAGCTTACGGCCAGGCAGAACAAGCTCCGCAAGGAAATGGAGGAGTGGTCGCTGGTCCTGCACAAGCGCTTCCCAATCGCCGAAAGTTGCCTGGTCGACCGCACGGGGCAGGAGCATCTCCGGGTCGTAGGGGGCAAGGTCCAACCATCCTCCCTGTTTTCAACCGAGGAAAGCGACGCCCCGTTCTTCGCCCCCACCCTCGGTCTGGACAAGGGAAAGGTTTTCATTTCCGAACCCTACATGTCGAGCGACGCCTATGAGTGGGTGACGGCCTTCGCCTCGCCAGTGGTCGATGCCTCGGGGACCAAGCTGGGCTTTTATCACTTCGAGGTCTCCCTATCCGTCTATCAGATGATCATCCGCACCCGCGATTTCTCGTTCTCGTCCACCCAGAACACCTCGCCCGACAGGGACGAGGAGGGGTGGTTCTTCATCGTGGATGGCAAGGGGCTGCTTATCGCCGACAGCCGGAGGGAAACCTCCTACGTCATCCCGGCAGAACGTCACCCGGAAAAGGCGGCCAACCTGCCTGATTATCTGCCGCCGGAGCGTATGGAAAAGTACCTGAGGCCGTTGAGTTCCATCAGCACCGACCCCGCCTTCACCAGGGCGCTTGCCGCCGTCCGACCCGGCGAAACCGGGCATATCGCCCTGACCGTGGACGGGAAACCCTACGTCCTTGCCTATGGGCCGGTGCCGGATCGCCCATGGACATTGTTCCACCTTGATCCTGTCAGCCACACGGGGTTCTGGGACTAGAGCGTTTTCCGCCTGAGCGGAAACGCTCTAGAATTTGCCTCTGGCCGCTCAAGCGCCGCGCGGGCTTTTCGCAGTTTCCGCTTGAGCGGAAACTGCTCTAGAGCGTTTTCCGCCT
>JAMOBE010000093.1:0-14788 GCA_039908285.1 Alphaproteobacteria bacterium
CTTGCTGGAGGCAGGTAGCATGATTGACGCCGATTTCGTTGCGGCTGCCCTCTCTGCCGTCATCCTGGTTCTCGGGTCACTTCTGGCGGTGGGGGGGCGGCGGCTGGCCGTGACCCGGCGCCGCCTTGGCGTGGCGGAGGCCGACCTGAAGGCCATGGAGCGGCAGGTGGCGGAGGCCAGGGAGGCCGTGCGGCGCGCCAACGATGCCAAGACCCGCTTCCTCGCCGCCGCCAGCCACGACCTGCGCCAGCCGCTGCAGGCGGTGACCATGTTCACCAACGTCCTGGCCAACCGCGTCCGCGACGACAAACAGCGGGAAATCGTTGGCCGGATCGAGGACTCTCTCGAAGCCCTGCGCGATCTTCTGAATGCCCTGGTGGACGTCTCCAAGCTGGAAGCCGGCTTGGTCACGGCCAAACCGGTCGAGGTCGCCATCGGCGACATCCTCGAGCAACTGGTGAGGGAATTCGCGCCGCAGGCCGCGGCCAAGGGTGTGGAGATGCGGCAGATGCCGAGTCGCCTGCTGGTGCGCACCGACCCCATGCTCATCGAGCGCCTGCTGCGCAACCTTCTCGGCAACGCCGTGCGCTTCACCGACCAGGGGAGGATTCTGATCGGCTGCCGACGCGCGGGCGATGTGGTCCGCATCGTGGTCGCCGATACCGGCATCGGTATCCCCGCCGATCATCTGGAGGCAATCTTCCACGAGTTCCACCAGGTGAGCAACGAGGCCCGCGACCGCCGCAAGGGGCTGGGACTCGGGTTGGCGATCGTCGATCGGCTGGGGGCGGTGCTCGGCCATCGGATCACGGTGCGCTCCATCCCGGGCAGGGGAACGGTGTTCGCGGTGGAGGTGCCGCTGGTCGCCGCGTCGGCGTCTCTCCCCGCCACGGTGGCCGAGTCGGTCACGCCATCCTCGCCGTCGGAGCGGACGCTGGTGGCGGTGATCGACGACGATCCCGATGTTCTGCTGTCCATGCGCCTCGCCCTCGAACAGGTCGGGCTGCAGGTGGCCGCCGCCGCCAGCGCCCTGGACTGCGTCAAAGGCCTGGCCGTCGCGCCCGACGCCATCATCGCCGACTACCGGCTGGCGGACGGCGCGACCGGCAGCGAGGCGATCCGGCTGCTGCAGGACCGCTTCCACCGCCCCATACCCGGCCTGCTGGTGACCGGCGACACCTCGCCCCAGCGTTTGCGGGACGCCCGGGCCAGTGGCTTCCGCGTCCTGCACAAGCCGATCCGGCCCGAGGAACTGCGGTCGGCCCTGGACAAACTCCTGCGGCGACCGGCGGCGTGATCGGCCCGGGTGCGAATATGCAGTCGGAACCTTAACCCCCTCTCCCCCTCGAGGGCTACCGTATGCACACAAGTTTCCCGCAAACTTAAGCCCTCCCCCTCGATGGGGGAGGGCTTTACTTGCGGGAAACGGATGGTTTCTACAGCGAAACTCCTACAGCGTTGTTTGCCCAAACTTGTGTGCATACGGTAGCCCCCTCGAGGGGGGAGAGGGCTTCTTTATTGTTGAAGTGCCCCTACGGCTCTTCCGCCCTCTGAGGGGGGATCAGCGTGTAGCCCGGGGTGTAGGCGCCGTCGGCGGTGCGGTAGCCGCTGCTGGTGGCGACGGTTGACGGAGTCCTGAACCAGGTGGGGGTGGCGTCCACCCGTGCCTCGAGCCAGGAGGGGCCTGGGCTGCGACCGAGCCAGCTCGGCGGCTGGGTGACGACCGAGCTGCCTGATGGTGCCGCGGATGAGAAGAGCTGGTCGCCGCGCTCCAGCGAGGAGACGATGCCGCCGCCCAGCAGGGCGCCCAGCAGGGCGCCGAGACTGGTGGCGAGTCGCCGCCCCTGTCCCCGGCCGATGTGGGACCCGGCGATGCCGCCGGTGATGCCGCCGATGACCTGCCCGACCTGCGTGTTGTAGCCGCTGGTGGTGTCGCACGCCGTGGCCACCAGCACCGCCGCCGCCGCAACCATCGGAACCAGCCGTCTCATGGTCGTCCCCCTCCCGTTCCAACCCACCCCATTGTGCTCCGAATCCGTGCGGTAGTCCATTCCTCCGGGAGTGTGCTATACCTCGGCCGATGTGCGGGATCGCGGCAATATTCGCCTATGGGCGCGGCGCGGAGGCGGTCGGGGAGCGGGAGCTTCTCGCCGTCCGCGACGCCATGACCGCCCGCGGACCCGATGGCGCCGGCGCCTGGGTGTCGCCCGACGGCCGGGTCGGTCTCGGACACCGCCGGCTCGCCATCATCGACCTGAGCCCGGCGGGGGCGCAGCCCATGGCCTCCGACGATGGCCAGTTTCGCATCGTCTTCAACGGCGAGATTTACAACTTCCGCGAACTGCGGGCCGACCTGGAACGGGACGGCGTCCGCTTCCGCTCGCGCTCCGACACCGAGGTGCTGCTGCACCTCTATCGGCGCCACGGGCCGGACATGGTGCGGCATCTGCGGGGAATGTTCGCCTTCGCCCTGTGGGACGACGCCCGGCAGGGCCTGCTGCTGGCCCGCGATCCGTTCGGGATCAAGCCGCTCTACTACGCCGACGACGGCGCGACGCTGCGGGTCGCCTCGCAGGTCAAGGCCCTGCTCGCCGGCGGGGCCGTGGACACGACGCCCGAGCCGGCCGGCCACGCCGGTTTCTTCCTGTGGGGCAGCGTGCCCGAGCCCTGGACCCTCTATCGCGGCATACGGGCGCTGCCGGCGGGAACCTCCGCCTGGATCGTTCGGGACGGCAGCCTGCGGCTGCTGCGGTTCTTCGACCTGACCCATGAGATGACCGCCGTTCCGCCGGCCGTCGTCGGCGTCGACGCCCCGGCGGGGCGGCTGCGGGAGGTGCTGCGGGAGGTGCTGGTCGACTCGGTGCGCGGCCATCTGGTGGCCGACGTGCCGGTCGGGGTCTTCCTCAGCTCGGGTCTCGACTCGGCCACCCTTGCGGCCCTCGCGACCGAGACGGCCGGCCAGCGGGTGGAAACCCTGACGCTCGGCTTTCGCGAGTTCGAGGGCGACGCGCGCGACGAAACGCCGCTGGCGCAGCGGCTGGCGGACCACTGCGGCACCCACCATGTCACCCGCTGGATCACCGCCGCCGACTTCGCCGCGTCGCGGGAGAGCATCCTGGACGGGATGGATCAGCCGTCCATCGACGGCGTCAACACCTGGTTCGTCGCCCGCGAGGCGGCGGCCTGCGGGCTCAAGGTGGCACTGTCGGGTCTCGGCGGCGACGAGCTGTTCGGCGGCTACGACACCTTCACCCGCGTCCCGGCCCTGGTGGCCGGAGTCGACCGCCTGGGCGGGTGGGCGCGGTTTCCCTGGACCGGCCGCACGCTACGGCGGCTGGCGGCGGCGCCGGCCCGCTGGCTCGGCCGGCCGAAGGCGGCGGGGGTGCTGGAGTACGGCGGCCGTCCCGGTGACGCCTACCTTTTGCGGCGGGGCCTGTTCATGCCCTGGGAGCTGGACCAGGTGCTCGACCCCGACCTGGCGCGGGAGGGGCTGGCGGCCCTGTCCCCGCTGCGGCACCTGGCCGGCACCGTGGCCGGGATCGAGTCCGACCGGCTGCGCCTATCGGCGCTGGAAATGCAGTGGTACATGCGCAACCAGCTCCTGCGGGATGCCGACTGGGCCGGCATGGCCCATTCCCTGGAGATCCGGGTGCCCCTGGTGGACATCGCCCTGTTTCGCGCCGTGCTGCCGCTCCTCCATGGCGCCCGGCCGCCGACCAAGGCCGACATGGCGGCGACGCCCGCCGGTCCCCTGCCGGCGGAGGTTCTGACCCGTCCGAAGACCGGCTTCTTCGTCCCGGTCGCGCAATGGATGGGGCAGGGAGACAAAAGCCTGCGCGGCTGGGCACGGCATGTTTACGAGACTTTCGTCAGGGAAGGGAATCGTCGAGGAGCGGATTGACAAGACCCCGCCACAGGTAAACAATGGCCTCTCCCTAGGCGTGCTCCGGAAAATGGTCACAGTAAAATCACGTGGCGCTTTGAGAGCGTGGCGGCAGTTTTCCGCCGCCGGCCTGTTGGCCGGAGCGGCGGCGAGTCTGGTCGTGACGGCGAGTCTGGTCGTGACGGCGTCCGCCGCCGAGTCCACGGCGAAGCCTGATGCCCGGGCCGCGGCGGCCCTGGTGACGCCGGCCGCCCCGGCCGCTCCGGTGGGACACCTGGCCGCCGAGGTGCGCCGGGTCTTGGCCGATATCCCCCTGTCCCGTTCCGTCACCGCGGACTCGTCCGAGGCGCCGGCCCCGCAGGGCGCCGTGCGGCCCCTGCGGGCGGGGGAACTCACCCCCGCCGAGGCCGCCGCGGTGCGGACCTTCTATCAGACTCGCGGCTACAAGCCGCTGTGGGTCACCGAAACTGGGGTGCGGCCGCAGGCGACGTCCCTGCTTGAGGCCTTGCGGGCCGCCGATCGCGACGGCCTCGATCCCGCCGCCTACAACGTCCGGACCCTCTCGGCCCGGCTGGAGGCACCCGGTACGGGGGCGGCCGGACAGGCCGAAATCGAATCCCTGCTCACGCGGGCATTGGTGCGCTATGCGGTGGACCTGGGTGCGGGCCGAGTTCCCGGACAAGCCGCCGAGCCCGGCCTCTATCGCGCGGCACCGACGGTTCACGTGAGCAGCGTGCTGGCCGCCGTGGCCGGCGCCGCCGACATCCGGCCGGTGCTCGAGTCCCTGTGGCCGTCGCGGCCGGCCTATGTGGCCCTGCGGGAGGCCCTGGCCGCCCACCGCACCATGGCCGCCGCCGGCGGCTGGCCCACGGTGGAGGATGGTCCGACTCTGCGGGTCGGCATGAGCGACCCCCGCGTCGAGTCCCTGCGCCGGCGGCTGCGGGCCACCGGTGAGCTGACCAGCGGCGACGATGCCTCGCCCGAGTTCGACGGCGCGGTGGAAGAGGCGCTGAAGGCCTTCCAGCGCCGCCATGGCCTCGAGGAAGACGGCGCCGTCGGCCGCCAGACCCTGCTCACCCTCAATGTCCCGGTGCAGCGGCGCATCCGCCAGATCATCATCAACTTGGAGCGGTTGCGCTGGGTTCCGGACAACCTTGGGAGCCGCTACATCCTGGTGAACGTCGCCGCCGCCGAGATGGCGCTGTTCGAAAACGGCCAGCCGGTGCTGTCCATGCGGGTGATCGTCGGCCAGCCCAAGCGGCCGACGCCGCTCCTGAACGCCAGCATGACCCATCTGGTTCTCAACCCGGTGTGGAACGTGCCGCACCATCTGGCCGTCGAGGACGTGGTGACCAAGGTCCGTCAGGACCGCTCCTACTTCACCAAGCAGGGGCTGCGGATCTTTGGCATGCGGGAAGAGGGCATCGGCGAACTCGACCCGGCCTCGGTGGACTGGGACAAGGCCGGCGTCCGCGGCTTCCCCTATCAGCTACGCCAGGATCCCGGGCCGAAGAACGCCATGGGGCGGATCAAGTTCCTGCTGCCCAATCGCGAGGACATCTATCTGCACGACACGCCGACGCGAAACATTTTCCAGAAGGCGTCGCGGGCCGCCAGTTCCGGTTGTATCCGGCTGGAAAAGCCGCTGGAGCTTGCCGCCTATGTGCTGAAGGACCGACAGGGCTGGACAAGGGATCGCATCGAGGCCACGGTCGAAGGCGGCAAAACCGAGACGGTTTCACTGAAGCATCCCTTGCCGGTCTATCTCGCCTATCGCACCGCCTGGGTGGGCGCGGAAGGTACGGTTGAATTTCGTTCCGACATATACGATCGGGACAAACGTCTGATGGGACTCCTCTTCAGCACGCCTTGACATGTCACAATATTTCAGCGAAGATTCCCCCCTGCTGCGATGCGGCACGGGCTGCGATGCGGCACGAACGTCGTGCGCATGCACCAGGGAGGAGTCATGGGGGACGATACTGGACAGGACAAGGGTGTCTCCAGGCGCGCCATGTTCCGCTTCGGTGGTGGGCTTCTGCTGGCGGCCGGCCTGCTGGCCGTAAGCCCGGCGGAAGCGGCCCGGCGGATGAAGCAGGAGCGAAGCCTGGCTTTCGAGCACCTTCACACGGGCGAGAAGCTGCGGCGGGTCTACTGGGCCGAGGGGCGCTACATTCCCCAGGCATTGCGGGACATCCATTACCTGCTGCGGGATTACCGCACCGACGAGGTCAGACCGATCAATCTCGGGCTTCTCGACCTGCTTTACGACATCCATCGCACCGTGGGTAGCAGCAAGCCGTTCGAGATCGTTTCCGCCTACCGCTCGCCGCGCACCAACCGGATGCTGGCCAACGCCAGCGACGGGGTCGCCCGAAGGAGCTTCCACGTCCAGGGCATGGCCGCCGACGTGAGGCTGGCCGACCGCGACCTGCGCAAGCTGCGCCGGGTGGCCATGAGACTCGATCGTGGAGGCGTCGGCTACTATCCCGCCTCGGATTTCGTCCATGTGGACGTCGGTCCCCAGCGCTCCTGGTAGGTCTTCCTGGCCTCAGACCCTATGTATTACCGACCTCAAACATCTTCGCGAGGTGCGAAGATGTTTGAGGTCGGTAGTGCGAACCTTTCTTTCAGCTCGCCGGTATTCCGCCACGGATGCCCTGCCAGACCGCCGCGGCCTGGACCGTTTCGGCGACGTCGTGGACCCGCAGGATCGAGGCGCCGTGGTTCAGGGCGATGAGGGCGGCGGCGAGCGAGCCGGCCAGCCGCTGTCCGGCGGGTTCGCCGTGGCTCAGGTCGGCGATGAAGCGCTTGCGCGACACCCCGACCATCACCGCACAGCCCAACCCGTGCAGGATGCCGAGGCGTCCCAACAGGCCGACGTTGTGGGCCAGCGTCTTGCCGAAGCCGATGCCGGGGTCGACGCACAGCCGTTCGGTGGCGATCCCGGCTTTCCGACAGACAGCCACCCGCTCGCGGAGAGCGTCGAAGATATCGACCGGGGCGAAGGCATAGGACGGCGCGTCCTGCATGGTGCGCGGCTCGCCCCGCATGTGCATCAGCACCACCGCGGCGCCGCTGGACGCCGCTATCTTGAGGGCGTCCGGATCGCCGGTCAGGGCGGTGACGTCGTTGATGATGCGGGCGCCGGCCTGCACGGCGGCGGCCATCACCGCGGCATGGCGGGTATCGATGGACACCCGCGCGCCGCGCTCGGCCAGGTCACGCACCACCGGCAGTACCCGCCGCGCCTCCTCGTCCGGGGCCACCGGCTCGGCGCCGGGCCGAGTCGACTCGCCGCCCACGTCGATGATGTCGGCTCCGGCCTCCAGCATGGCCACGCCGTGGGCGATGGCCGCCGCGGGAGCGATGAACGCGCCGCCGTCGGAGAAGCTGTCGGGGGTAACGTTGAGGATGCCCATCACCCGCGGCCGATCCAGGGGCAGCCCGGCGAAGGGGGCGCGGCTCGCCGACATGGCGTCGACCAGGGCGTTGACATAGCCGGCCACCGCCCCGCCCTGGGTCGGCGCCCAGGCCAGCACCTCGGGCAGCGGCGCCATGGCCGCGTGAATCTCCTGGCCGCGCCGCAGCAGGATTTCCAGGTCGGTGAAGGCGAGCGGCCCCCCGGCCAGCGACCGCGCCCGGCCGAGGCGTCGCGGCACCTGTCCTTCGGCGGCGGCGATGATGCCGGTCGGCACCAGGTAGAGCCCCGCCTCCTTATGCGACGAGCCCCGCAACGCTGCGGGGCTCGGGTGGATCACTGCGGTGGTGCGCATTCCCTCAGGCCCTCACGATCCGGGCTGGGGCTCTGGTCCCGGAGGCGGAGCGTAGCCGACGGGAGTCCTGCCGGCGGCGGGGCCGCTGGTGGGGACCGAGGCGCGCCGTCCGTTGTCCCTCGGGGCATCGTCCGCGTCGTTGCGGATCACCTGCCCTCCGGCGAGAAGGGTCGTGATCTCGTCGCCGCTCAGGGTTTCCAGGTCGATAAGGCCCTTGGCCAGGGTTTCAAGCTGGTCCCGGTGGCGGGTGAGGATGTCGCGGGCGCGGCCATAGGCCCCCTCGATGATCTTGCGCACCTCCTCGTCCACCTGGCGGGCCGTCTCGTCGGAGATGTTCTTGTGCTGGGTCACCGAATGGCCGAGGAACACCTCCTGATCGGCCGAGGCATAGGCCAGGGGTCCGAGCTTGTCGCTCATGCCCCACTCGGTGACCATGCGCCGGGCCTTGTCGGTGGCCATCTTGATGTCGCCGGAGGCGCCGCTGGTGACGCGGTCGCGGCCGAAGACCAGTTCCTCGGCGACCCGACCACCGAAGGCCATGGTCAGCTCCGCCTCGGCCCTGGCGCGCGAGGTGGACAGGCGATCCCCCTCGGGCAGGGTCATGACCAGGCCCAGCGCCCGGCCACGCGGAATGATGGTGGCCTTGTGCACCGGATCGCAGTACTTGGAGTGGATGGCGCAGATGGCGTGTCCGGCCTCGTGATAGGCGGTCAGGAGCTTTTCCTCGTCCGACATCACCAGGGAGCGGCGCTCGGCCCCCATCAGCACCTTGTCCTTGGCGGCTTCGAACTCGCCCATGGTGACGACGCGCTTGCTGCGGCGAGCGGCCAGCAGCGCCGCCTCGTTGACCAGGTTAGCGAGGTCGGCGCCGGAAAAGCCGGGCGTGCCGCGCGCCAGCACCTTGGCGTCCACGTCGGGGCTGAGGGGCACCTTGCGCATGTGCACCTTGATGATCTTCTCGCGGCCCAGGACGTCGGGATTGGGCACCACCACCTGACGGTCGAAGCGCCCCGGCCGCAGCAAGGCCGGGTCCAGCACGTCCGGTCGGTTGGTGGCGGCGATCAGGATGACGCCCTCGTTGGACTCGAAGCCGTCCATCTCCACCAGAAGCTGGTTCAGGGTCTGCTCGCGCTCATCGTTGCCGCCGCCGAGACCGGCCCCGCGATGACGGCCCACGGCGTCGATCTCGTCGATGAAGATGATGCAGGGCGCGTTCTTCTTGCCCTGTTCGAACATGTCGCGCACGCGGCTCGCGCCGACGCCGACGAACATCTCGACGAAGTCAGAGCCGGAAATGGTGAAGAACGGCACGTTGGCCTCGCCGGCGATGGCGCGCGCCAGCAGGGTCTTGCCGGTGCCGGGCGGGCCGACCAGCAGGCAGCCCTTGGGGATCTTGCCGCCGAGACGCTGAAACTTCTGCGGGTCCTTCAGGAACTCGACCACCTCTTCCAGTTCCTGCTTGGCCTCGTCGATGCCGGCGACGTCATCGAAGGTGATGCGGCCCGTCTTCTCGGTCAGAAGACGCGCCCGCGACTTGCCGAACCCCATGGCCTTGCCGCCGCCGGACTGCATCTGCCGCATGAAGAACACCCACACGCCGATCAGCAGCAGCATGGGGAACCACGAAATCAGCACGCTCCACACCGTCGGCGCGGTTTCCTCATCCGGAAGAGCGGAGATCCGCACGCCATTCTCCCGCAGCGTCGGCACCAGCCCCGGGTCCACCGGCGCATAGGTCGAGAACAGGCGACCGTCGTTGAAGTGGCCATTGATGACGCTGCCCTGGATGGTGACGTCACGCACCTCCCGCCGCTCGACCTCCGTCATGAAGTCGGAGAAGGGCAGACTCGACTGCGGGCCGCGCGGCGCCGACGTCTGGAACAGATTGAACAGCGCTATCAGCAGCAGCCCGATGATGATCCACAGCGCGACGTTCTTGCCAGAGTTCAAGTTCGAAACCCTTCCTTGGCCCCCAATCCCGGGGCGACCGGCACCGAGCCGACCCGGTGCCATCTTGATTAGATAATGCCCTGCCTTGCCGAAGCAAGAGAATGTCAGGCAGTCGTCAGAGGAATTTCCGGCGTGAACGATACGGACGAACACCCCACCGTATCACACTTATATCCCAGGGTGGGTACCGCGAGAACACCCTCGGCGCCAAAAAATGCCGGCAGGGTCGTTCGCACCACGTGGGGAAGGTCCAGGCGGCGCCCCGAGCCCCCCTCCGTCACCGCCGCCCACCCGGCGGCGCCGAGGGCGCCGATGCGCAGCCCGGGCGGGGCATCGGCTCCGGTCTCCACCACGAACCGCCGGTCCCAGCGCCGCCGCAGTCCCGGCGGAGTCGCGACAGGCGCCTCCACCGCAGCCGGCTCGCGGCATACCAGAACCCGGCCGCGGTGCGGCAGCACGACGCACCCGCCCAGTGTCCGCCCCCGCCCCAGGGCATCGCCGGCCAGTGCCCGATACAGGCGCTCGAGCCGCTCGAGGCGCGGCGGATAGGCGGCCCCACCGATGGTGGTGAGCACCCGGGCCAGCGCCCGCAGGCCCACCTCGGGCGGGGCACGCCGCAGTGGCCCGGGGTCCAGGCGGGCGAAGCCGAAGGGATGCACCATCACCGCTGCGGCCAGCACTCCCGCCACCGCGTGGTCGATGGCCTCGCGGGCGCGGCGGAGTCGGTGGGCCGTCGCCGCCACGCTGCGGGCGTCGACGCCCTCCGCGGCCAGGGCCGGCAGCAGCAGGCTGCGCACCCGAACCCGCCGGTAGGCGGCATTTTGATTGCCGGGATCCTCGACCCACGATTGCCCAAAGGCCGTGGCGGTCGCCACCAGCCGAGCCCGAGGCTGGTCCAGGAGGGGACGGAGGACGCGGACGTCATGCCCGGCGACGACTGGCGCCATCCCGGACAGGCCATGGACCCCGCTGCCCCGGGCCAGCCGCAGCAGCACCGTTTCCGCCTGGTCCTCCTGGTGATGGCCGACCGCCAGGTGGAGAACGCCGGCGCGGCGGCACCACCCGGTCATCAGTTCATAGCGGGCTCGACGGGCGGCGGCCTGGATGTCGGCCGCCGGCTTCACGCCCTCCCAGCGCA
This sequence comes from Alphaproteobacteria bacterium, assembly GCA_039908285.1. Classification (GTDB taxonomy): domain Bacteria; phylum Pseudomonadota; class Alphaproteobacteria; order Rhodospirillales; family Rhodospirillaceae; genus JAMOBE01. Next base: position 10,748 of record JAMOBE010000093.1, read on the forward strand.
GGATGTGGTGGACGATGCCGCGCGCCGCGAGCCAGGCCCCGACCCGCGTCGACTCGTCGCCCGACTCCGGCCGCAGCCCATGGTCGACGACGAGAGCCGTCACCGACCCGCCACGCGCCCGCGCCCACGCGTCCATGAGGAGACACAGCGCCATGCTGTCGGCCCCGCCCGAGACCCCGACCGCCAGGGCCGGAGTCGACTCGAACGGCGCGAAGCCGGCCATCAGCGCCGCGAACTCGTCAGGGCCGATGGCGGTGGCGGTGGTGCTGGTCATGATCGATTTTCAGTGTGACCCACCGACGCACCGTGCGGGCGTTGAGAAAAAAGACGCAACACGGATGAACACGGATATCCACGGATGAACACGGATGCATAATACAAGAATTCAGATCCGTCTTAATCCGTGACCATGTAATATGAATAACATTATATTATTACAGCAAGATATATACACGTGTCTCACGTAAGCCTATGTCAAACACCGTAGCATCCGTGTTCATCCGTGGATATCCGTGTTCATCCGTGTTGCGTCTTTTTTCTTGCGGCAGCCAGTCCGGTGACCGGTTCGTGACGCAGTAAGATTACTTGCAGCCCAGGGTCTTCTTTTCCTGAGAGGCCTTCTGCTTGACGTCGCCGGGGGCGTTCGGGAACTCGCTGGCGAGTCGGCCGAGGGCGGTGCAGGCATCCTGGACCCGGTCCAGCTTGGCGAGCGCCATCCCGAGCTTCAGCACGTTGGCGGCGGCCTTGGCGCTCTTCGGGTACTTCTGGTAGCCCTTGGCGAAGGCCACGGCGGCGTTGCGATAGTCGCCCCGCACGTAGAAGGTCTCGCCCAGCCAGTACTGGGCGTTGCCGGCCAGGGGGTCGTCGGGGTGGGCGTCGATGAAGGCCGCCAGGGCCTTCTCCGCCGCGGCGTGGTTGGCCTGGGCCAGCAGCGTCTGGATGTACTCGTACTGCTCCTTGGGCGAGCCCTTGGGCAGGTTGCCGTCGTCGGCCGCGGCCGCCTTGCCGCCCGCCTTGGGCGGGGTGGCGGCGTCCTGTCCGGGGCGGCCGAAGGCGGCGACCGTATCCTGGGTCTGACGATTCCCCCCCGCGCCGACCTTGGCGGCGGGAGTCGCGGCGCCCGCGCCCGGCCGGGCCGGCGGTGCTGGCGTCGCCGCGTCGCCGGACGCCTGTGGCGTCTCGGGCTGGGCCGAGGCGGCCAGTCGCTGTTCGATCTGCTGCAGGCGGTAGTCCACGTCCGTGACCAGCTTGTCGAGGCGGCTGCGCACCTGTCCGACCTGGAATCTGGCCTCCTCCACCTGACCGGTGAGACCGGTCAGCACCGACTCGAGGTCGGTTACCTTCTGCTGCAGGCGGCCCGCCGTGTCGCCACTGAGATCGGCCGGCGGAGGGCTGGAGGCGGGAGCGGAGGGCATGGCCGCACCGGCGGGAACCCCGCTGCGGTAAAGCTGGCGCTGGATCTGGGTGCTGTCCCGCTCCAGGCGGTCGATGCGCTCCAGCAGGGCGCGCATGTCCTGCTGAGCCGCCGCCGGCGTGGCCGGAACAAGCGTCACCACGCCAAGGACGATGGCGGAAGCGATGGCGGCAAGGGCGCCGCGGATAAGGTGTTCGATCCGCTGAGTCACGACCAGCCTCATCTGCCCACGGTATCAGACCATTCCCCCCGACTCGGCTGTGCGCCGGGCCGAGCGGTTCATTCTCTCGGAGTATTCGTCCCGAATCGCCAGGCCTCCAAGACGTCCGCCGCCCTCCGAGGAGGGCGGCGGCGGCTTACCCTGGATCCGGGTTGTCGGCGTCAGGACGTCGGGCCACCGACCACCGCAACGCCGCGGCGATTCTGCGACCAGGCGGTATCGTTCGAGCCGGGAACGGCCGGACGCTCCTTGCCGAAGGAGATGACGTGCAGGCGGCTGCCGGACACGCCCTGGGACACCAGGTAGTCCTTGACCGCGGTCGCACGGCGCTCGCCGAGGGCCAGGTTGTACTCGCGGGTGCCGCGCTCGTCGGCATGACCCTCGATGGTGATGGGAGTCGCGGGATACTTGTTCATCCACGCGGCCCACTTGGCCAAGATCGGCTTGGCGTCGGCACGAACCTGATACTTGTCGAAGTCGAAAAAGACCCTGTCCGAACCGACGTTGGCGGCGAAATCAGCCGCCGAACCCGGCTGAATGGCCGACGACGACCCCGAACTGTCCATCCGAGTCATGGGCGTGGAGGCCCCGCCGGACGACGCGCCACTACCCTGATCCGACGCCGACTCGCACGCGGCGACCAGAGCGACAGCCGCAAAGATGCCCAACAAACGCAGCTTCATTTACGTATTCTCCTGACCGGAACACTGGGCGGGACATCCCGAATGATCCAAGGCCAACACTCCATACCCACCTGACCGGCCACTCCCGACCGGCCAAACGAGCCTGCCTGTCCAACCCCCCATGAGGGTTTCGTTCTCCCGCTCCCAGATTGGACAATACTTCCTAAATCTCGGTCGCGGTTGCAAGAGTTTTCTCACGGAATCAAAGCGGACCATGCGGGATCCGACGCGTCGGTAGGGGTGACGGCCAGACGTTCGTTATATCCGGTCAGGTCGATGCTGTAGAGTCGCGACGTCCCCCCCCGTCCCGCCGAGTCGCTCGGCGTCTGGCGGAAGAACATCAGCACGCGCCCGTTCGGTGCCCACGTCGGCGCCTCCACCAGATACCCGTCTGCGAGCTGCCGCTCGCCCGAGCCATCGATGCGCATGATGCCGATATAGAACTTCGCCCCCTGGAAGCGGGTGAAGGCGATGAGGTCGCCGCGGGGCGACCACACCGGAGTCGCGTAGCGGCCCTCGCCAAAGCTGATGCGGTGAACGTTGCCGCCGTCGGCGTCCATGACATAGAGCTGCTGGGTGCCGCCGCGGTCGGAGTTGAACACGATCTGGCGGCCGTCCGGCGAGTAGGACGGCGAGGTGTCGATGGCCGGGTGGTCGGTCAGGCGGCGGATGGCCCGGGTCCTCAGGTCCATTTCGTAAAGGTCGGTGTTGCCCTGGCGCGCCATGCTCAGCACCACCTTGTTGCCGTCGGGCGAGAAACGGGGTGCGAAGGTCATGCCGGGAAAATCGCCGAGCAACTCCTGGCGCCCGGTCTCGATGTTGAACAGATAGACTCGGGGGGTGTTGCGAAAATACGACAGGTAGGTGATTTCTTGCGCCGTCGGCGAGAACCGGGGCGTCAGCACCAGGGTATTGCCGTCGGTGAGGAACCGGTGGTTCTCGCCGTCCTGATCCATGATGGCTAGTCGCTTGACGCGTTTGACCTGCGGTCCGGACTCGGCGATGTAGACGATCCGGGTGTCGAAGTAGCCCTCCTCGCCGGTGATCCGGGTGTAGATGGCGTCGGCGATGATGTGGGCGATGCGGCGCCAGTTCTCCGGCTGGGTGAAATAGGCCTGGCCCTTCATCTGCTGGCCGCCGAACACGTCCCACAGGCGGAACTCGACCCGCATCCGGCCATCGGGCTGGACGGCGGCGCGGCCCTGCACCAGCGCCTGGGCGTTGATCACCTGCCAGTCGGCGAAGCGCGGCTGCAGCTGGAGCGACTCGGCCGTCTGCACGAAGGCCTTCGGGTCGATGGGCTTGAACAGGCCCGAACGCTCCAGATCCGCCGAGATCACCCGGGTGATGTCGCGCCCCACCCTGGTTTCCTGCTCGGTGGTGCCGGCGAAGTCGGTAATGGCGATCGGCATCGGGTTGGCGTGGCCGCGGGTGATGTCGATGGTCAGCTCGGCGTGCAACGGCGCCGGTACGGCCAGGACGACGGCGACAAGCGACAGCACGGCGGCCACCATCGCCGCTCTGCCTCGCGCCCAGTAGATCGCGTTCATGGCACTTCCACAAAGCCCTCTCCCCCCTCTTCCGGGGGGAGAGGGCTGGGTGAGGGGGGTGCCGAAGCTCTCGGGATGGTGCCGGTTGCCCCACCCCCTCACCCCGGCCCTCTCCCCCTCAAGGGGGAGAGGGAGTAAGGTTTCCGAGTGCATTTTCAATCTCTGAGAAAATGA
>JAMOBE010000219.1:0-1837 GCA_039908285.1 Alphaproteobacteria bacterium
ATCGGAGGTTATGGGCAACGCACTGAAGGGTCTCGAGAACGGCCTGGTCGGCATCGCCGACGGAACCAGGACGGCGAAGGATGCTTTCCGCGACATGGCGACCTCGATCATGAGCGACCTCACGCGCATGACCGTCCGCCAGGCCATCACCAACCCGCTCGCCGGCCTGCTCGGGCTGGACCAGGGCGGCGGGAGTGGAACCGGCCTGATCGGCAATTTCTTCGGCAACAACAGCGGCTCAGGTTGGCTCACCGACCTGATCGGCTCCTTCGGCCTGTTCCACGACGGTGGTGTCGTGACGGAGGCACGCCTTCGGCATGACGTCGGGATGCCGGCAGCGGCGAGCGTGACGGCCCCGTTCTCGCTGTTTGCCGCCGCACCCCGCTATCACGGTGGCGGCGTCGTTGGTCTCGGCCCCGACGAGGTGCCGATCATCGCCCGCAAAGGCGAGCGGGTGCTGACGGAGGCCCAGCAAGCCAGGAGCGGCTCCGCACCAGACCGGCCGGTCAACGTGGTCATGAACATCACGACACCCGACGCCGCGTCCTTCCGGAAGTCGCAGGGCCAACTCGCCGCCGAGATGGCGCGGGCGGTCACACGCGGACGGAGAAATTTGTAGTTCAGCCACGCAGCCATTTCTCGGCGGTAAGCTCTTCAATAGCGGCAAAGTAGGGATCGTTCGGATTGGAAGGCTGAGGTTCTGGTATCTGGACAAGGTTACTAATGTGTTCAGCGAGCACCATGCCAATGGCGTGGATCGCATCATGTCGGTTGAGCCCCTCGTCCATGAGGCGTTGCACAGTCCTCTGAATCGGAAGCTGATCACCGACCGCGATTTGATTTTCCACGATCACATGAAAAATGGCGTGAGCTTTGGTATTCGGAAGCCGAATTCGCGCTTTCTGGTGATAGTCCTGCACGAGACGAATACGCTTCGCCTCATGGAGCGCGGTCCATTCGTGGGGAACTGGTGCCTTGAGCGGATCGTAACGCAGCATGATCAACATCTCCGTCCGGGCATTCCATGTGGTCATGCTGGAGCCGAATTCGCAGTGCCGACACGGTGGAAGGCATGCCTGTCCGCCAAAGCCACCGCCGACAGCAGCCGCACGTCCGTTCGATCGCCAAGGCTGCGCATATAGACGTGTGGGATGCCATCCACCTGCGTCAACGCCTCGACCACCCAGCGAAGATGGGGAGCCCCGTCGCGCTCGTAGACCATCCCCACGGTGACATCGCCGGCCATTTCGTCGCCCTCCGTCACCAACCGCTCGGCAGTATAGCGCCAGGAGTTCGTCCATGGCCATCGGCTTCCACGAAGTCCAGTTCCCGCCTGACATTGCCTATGGCGCGTCGGGCGGGCCGGAGTATGCGACCGATGTGGTGGTCGTCGAATCGGGCCACGAGCAGCGCAACGTGCGCTGGGCGGAGGCGCGGGGGAAGTGGGACGTGGCGTCGGGGGTGAAGAACCGCGCGCACATGGATGCGCTGATCGCCTTCTTCCGCGCGCGCAAGGGCCGAGCCCATGGGTTCCGGTTCAAGGACTGGTCCGACTACCAGGCATCGAACCAAATGATCGGCACCGGGGACGGGGCCACGGTCACGTTCCAGCTGGCGAAGGTCTACCAGAGCGGCGGTATTGCCGAGACCCGCACCATAACCAAGCCGGTGGCCGGCACGGTGACGGTGATGATCGTCGGGATCGCGCAGACCAGCCGCTGGGCGATGGACACGACGACCGGCCTCGTCACCTTCTCGGCCAACGTCAGCCGGCTCATCGCCGGGATCAGCAATGCGAGTCCGTGCGTCGTCACCACCACGGTGGGTCATGGCCTAT
>JAMOBE010000094.1:0-14614 GCA_039908285.1 Alphaproteobacteria bacterium
GGCCGCCCGAGCGCGCGCCAGGGGATACCGCAACACAACAACCTTTGCGACAATCATCTACCTCATCGCCGCGCCCCTGGGCGACATCCTCGTTTCCACCTGAAACGTCGAAGAACCCTCGAAAGCTCGGCCACCGTCGCCTCTCCCTTCAGGGCCGCGATCGCAATCTTGGCTTTGAGCTCCGAGTTGTGCTTCTTGCGAGTCTGTCCCATGTTCTGCTCCTGTGGTTTCGCGAGGTATACGAGCAGAACCCTCTCTTCGCCAGTTGTCCGGAAAACGGGGACCACCTCAACGGCGCTTTCTTCCCAGTGGCCAAAAAAGCGGGTATCGTCGGGGTGACAGTATTTTGACGGGTTACAGCGATGGTGTCAGCCTGGGGACGGGATTGGCCTCGGTGACAGTGTCTACGCCACCAGGAGGATTCAGGTGACACGAAATGACCAGCGTCATTAAGCGCAAGAGCACGATCCTGGTGGTTGACGACGCGCCGGAGAACATTGATGTCATCAAGTCAATATTGACGCCACATTTTACCGTCAAGGCCGCCACCAGTGGTGCGATGGCCCTGAAGATCGTTGCTACCCAGATACCCGATCTGATCCTGCTTGATATATTGATGCCGGAGATGGACGGCTTCGAGGTTTGTCGGAGGTTGAAGGCCGATGACGCCAGCCGTGGCGTGCCGGTTATCTTTGTCAGTGTGCTGCCGGATACGCAAACCAAGGTGAAGGCCTTTGAAGCCGGAGCCGTCGACTACGTTGCCAAGCCCTTTGAGCCGAAGGAGGTTCTTGCAAGGGTACGTACCCACATCACTCTGAAGACCGCAGAACGGGAACTTGTCCGAGCCTCGTATCTGGCCAGCGTCGGCCGACTGGCCGCTGGAATTGCCCACGAGATCAACACTCCCCTTCAGTACATAACAAGCAACGCCAAATTTATCCTGGAATCATTTCGTGACGTCTCATCCGTTGTCGATGCCTATGCAAGGCTTTGCGATCGCTGCCAATCAGGTGATCTGCGTCTTGAGGACATTGCGGAGGTCAAATCACTCGCCGAGACGCTGGATTTCAACTTCCTGCGCCAGGAAATCATTGCCGCGGCGGATCAGTCGCTGACCGGGGCCGACCACGTGTCACGTATTGTCGTGTCGCTGAAGGATTTCGCTCTTCCTGGAAGCAATGCCAGGGCCTCCACCGATATCAATCGGGCCATCAGAAGCACGGTGTCCGTCTCAGCAAAGGAATGGACGGGCATTGCCGATATCGTTCTCAATCTCAAGGACGACCTTCCACCGGCGATCTGCCTGCCGGTTGAAATCAATCAAGTATTTCTGAATCTGATCGTCAATGCAAAGGAAGCGATCGCCAACGTTGGACGTGGCATGGGGACGATCACTATTGAGACGCGAAGCGATGATGATTACGTTGAGGTGCGAATATCGGATTCAGGAGCAGGTATTCCCATGGAAATCCGCGATAGGGTTTTTGAACCATTTTTTACGACCAAAGACACCGGTACTGGCATTGGTCTTGGTCTGACCGTATGTTACGATATCGTTACCTTGAAATATGCTGGACAGATTATTGTCGATGGCGAAAGCGGCAAAGGAGCAACCGTTGCTGTCCGCATACCGATCGATAAAACATTATAGGTTGTATTTGGCAGAAGATATTTTGATTTGTTGGTTTGCCGTCTGATTTTGGAGACGTTGACATGAAGCGGAAATATCTTCGTTTTTCCATTGTGGCGCTTGTGCTGGTGGTCGCGGTTGCTTCCGTCGCATATTGGCTTCGCATCAACGAACGTTCCGTCGCCCAGCCGTCGGCCAAACAGGCGGCCAGCACCGTGGTTCTTCGTTTCGGGCACAATTTCCATCCCAACAGTGCGCTTCATGTTGCGGCGGAAAAGTTCGCCGAGACGATGCGGAACGAGACCGGCGGCAGGGTCGAGGTCACGATTCATCCCGCGCAGCAACTCGGCAACGACGACAAGATGATCGAAATGACCCGCGATGGCACCCTCGACATCATGTTGGTGCCGACGGCGAAGCTCAGCGCGGCCGTGCCCGCCATGCAGTATGCCGACCTGCCATTCTTCTTCCGTGATCGCGGCGAGGCTTATCGGATGCTCGACGGTGAACCTGGACGGCTGCTGCTGGAAAAGCTCAATGCGATAGACCTGGTCGGCGTCACAATATGGGAAAATGGTTTCAAACACTTTACCACAAATCGGCCAATTCGAGAACCGGATGATTTTAACGGCCTTAAGATACGGGCGATGAAAAGCCGTATCATCATGGACCAGTTCCTGTCACTGAATGCGCAACCTCTGCTGATTGACTTTTATGAGACCCGTCAGGCTTTGAAGAACGGGGTGGTTGACGGTCAGGAAAACCCCCTGACCGCCATTGTCAACATGGGCTTTCACGAGGTGCAGTCGCACCTGACTCTCAGCGGCCACGGCTATCTCGGCTATGTCTTCGTCATCAGTCGCAAGGTGATCCAGTCACTCCCCAGTGAGGTTGGCGCGCTGTTGATTGATGTCGCACGCCGCGTCACCCATTTTGAGCGCGAGGAAACCCAGCGCCGCGAAGCCGAATTCCTCGACGTCATCCGACATGCCGGCGTCACCGTCTCCACGTTGACCGAAGAACAGAGGGCGCGGTTCGCCGCCAGGGTCGCCCACATACCGCTCCAGTTCGAAGGAGCCATCGGGGCCGATATCCTCTCGAAGACCGAAGAACTCATGCGTGAGGGGCGCGCGGGCGCCGACGATGACATCCTGATCGGTCTCGACGCCGATCTTTCAGCCGCCGCCGCGCAGGCCGGCCTGGCCATCAAGCGCGGGGCCAGGCTCGCCATCGACGAGATCAACGAACGAGGCGGCGTGCTGGGGCGCAGACTTGCCCTGGTCGCCAGGGACCACCGCGGCGTACCGGAACGGGGGATCAGGAACATCCAGGACATGGCAGCGCGTCCCAATCTGGTGGCAATTCTCGCCGGCTCCAGCAGCACCGTGGCCATCGAAGAAGTGGAGACCATACATCAGACCAAGGTGCCGCTGCTCGTTCCCTGGGCCACTGCCACCAAAATTGTCGACAATGGACGATCACCAAATTTCATCTTTCGCCTGTCCGTTTCTGACAGTTACAGCGGTTCGTTCCTGATAAGCAACGCCCTTGCCAGGGGGCAACGCGTCGCTTTGCTGCTTACGAACAACGAGTGGGGGCGCAATAATCACGCCTCTCTGACCGAGGCACTGCAACGGCGGAACATGACACCAACCATCGTGGAGTGGTTCAACAGCGGTGAACGTGACTTCTCGGCCCATCTCTCCCGGATCGAAAGAGCGGAGGCGGATGTTCTGGTGGTTGTGGCTTCCGCTACGGAAAACGCCGGGATCATAAACACCGCGGCCAACCGGCGGCACCCCCTGCCGATGGTATCGCACTGGGGCATGTCCAGCGGCACCCTGCGCGAAGACGTGCGGTCCGCCCTGAGCAAGGTTGACCTGACGTTCATTCAGACATTCTCCTTCCTGACGTCACAATCCCCCAGAACAGCCGAGACGACCCGACGCTATCTTGACACCTTCCACGTACCGTCTGCCGCAGGCATCCTGGCTCCGGCAGGCACGGCCCACGCTTACGATCTCGTGCATCTTCTGGCTCTTGCCATCACCGCTGCCGGCACCACCGATCGGGAAGCGGTACGCGATGCTCTGGAACGCATCGACACGTATGCCGGACTGGTCAAGACCCATCGCCAGCCCTTCACCCCGGATCGGCACGAAGCCCTGGGGATGGAGGATTATTACCTTGGTCGGTTCGACCCGACCGGTGCCATTGTTCCCGCGACCCCATAGACACCAGGAGAAGGGTTCCAGACTCATGCAACACGTCAGCGACACGGGACATGGCGGTCGATCGGAACAGCGGCGACGCAGTCTGAAACGACGTCTGGTTCGGCAGATTTCCGGCGTTCAGGCGGCAATCCTGCTGGTGATGACCGTGGTCGTGATCGGTCTCATGGCCCGCCAGATCAAGGCCCTCCAGCAGAATGATCTGGAAAAGCTTGGCTTTCAGGAAATGATGCGTTTTGAGCAGCGCATCGCCTACCTGGTGGAGACGGTGGACCGCCTGGCCGAGAATTCCCTGGTGACCAACGGACTGGTCGATCCGCAGGGACGGAACACCTACCTGCCCAAGTTGATTGACAATTTCAGGATCAACCGGGATGTGGCCGGAGTCTCCCTGGTGGATTACGACGGGACCCAGGTGTTTACGACGGACGAAAACCTGCCAGGGTTTAACGAATTCCCCCCCCTCCGTCAGGCCCTGGCCATGAACCGCAACAGCATCGTGCTGACACCGAGCGGTAACCAGATCATCATGGTTGCGCCAATCGCAAACTTCAACACCACACAAGGTGCCCTGATCGTCATTTTTGATCTGGAGTCGCTGGCTGGACGAGTTTTTGCAGATCAAGATGACCATTATGAACAGATAGTGATTGGAGATGTCGTATCAGGACAGAAAGTTATTTATTCGCAATTTGCATCTGATGAGAATGACTACGTAATTAAGTCAATACTCACAGATAACTCAATGCCGAATCTTCGCCATCTTAATGTAACTTTGAACGTTGGCGTATTTAATTCGAATTTTTACGCCCCGATCCGGGAGATGCTGTATACCCTGATCCTGCTCGGAGTGCTGGCGATTGGAGCAGCCGTGGGCATAGCGATGCGCATCGGCAATGGCATTGCCAGACCGGTACTCAATCTATGCGACAAGATCACACGGATTGGAAACAATGATCGATCCATTACATGCTGCCCGGTGGGCACCAACGATGAACTTGAGGACTTGGCCGCTGCCTTCGATTGCCGAACGGCAGAGTTGTGGGCAATCCACGACAGCCTGGAGCAGCGGGTGGCGCAGCAAACTCAGGAGCTGCGCTCGGCCAACGATACCCTCAACTTCCTGAAATTTGCCCTTGATGAACACGCCATTGTCAGTTCCACCGACGTCAAGGGTCGCATCACCTATGTCAATGATCGCCTCTGCACCATCAGTGGCTTCGCGCGCGATGAACTGATCGGTAGGAACCACCGGATCATCAAATCGAATGAACATACCCGGGATTTCTACCGGACCATGTGGCGCACCATCGCCCGGGGCAAGGTATGGCAAGGCGAGGTCAAGAACATCAAGAAGGATGGCGGTTTCTATTGGGTCAACGCCACGATCGTTCCGTTCTTGAACGAAAGGGGAAAGCCCTTCATGTACATCTCCATCCGAACCGACATCACGGAACGAAAAAGGATGGAGGCGAAACTGTCCGCCGCCCTCGATGACGCAAACGCGGCGGTAAGGGCCAAGAGCGAGTTCCTGGCCAACATGAGCCACGAGATTCGCACGCCGATGAACGCCATCATCGGCCTCAGCCACCTGTGTCTTCAGACCCAGCTGACCGGTCGACAGAAGGACTATATCCGCAAGGTCTATCTTTCCGCCAACGCCTTGCTCCGCATCATCAACGACATCCTGGACTTCTCCAAGATCGAGGCCGGGCGCCTGGACATGGAGTCCATCGACTTCACCCTGGAGGAGGTCCTTGGAAGCATGGCCTCCATGATGGGTCTCAAGGCGCAGGAAAAGCGATTGGAATTCCTGGTGGAAACGGCCGAGGATATCCCGGCCACCCTGGTGGGCGACCCGCTGCGACTGGGACAGGTGCTGATCAACCTTACCAGCAACGCCGTCAAATTCACCGAGAAGGGCGAGGTCGCCGTGGAGACCCGGGTGCTGGAAAGGGGCACCGACTACATCCGGCTTGAGTTCACGGTCCGTGACACCGGCATCGGCATGACACCGGAACAGCAGGCCGGGCTGTTTCAGGCTTTCAGCCAGGCGGACTCCTCCATCACTCGGAAATACGGCGGTACCGGACTGGGCCTGACCATTTCCCAGAGGCTGATCGAGATGATGGGGGGCTCCATACGCGCCGAGAGCGAGCCGGGCAAAGGCTCGCGTTTCATCTTCGACGTTCGCCTTGGGGTGTCTGACCGGGTCGTGGAAAAGACCTTGCTGCCCACGTCCGACCTGCGCGGCATGAAGGTTCTCGCTGTCGATGACAACGAAAGCGCCCTCAACGTGGTTGGGGACTACCTGGCCTCGTTCACCTTCAAGGTGACGAAGGCTCGGGATGGAAAGGAGGCCATCATCGCCGTGCAGGAAGCGGAGATGTCTGGGGCGCCATTCGACCTTCTGGTGATCGACTACATGATGCCGGAACTCGACGGAATCTCCGCAGCCACCAGGATACGCCATGAACTGGGACTGACCCGGCCGCCGGTCATGATCATGGCGACCGCCTATGGCGAGGAAGAGGTGGTCAGGCGCGCCGTCAGCGAGGCGCAAATCGACGGGTTCCTGGTCAAACCCATCAATCAGAGCCTTCTCTTTGAAACCATCATGGAGGCATTTGGAAAATCAACCTCCGGGGGCCACAGGCATGCGGTCGTCTCCGGAAATATCAAAGATATTGAGCATGCCCTGTCGGGGGCAAGGATTCTCGTGGCGGAAGACAACGAGATCAATCAGCAGGTCGCCCTGGAACTTCTGGAGCAGGCCAACATCACGGTGGTCATCGCGGAGAACGGCCGGCGGGCCATCGATCTGATCTGTCAGGAACCCTTCGACGGCGTGTTGATGGACCTGCAGATGCCGGTCATGGACGGCCTGACCGCCACGCGGGAAATCCGCAAGGACCCACGATTTGCCGATCTTCCCATTCTCGCCATGACGGCCAATGCCATGGCCGGTGACAGGGAGATGTGCCTCGATGCGGGCATGCAGGATCATATCGGCAAGCCGATCAATCCCGACGAGATGTTCGCAACCATGGCCCGCTGGATAAAACCGGCGTCACCACGGCCCCTTACCCGGGACTCCGGGGCGAAAGACGACGCTCGTCCCGCCGAACCGGATGGCGCCTCCGAGCCACCCACCATTGCCGGTGTCGATACCGGAGCCGGCCTGGCCCGCATGGGCGGCAACCTGAAAAGTTACCTGGGCCTGCTGGCCAAGTTCCGCACCAACCAGGGAGCGGCGGTGGAAGCTTTCCGAACGGCTCTCGATGCGGCGGACACGGAAACGGCGGAGCGGATTGTCCATACGCTGAAAGGAGTCGCCGGCACCATCGGGGCCAGCGAGCTTCAGGCCAAAGCGGCAATCCTGGAGCGGGCCATCAAGAACAACGAAGACCGGATAAGCATCGATACAACATTGGCGGAGATGGCGATAATACTTACACGAGTTTGCGAGGCCATAGACGCAGCACCTGCCATAAGAACATCCAATAATAGGCCATCACGAATTTCTGACGGAGAGACAGATCAGACCACAAGCGAACGCAATAAACTGATAGCGACGGCGCTTGGCCAACTGTCAGTATTCGATTCGTCCGTGGACAAGACCATGGATGCGTTGATGTGCTTGCCTTTGTCCGCGGACATGTCAGACTGGCTCGCCGCGGTTGGCGCGAAGATCGCCCAGTACGATTTCGATGGGGCGGCACAGGAGATGAAGGAAGGGGCCGAGCGCTTCGGTATCCTTGTGGGGTGATGAGAATGGACGATGCGTCTCGCAGGGCCTGCATTCTGATTGTCGATGATGCGACGGAAAACCTTGATGTCCTCAAGAATGCCTTGATGGACGACTACATCGTGCGCCCGGCCAAGAACGGGGCGTTGGCGTTGCGGCTGGCCGCGATGGATCCACAGCCCGATATCATCCTGCTCGACATCATGATGCCAGACATGGACGGCTACGAAGTCTGCCGCCAGTTGAAGCGAGATATCGCTACCCGGGATATTCCGGTTATCTTTGCCACCGCCAAGTCGGATGATCAGGATGAGTTGAAGGGACTGGAACTGGGGGCCGTGGATTACATCACCAAGCCAATCAGCTTTCCCATTTTGAAATCGCGGATAAAAACCTATTTGGCCCTCCGCCAGATCAACCAGGATATGGAGGCCAAGAATAGGCGGCTCTACGAGATCAATGAAAAATTGAGTGATAGTCTGGATCAACTTTCCGCGTCCGAGGAACGGTTTCGCGTTCTCGTGCAAACCATTCCAGACATCGTCTACAAGATCGACGACGAAGGGCGCTTTACCTTCTTGAATAAATCGGTGGAGCGCCTGGGGTATCACCAGTCCGACCTGATTGGAAGACACTTCACCGAAATCATTTACAGCGCCGACATCAGGGACGCCAGCCTGGACAAGGTTCTGGAAAGAATTGGAAAGGGGACAACAAACCCGGATCAAAAGGTTTTTGACGAACGCCGAACCGACAAGCGCATGACGATCGGGCTGCAAATCCGGTTGAAAACAAAGTCAGGCGGTGTCGCCGAGCTTGCCGAGGTAAAAAGCATTGATCACTCGACAATCAATGTCGAGGTGAACAGTACGGGATTGTATGGAGATCTTGGAAGCGGAACGACTACCCGCACGAGAACATATGTCGGAACCGTTGGTGTCATCCGGGATGTTACCGAACGGACGAAAGCCCAGAATGCGCTTATGGCGGAACGGAAGCTTCTCAAGGAGCTGATCGATTCCGTACCCTTGCCGATTTTCTTTATCCAGAGTGGTGGAGAACTGATTTTTTCCAATGAGGCATTTCGACAGTTCAATCACCTCGGCCGCGATGACGTGACGGGCACGCACATCGCTACACTTTTCAATGATGAAGATGGTCAAGAAATTGAGCAGATCCTGACAGATATTCGTGCCGATGATACGAATAAGAGATTCTCGAACGTGATTACAATAGCTTCAAAAGAAGGTGTTCGCCGCACAATAAAGATTATGCTTTCAAAATTTATCGGAACCGACCAATCGGACTCCTCTCTCATCGGCGTGATGGTCGATGTTACGGAGGAAAATGCCTACACGGAACTGCTGATCAAGGCCCGGCAGTTTGCGGAGGAGGCCAGTCGTGTCAAGAGCGATTTCCTGGCCAACATGAGCCATGAAATCCGGACCCCCATGAACGCCATCATCGGTCTGACCAGGCTGTGTCTCAGGACCGAGCTGACCGACAAGCAGCGGGATTACCTGAGCAAGACCATTGCGTCGGCCGAGGCCCTGCTTGGGATCATCAATGACATTCTGGATTTTTCAAAAATCGAGGCCGGCAAGCTTGATATCGAGTTGATACCGTTCAACCTCGATAGAGTACTTGATAACGTTGCTGTTGTGATGTCTGGCAAGACGGAGCATAAATCTCTTGAGCTTCTTTTCTTCCACTCCCCGGACGTACCAAGGAACCTCGTCGGTGACCCACTTCGTGTGGGACAGATCCTGTCAAATCTGATCAGCAACGCGATCAAGTTCACCGAAGCGGGCGAGGTTGTTCTGTCCGTCCAGCTACTTGCCCGGACGGATGCGACGGTCAGACTGGAGTTTTCGGTCCGGGACACCGGGATCGGCATGACGCCGGAGCAGATGCAACGGCTGTTCAAGTCCTTTTCGCAGGCGGATACATCGACGACGCGGAAATTCGGGGGCACCGGTCTTGGCCTCGCCATTTCCAAGCAACTGGTCGAAATGATGGGGGGGGCGATTGGTGTTGACAGCACGCCCGGCGTGGGCAGCGTGTTCACCTTTTCGCTTCCCTTTGAGGTGGCTGGGCAAAGTGAACACACCACGCTTGTTCCGGCCTCTGATTTGCGTGATCTTCGCGTCGTGATCGTTGACGACAACCTCGCCTCCGCTGAGATCCTGCGGAACTATCTTGACACCTTCTCATTCCAGAGCCGTTACTACGGAAGCGGGGAGGAGGCACTCGCCGCGCTGGCGGCCGACACGAACGGCGTCGACCTGATACTGATGGACTGGGTCATGCCGGGACTCAATGGACTGGAAACCGCCGAGCGCATAAAGAGGGACCTGTTCCCCGACCGTCCTCCGAAAATCATTCTGCTCACCGCCTTCGGGCGGGATGACGTTTCTCACGAGCCGGGTGCGGAGTGCCTGGACAATATCCTGAGCAAGCCGGTCAATCCGTCGGTGCTGTTTGATGCGATCATGATGGCGTTCGGAGAAAAGCCATCGCAAATTCATGCGGCAGGCGGGAGCGGTGGCGACTACATGCTGCGACCGATTCAGGGGGCACGGATATTGCTGGTCGAGGACAACGAGGTCAACCAGCAAGTCGCCACCGAACTATTGCAACAGGCGCGGTTTGTCGTGGACGTGGCAAACCACGGTCTTGAGGCGATCGAGATGCTGGAGCCGGGGCGCTATGACTGTGTGCTGATGGACATGCAGATGCCGGTCATGGATGGACTGGAGGCGACGCGCCGAATTCGCGCCGACGAACGCTTCACCGCTTTGCCGATTCTCGCCATGACCGCCAATGCCATGAAGGCGGATCGCCAGCGTACCTTTGAAGCCGGCATGAACGACCACATCACCAAACCGATCAAGCCGGACGAATTGTTCGACGCATTGCTTCGCTGGATCCCGGCCGGAGAACGCCTCTTGCCGGAACGATACGTTGCGTCGAACCCGGACGCCGACGACACCGCAAGTCCACCCTTCATTTCGGGACTCGACACGGCGGACGGGATCGCCCGAATGGCGGGCAATGTGGGGGCCTATAGACGGCTCCTGGTCAAATTTGCCGACAACCAGGTGAACACCGCGGTGAACATTCGCGACGCGCTGGCTCGTGGTGATGGCGAAGTGGCCGTGCGGCTGGCTCACACGCTGAAGGGCGTGGCCGGGAATATCGGCGCGACGGCGTTGCATCCGCTCGCCCGGGATTTGGAAGCGGCCCTGATCGGCGGTGGCACGGCTCAGCTTGATGGATTGGTTGCCGCAACCGGGGACGAATTGGCGCGACTCATCACCGCCATCGATTCCACGCGGCAACAGCCGGACCGCGTGGTCGGCCAGACGCTGGGGGCGGCAGACCTTCTCGACCGGTTGCGCGAACTGCGGGAACTTCTGTCGCAATACGATTCCGAGGCCGAGGACCTGTTGTCGGCGATTCTGGCTCAAGTCTCGGACGCCGCCCTTCTCCAATCCCTCAAGACGCTCTACAATCATGTGTCGCGCGACGATTTCGACGGTGCACTCGCGGCCCTTGATGTCTTGATCGGAGATATTGCCGGGCCGGATGAGGGGGGGCCTGATGGGGTACGATCCGAAACATAAAAGGACGGTTCTGGCGGTCGATGACGCCACGGAAAACCTGGACGTCATCAAGTCGATCCTGGTTCCCGATTACACCGTCAAGCGGGCAAACTCCGGCGCCCTGGCTTTGAGGATCGCCGAGACTCAGCCGCCGGATCTGATCCTTCTTGACATCATGATGCCGGATATGGATGGCTACGAGGTCTGCCGCGAACTCAAGGCCCGCGAGGCCACCCGGGATATACCGGTCATCTTTGTCACCGCGATGAGCCACACCGACGATGAGGCTCACGGGCTCGACCTGGGCGCCGTCGATTATATTGCCAAGCCCATCCGCCCCCCGATCCTTCGCGCACGCGTCCGCAACCACATCGCCATGGCGGAAGGGGTCAAGCAGCTTGCCGCGCAAAACAGGGCTTTGATCGACGCCGCGCGGCTGCGCGAGGACGTCGAGCACATCACGCGCCACGATTTGAAGGGTCCATTGACAGTCATTATCGGAGCGCCTCAGTACCTGTTGATGCAGGACGGGCTGTCTGACAAACAACGCGAGACCATAAAGATCATCGAGGAATCAGGATACTTGATGCTTGGCATGATCAACCGGTCGCTTGATCTGTTCAAGATGGAAAACGGGATCTACGAGTTCAAGCCGGAGCGGGTTGACCTGCTTGCCGTCATGCGTAGGGTCATGGCGGAGCTGGCAAGCGTGGTTTCGGCGAAACATTTGCAAACCGACATTCGGGTCGACCGCCGCGCGGCGGAGGAGAGCGATCAGGTGCTGGCCTTGGCGGAGCCGCTCCTCTGCCATTCGATGTTCTCGAACCTGTGCAGGAATGCCATCGAAGCATCCCCCCATGGGGACACACTCTTCATCGCGTTCGATCGAGGCGCCGCCATCGTAACTTCGATCGACAATGGCGGCGAAATCCCTCCGGCGATCCGCGATCGTTTTTTCGAGAAATTCGTGACGGCGGGGAAGAAGAACGGCACGGGTCTTGGCACCTACTCCGCCATGCTGGTCGCCCGAACGCAGAACGGCGCCATCGCCGTTGATACTTCGGTTCCCGGGCGCACCTGCCTGCGTGTGACCCTGGGCGCTGCCGGCGACGATGCCGGGACAGACGAACAATTTCAGGGGAAAGTTTCCGTATGACCAATGAGACGGAGAGAAAGAAGGTCATTCTGGCGGTTGACGACGCACCGGAAAACCTTGACGTGATCAAATCCATCCTTGTCCCCGAGTATACCGTCAAGAGGGCTCCGAACGGCCCACTGGCCCTGAAGATCGCCGAATCCCAGGCGCCCGACCTGATTCTTCTTGATATTCTGATGCCGGAGATGGATGGCTTTGAAGTCTGTCTGCGGCTCAAAGCCAACCCGGCGACCAGGGCTATTCCGGTGGTGTTCGTATCGGCTCTGACAGAATCCGTGGACGAACAGCGAGGCTTTGCCGTCGGCGCGGTCGACTACATCAACAAGCCCTTCCGGCCCGAACTGGTCATGGCGCGCGTGCGAACTCACCTGGAGATGAAGGCATACAGAGACGATCTGGAAAGACTGGTCGAGGAACGCACCCGCGCCCTGTCGCGCACCCAGGATGCCACCATCTTCACCGTCGCCAACCTGGCGGAAACCCGAGATCCCGAAACCGGGGCCCACATCATGCGCACGCAACACTACGTAAAGGCGTTGGCGCAGTATCTGAGCGCGTCTCCCCACCACGCAAGCACCCTCACCGCCTCCAACATCGATCTGTTGTTCAAATCGGCCCCTCTGCACGATATCGGCAAGGTGGGCATACCGGACCATATACTGCTGAAGCCGGGCAAGCTGACGCCCGAGGAATTCGAACAGATGAAGACGCATACCGTCACGGGCTGGGAAACACTGAACAAGACCGAGCAGCGTTTCGGATCGGACTCCTTTCTGCGCTATGCATGCGAGATCAGCCTGACCCATCATGAAAAATGGGATGGCAGCGGCTACCCGCATAAACTGGCGGGAGACGCGATTCCCCTGTCGGGCCGGCTGATGGCGGTCGCCGACGTCTACGACGCCCTGACCAGCGCCCGGCCCTACAAGAAACCCTTCACCCACGAGGCGGCAAAGACGATGATCGTCGACGGCCGCGGCAAGCATTTCGACCCGGAGGTCGTTGACGCCTTCCTGGCCCTTGAGGACGAGTTCCTGGAAATCTACCGCCGTATCAATGACGAGAACGGAGCCGGAGGCGAATGACTTACGTGACGGACCAGTATCGAGGACGCAGGCGAACGATTCTGGCGGTGGACGATTCCCCTGAGGACCTCGACGTCATAAGGTCTATTCTCGTTCCAGAATATACGGTCAAGAGGGCCGCAAGCGGCTCAATGGCCTTGAAGATCGCTGAGACGCAGCCGCCGGATCTGATTCTCCTCGATGTCATGATGCCCGACATGAATGGTTACGACGTCTGCCGACGTCTGAAAGGCAGCAAGGCCACGCAGGATATCCCAGTCATTTTCGTCACGGCAAAGGACCAGACCGAAGACGAACTCCAGGGACTGGACCTGGGCGCAATCGACTATATCGCCAAGCCCCTTCGGACACCGGTCCTGCGCTCCCGCATTCGCAATCACCTCGCTCTTGCGGACGCCATAAAGCAGCAGCGACTGGCTAACGAACGGCACCGCCTGCTCATCGATACCTCTCCGGACGCGATCCTGATCTGCTCGGTGGAAAGGGTCATGTTCATCAATGAGGCGGCGAAACGACTGTGCATTGATCCCAGAGTTGAGCTGATGGGACGGGAATTCGCAACTCTGTTCACGTCACGTCACGTCCCACACGTGGGGACGCTGATCGAAGGTGTGATCTCCGGCACCCGACAATCCGGCGCAATCGATGCACAAATGCGGACCCGCGACGGTTTGCTCATTGATGTCGAAATCGTCGCCCTCGCCA
The DNA here is from genome assembly GCA_039908285.1 of Alphaproteobacteria bacterium. GTDB lineage: Bacteria > Pseudomonadota > Alphaproteobacteria > Rhodospirillales > Rhodospirillaceae > JAMOBE01. The sequence continues at coordinate 14,161 of JAMOBE010000094.1, forward strand.
TCGATCACGAAGGGGGCAGGGCGGCGGAGGTGATCGTCCATGACCTTTCCGCGCGTCGCGATGCCGACCACTTCCGGACCATGACGGCGGTGGTTTTCAATGGATCCGCCGAGGCCATGATTGTGACGGATGCCGAGACCCGCGTTCAATTGGTCAATGCCGCATTCACGGAGATCACCGGATATCTGCCAGAGGAAGTCATCGGGCAGACACCGCGCATACTTTCGTCTGGCAGGCATCCTCCGGAATTCTACGAAGGCATGTGGCAGGCCATTCTGACGAAAGGGCGTTGGATTGGCGATGTCTGGAACCGCCGCAAGAACGGAGACGTTTACGCTCAGCCATCCCCTCATTTTAGACCACCGCAAAGGTTTCAGTGAAAGTCTTTTGCTCAACCACAAAGCGCGAGAACACTTCCATCAGCGGACGCAGGCGGATTTCCGGCATGGTTGGG
>JAMOBE010000095.1:0-14175 GCA_039908285.1 Alphaproteobacteria bacterium
ACTGAAGACATGCTACGAGTCAATTATGGATAACTCGGTTGCGATGATATTTTTCGCAAGCATATGCCGGCTTATGACAAGTTTGTCTAGGGCGTGACTGTTTCCTAACGGACTCTCAGGCACTCGTGCTTCACGCCCTCGAGGATCTTCTCTTCGGCGTCCCGCTTCTTGTCGGCGGCATTGGTTGTCCGCAGCATTGGTCGCCTCCTCAATCCTGGCACCCTCAACGTCCGGCCGTCCCCACCGTCCCTCTTGGTTTGCCTCTTGCCGGTATTTGATATAGTCTACCATAGAATCGCGAATTGTTGAAAATATATTTAATTACCAGAATTGTATCGCATTTTATATTTATCGCGAGCATATCTCCAACTGATTGGGACTGACTATGCCTGTCAACGCCACCGCTTGTCGAAAGCCATCAAGTTGAGTATCGTGGGCACGCGATACCACCGCCACGTCGCCACAGCACAGCGAGACCCGATCCATGAGCACTTCGACGCCCACCTTGGGCCTGATCGCCGACATCGGCGGCACCAATGCCCGTTTCGCCCTGTGCGAGTCAGGGGGGGAGGTGCGGGACACCCTGGTGCTGCCCTGTGCTGACTACCCGGGTCTGGCCGAGGCCGCCGACGCCTATCTCTCGCGGGTTGGGCCGGGCAGCCGTCCCTCCGTGGGGGCCTTTGCGGTGGCGTCGCCGGTCACCTCCGACCAGGTGAGCATGACCAACCATCACTGGCTCTTCTCCATCGACGCTACTCGTCGGACGCTGGGCCTGAAGCGGCTCCGGGTGGTCAACGATTTCGTCGCCGTCGCTCACTGCGTGCCGCGACTCTCGGATCAGCACCGGGTCCCGATCGGCCGGGGAGAGCCGATGGCCGGAGCGCCGGTGGCGATTCTCGGCCCGGGGACGGGCCTTGGGGTTGCGCTGCTGGTGCCGTCCGAGACCGGCTGGCGGGCTATTCCGACCGAGGGGGGGCACGTCACCCTGGCCGCCGCCGATGACGAGGAAAGTGCCGTGCTCGGCGTCCTGCGCCGCCGGTTTGGCCATGTCTCGGCCGAGCGGGTGCTGTCGGGGCCGGGACTGGTCAACCTCCGCTCCGCCCTGGCCACCCTCGCCGGCCTGGAGGCGCCGCCGCTGGATCCCGCCCAGGTGACCGAGAGCGCCCTTGCCCGCAGCGACTCCCTCAGCGTCAGGGCGCTCGACATGTTCCTCGCCATGCTGGGGACCACCGCCGGAAACCTGGCCCTGAGCAGCGGGGCCATGGGCGGGGTGCATATCGCCGGCGGCATCCTGCCGCGGATGATCGACACCCTTCGGGCGTCGGCCTTCCGCCCACGGTTCGAGGAAAAGGGACGGTTCCGCGATTATCTGGGCCGCATTCCGACCTACCTGATCACCCATCCCTACCCGGCCTTTCCCGGCCTGAGCGGACTCCTGGAGGACTGATGGACACTCATTCGGACGGATGGAGCTTCACCCGCTTTCTCGACCGCCTGCCGGTGGGTGCGCTCCTGGCGCTGACGGTGCTCCTCGGCCTGGCGCCGTTCCTGCCCGAACCGCACCTGTGGGAAAAGCTCAAGATGCTGGCCGCGGGAACGCTGAACCGCCCCATCGACATCTTCGACCTCTGTCTTCACACGGCGCCGCTGCTGCTGCTTGCCGTCAAAGTAGGGAGAATGACCAGCCGCAAGGCGGCGCCCCAGGACGGCGCCCCCCCGCCGTAACACCACAGGGGTCCGTGCGATTGCCGGCTCTCCCGATAAATTTCCGGCAAAAGTTCTCCACTTGTCGTGTCCCGCCCTGGTACAATTTCCGAATCGGTATCACTATAAGATATGGTTTCCGCCGAAGTCGGGCTGCATGACGGATCCGTGAGTGTCCACCCTCAATACGTTGATCATATCGCGGGAAAAGACGGTCGTGGGGCTCCCCGGAGCCGCCGAGGCCAAACTCACGATCAAAAGCAATCGAACCGCATTTACCCTCAGCAAGACTCCCGTGTCCGAACATCTGGTGGTGCGTGGGCACACGCTCTCTGGAACGGTCCGCATGGCGAGCATCGCCATCAACGCCTTTCAGCGCGACAGCATGGTGTTCCGCGAGGACAAGAAGGTCGACTTCGCTCCAGCCTGGGAGCGGCTCGAGTCACCCTATGAGCGGACCTACATGCAGACCTGGGTCACCGTTCATGTCAACGGCCTGCCGATTTTCGCGACGGCGGTGGTCCGCAACGATGAAATGGCCAAGGTCCACGAGACCATCGACCTGGTCGAGCGGGCGTCCAAGGGCGTGGACCTGACCGAGTCCATGCTGCGCGACGTGGTGAGCGTGGTCGCTCCCTCCCTGACCGTCGTCCACGACAGCCAGACCGCGGTGGTGCTGACCTCGGGCGCCGGCTATGAAAAGTGCGCCATTCTCGACCGCACGGGCGGGGCCAAGCGGTCGCTGTCCTTCACCGTCATGACCGACAAGACCCCGATCACCGTGCCGGCGATGCTGCTGACCGCCGCCGATCTCATCGAGGCCACCAACATCTCCGACATGCTGAACCGGGTCAACCGCGGCCAGGGAAAACCCCTGCAGCCTGCCGACGTCGGCATCCCCAACGACCGCTTCATCGCCGGCCAGACCCGGCGGCGCCAGCTGCTGGACGTGCTGCGCGGGTTCGAGAAGGCCTACCAGGTGCGCTACCGCCCCGAACGCCCGGCCTTCCTGGCCCCGACCCCGCCGGCCGCGGCGCCGGTGGCCAAGAAATAAGGGCACGTCAAAAGAAAGCCGCCATCTTCACTCCCTCTCCCCCTCGAGGGGGAGAGGGCTACTGATAGGTCCATCCGATTGCCCTGGGGAAACCCCATTTTCCCGTTGCATGGATCCGGGCTTTTGGAGATTGTGGCGGCGTTCGTGGGCAAGGGGGGTGACATGGTCGAGGGACCGCGCATCTACAATCTTTTTCCGCTGCTGTGCGGGTCGGTGCGCCAGTGGGAGGACCACCTGCCGCGCATCGCCGCCATGGGCTTCACCTGGGTCTACGTCAATCCGTTCCACTATCCAGGGTTCTCGGGGAGCCTGTATGCGGTCAAGGACTATTACCGCATCCACGACCTGATGTGGGATGGCGAGCATTCCCTGGACGATCTCCTGAAGTCGTTCTGCTGGCGCGCGGGCGAGCTTGGGCTGTCGGTGATGATGGATCTGGTCATCAATCACACGTCGAAGGACGCGGTCCTGACCCAGCAGCATCCCGAGTGGTACATGCGCGATGCCGACGGTGGGCTTCACTCGCCGCGGGCCATCGACCCGGCCGACTCCCGCAAGGTCACGGTGTGGGGGGATCTGGCCGAGCTTGACTATGGCAACCCCGCCACCCGCGGGGCCCTGACCAGCTATTTCGGCGAGATGATCGGCCACTTCATCGACTGCGGCATCCGCGGGTTCCGCTGCGACGCCGCCTATCAGGTGCCGGCCGAGGTGTGGAAGCGGCTGATCTCGTTCGCGCGGTTCAAGCGCCGCGACGCCGCCTTCTTCGCCGAAACCCTGGGCTGCAAGCTGGAGCAGATCCAGGCGCTCGGCAGCGCCGGCTTCGACTGCCTGTTCAACAGCGCCAAGTGGTGGGACTTCGAGGCGCCCTGGCTGCTGACCCAGTACGAGTCGTTCCGCCGCATCGCCCCGTCGGTGGCCTTCCCGGAAAGCCACGACACCGAGCGTCTGGTGGTCGAGCTTGAGCGGACGATCCACGGCGACTTCATCCGCATCGAGCGGGCCTATCGCCAGCGCTACCTGTTCGCCGCGGTGTTCTCGACCGGGATCATGATGCCCGTCGGCTTCGAGTACGGCTTTCACAGACGGCTCAACGTGGTGGAGACCCGCCAGGACCATTGGGAGACGCCACGCTTCGACCTGACCGAGTTCATCGGCGCCGTCAACCGGATGAAGGCGGCGGTACCGGCCCTGAACGTCGAGGGACCGCAGCGTCTGATTGATCTCGGGGATCCGCGCGTCGTCTGCCTGCTGCGGCGGATGGATGGCGCCCGGGACTGGGTGGTGACCCTGATCAATACCGACTCCGAACGGGAACGGGGGGCGCGCGTCGATCACCTGGAACCCGACATGCACGAGGGGCGCGAGGTCACGCCGGGGCGCGAGGGCCACGTTTTTCACAGCGGCGACGGGGTGACCCTGGCGCCGGGCGAGGTTCGGGTTTTCGTCAATATCTGATGTCGACGGGGCAGGGGACGGGTAGATGAGCAAGGCACCGGTGAAGACTCCCAAGGCGCAGCACCATCGCGCCGAAACAGTGGCGAAGGGGCTGATGGCTGGCTTGAAGAGTCGCCCCGTCATCATCCAGAACGTCGATCCGGAACTGGACGGCGGCCGCTACGCGGTCAAGCGCGAGGTGGGAGACTCGCTGGTGGTGTCGGCCGACGTGTTCAAGGACGGCCACGACAAGCTCCGCGCCGTCGTCCTCCACCGCCGCGTCGACGAGAAGGACTGGCAGGAGACTCCCATGTCCTGCACCAATCCCGGACTGGACCGCTGGCAGGGCCAGTTCATGCTGGGGGAGAACACGACCTTCATCTACACCGTGGAGGCGTGGGCCGACGTGTTCGAGTCCTGGCGCGACGAGGTGCAGAAGAAACTGGCCGCCGAGCAGGACATCGGGCTTGAGCTGATGGAGGGCCGCGACCTGGTGGAGGACGCGGTGAACCGCGCCAAGGGGGCCGACAAGAAGGGCTTGGCCGACGCGCTGAAGCGCTTCGAGGCCGCCGACTACGCGGGGCGCATCGGCCTGCTGCTGTCCGAGGAGGTGCGCGAGCTGGTGCGCCGCTGGCCCGACCGCGGCACCGCCAGCCGCTACGACCGCGAGCTTGAGGTGTTCGTGGACCGCACCGCCGCCCGCTACAGCGCCTGGTACGAGATGTTCCACCGCTCCCAGGGCACGGTGCCGGGCAAAAGCGCCACCTTCCGCGACTGCGAGGCCCGGTTGCCGGAGATCCGCGACCTCGGGTTCGACGTCATCTACTTCGTGCCCATCCACCCCATCGGCCGCTCCCACCGCAAGGGGCCGGACAACACGCTGAACGCCGGTCCCGATGATCCGGGCAGCCCCTATGCCATCGGCTCGCACGAGGGCGGCCACACCGCCGTGCACCCCGACCTTGGGACTCTCGACGACTTCCGCCACTTCATCGCCGAGGCCCGCGCCCACGGCATGGAGGTGGCCCTCGACTTCGCCATCCAGTGCTCGCCCGACCACCCGTGGATCAAGGACCACCCCGACTGGTTCAAGTTCCGCCCCGACGGCACCATCAAGTATGCCGAGAATCCGCCGAAGAAGTACCAGGACATCGTCAATGTCGACTTCTATGGCAATGACCAGGAGGGACTGTGGCGCGAGCTTCTCGGCGCCGTCCTGTTCTGGGTCGGACAAGGGGTGAAGATCTTCCGCGTCGACAATCCCCACACCAAGCCGGTGCCGTTCTGGGAATGGCTGATCCGCGAGGTGCGGGTGCATCACCCGGACGTGATCTTCCTCGCCGAGGCCTTCACCCGGCCGCCGATGATGCGCATGCTGGCCAAGGTGGGCTATTCCCAGTCCTATACCTATTTCACCTGGCGCAATTTCAAGCACGAACTGACCGAGTACCTGACCGAGCTGACCCAGTCTCCGGTCACCGAGTACATGCGGCCCAACTTTTTCCCCAACACCCCGGACATCCTGCCCGAGTTCCTGCAGAAGGGCGGCCGGCCGGCGTTCATGAGCCGCTTCGTCCTCGCCGCCACCCTGTCGGGGGTCTATGGCATCTACAACGGCTATGAGCTGTGCGAAAACGCGGCGGTGCCGGGGAAGGAAGAGTACCTGCACTCGGAGAAGTACGACTACAAGGTGTGGGACTGGGACCGTCCCGGCAACATCAAGCCGCTGATCGCCGCCGTCAATCGCATCCGTCAGGAAAATCCGGCGCTCCAGGAACTGACCAACCTGCGCTTCCATACGGCCCACGACGACAACATCCTGTTCTATGGCAAGATGACGCCGGACCGGGCCAACATGGTCTTCATCGCCGTCAATCTCGATCCCTTCGACCCCCACGAGTGCGACATCGAGCTGCCGCTGCACGACATGGGCCTGACGGAGCACGACAACTTCGCCGTCGAGGAACTCCTGTCGGGGGCCAAGCACCTGTGGAGCGGATCACGCCACCGCGTCCGCCTCGACCCGCAGAACCCGGCGACCATCATGCGGATCATCCCATGGCACCACACCGACTTCGAGTCGCCGAGCTTCTGAGTGCACCATCCAGAAAGAATAGAGTGTGAGGGCCTGAGAGCCTAAAAATGTATCGGGACTACGACCATAAAAAGCCCTCTCCCCCCTCTTTCGGGGGGAGAGGGTTGGGTGAGGGGGGGGAGAGGCCCCAAGGACCTTGCCGGTTGCCCCACCCCCTCACCCCGGCCCTCTCCCCCTCGAGGGGGAGAGGGAGTCCAGGTTCCGAATACATTTTCAGGCTCTGAGGCCCTCACACTCCCCCTTCCCTCCAGGATGAAGATCCATCGACGTTCGACGGTATCAATCTCGCCGCCGTCGCAGGAGCACGTAGAGGGCTCCCTCGCCGCCGTCCCGGGGCTGGGCGTGGGCGAAGGAGAGAATCCGGCCGCGGAGGTCGGCGTCGTTGAGCCAGCGCGGCACCGCGTTGCGCAGAATCCCGGATCCCCCCGTCTTCATGCCCTTGCCGGTGATGACCAGCAGGGTGCGCTGGCCGTTGGTCCAGGCCCGCTCGACGGCGGCGCGGAGGGCCTGGTGGGCGCGCTCCTGGCTCATGCCATGCAGGTCGAGTCGCACGTCGATCCCCATGGTGCCGCGCCGGAAACGGTCGGCGGTGCGCCGGTCCATGGCGGTGGTGTCCCCATGGACGAGGGCCGGCGGCGGAGAAGGTGGAGGTGGTGGGGGCGGAGCCGTCGCGGGCCGGAGCGCCCGGGACGCCGGGGGTGTCCTGAGAGGTGACGGCGGCTCGGCGGCAACCGGCTCTGGTGCTGATGCTGGCGCCGCTGACGGCCGGCGGGAGCGCAGGGGACGCACGGAGCGGGCGATCTGTTCCCACAGAAGCTGCTCGTCGCGACTGAGACGGCGTCCGCCGCCACCCGGCTGGACCGTGCTCATCGCTCACCACCCACGGTGTCGGCGGCGGTGCCGGCAGCGGCTCTACTTCTCGGCTGGTGCCTGAGTCTTGTTCGCCGGAGCGGCGGCCGGAGCCTTGCTGGGCGGGGCGGTCTTGGTCTGGGCGCGGGGCTTCGGCGCTCCGAACGGCGACAGGGAACCAGAGTCATCACCACCGCCGCCACCGCCACCACCACCACTTCCACCACCGCCCGCCGTTTTTTCGCCCCCGGCCGGTGCCGCCCCCGGGTCCGCCACATACGAGCGGACGAAGAGGCGCCAATCACCATCCGGCGACACGCAGCCGATCTGTGGCTTGTCAGGAAGGGCTACGGCGAGGCCGCCGAACTTCCACAGGACGTTCCAGTCGTGCAGATTCTCGAGGGCGGCCTCGCGGACCCGGGCCTGAATGCGCTTGGCCACCCACGGCCTTACCCCGAACACATAGACGAGAACCGCTACCAGCAGGCCGACCGTACCGAAGATGACCCCCTTGAAGATCAGCAGCGTCAGGCTGAACATCACCAGCAGCAGCATGGGAATCACGTTCTCCCACGGCCGATGAAGCGGTGAGCGGGGACCGTTATGGGGCTGGAAATCCACCAGCATCCTCACCCGGCCTTCCGCGATGGCGGCCTTCAGGCTGACGAACCGCTTTTCCTCGAGTCTGGCCTTGACTTCATCATCGCTTACCACGGTGCCCCCCGCCTGACCCCAGTTACCGGGAAGGACAGAATAGTCTTGCCAGGCTCCGGGGCCAAGAACAAATCTCTCCCTTGCACCCCGTGCTGGTCCTGCTACAACGGCGGTCCCAGCAATGATCGGGGCCGGTGAACGTGAGCGTGGTGATCATCGATTACGGATCGGGCAACCTGCGCTCCGCCGCCAAGGCGTTCGAGCGGGCGGTGGCCGAATCGGCCCTGACGACTCCGGTGACCGTCACCGCCGATCCCGAGGCGGTGCGCCGCGCCGAACGGGTGGTGCTGCCGGGAGTCGGTGCCTTCGCCGACTGCCGGCGGGGATTGGAGGCCGTGCCGGGCCTGGTGGAGGCGCTGACCGAGGCGGTCATCACCCGCGGCCGGCCGTTCCTCGGCATCTGCGTCGGCATGCAGCTCATGGCCCGCATCGGCCGCGAGCATGGTGACCACCCCGGCCTCGGCTGGATCGACGGCGAGGTGATGCCCATCACCCCGGCCGATCCTTCGCTCAAGATTCCCCACATGGGCTGGAACGAACTTCGCCTCGAGAGTCACCACCCGCTGTTCGCCGGCATCGCCCCGGGCACCCATGCCTATTTCGTCCACGGGTACCACTTCGTGCCGGCCGACGCGGCTCATCGCCTCGCCACCGTCGACTACGGCGGTCCCATCACCGCCGCCGTCGGTCGCGACAACCTGGTGGGCACCCAGTTCCACCCGGAGAAGAGCCAGGCGGTGGGACTCGCCCTGATTGCCAACTTCCTGCGCTGGACGCCCTGACGCCATGATCCTGTTTCCCGCCATCGACCTGAAGGACGGCGCCTGCGTGCGGCTATTGCGCGGCGAGATGAGCCAGGCCACCGTGTTCAACGCCTCCCCCGCCGACCAGGCGGCCCGCTTCGCCGCCGCCGGCTGCGCCTGGATCCACGTGGTGGACCTGAACGGCGCCTTCGCCGGCCGGCCGGTCAATGCCGACGCCGTCGCCGCCATCCTGGCCGCCGTGCCCGTTCCGGTGCAGCTTGGCGGCGGCATCCGCGACATGGCGACCATCGACATGTGGCTCGACAAGGGGGTGCGGCGGGTCATCCTCGGCACGGTGGCGCTGCGCGATCCGGAACTGGTGCGGGACGCCTGTCGCCGCCATCCCGGCCGCATCGCCGTCGGCATCGACGCCCGCGGCGGCCAGGTCGCCGTGGAGGGCTGGGCCGAGACCTCGCAGATCACCGCCCTCGACCTGGCGCTGCGCTTCGAGGACGCCGGAGTCGCAGCCATCATCCACACCGACATCGACCGCGACGGCGTCATGGCCGGGCCCAACGTCGAGGCCACGGCGGCGCTGGCCCGCCGCCTGACCACGCCGGTCATCGTCTCCGGCGGCGTGTCGTCGCTGGCCGACCTGGCACTGGTCCGGGCCGAGGCCGGCTCCGGCATCGCCGGGGTGATCAGCGGCCGGGCGCTCTATGACGGGCGCATCGACCTGGTGCAGGCGCTCGCCGTGATGAGGGGAGAGGCGCCATGCTGAAGATGCGCATCATTCCTTGCCTCGACGTCAAGGACGGGCGGGTGGTCAAGGGGGTCAACTTCGTCGACCTCAAGGACGCGGGCGACCCGGTGGAGCAGGCCCGGCTCTATGACCGCGAGGGCGCCGACGAGCTGTGCTTCCTCGACATCACCGCGAGCCACGAGAACCGCGAGACCATCTATGACGTGGTCCGCCGCACCGCCGAGCAGTGCTTCATGCCGCTGACCGTCGGCGGCGGGGTGCGGGTCAACGAGGACATCCGTAAGCTGCTGCTGGCCGGGGCCGACAAGGTCTCCATCAACACCGCCGCCGTCCACCGGCCCGAGTTCGTCGGCGAGGCGGCGGAGAAGTTCGGCAGCCAGTGCATCGTCGTCGCCATCGACGCCAAGCAGGTGGCCCCCGGCCGCTTCGAGATCTTCACCCACGGCGGCCGCAAGCCCACCGGCATCGACGCCGTGGAGTGGGCGCGGCGCATGGCGGGCTACGGCGCCGGCGAGATTCTCCTCACCTCCATGGACCGCGACGGCACCCGCCAGGGTTTCAACATCGAGCTGACCCGGGCGGTCGCCGACGCCGTGACCATACCCGTCATCGCCTCGGGCGGAGTCGGCACCCTGGACCACATGGTGGAAGGCATCCGCGACGGCCACGCCACGGCGGTGCTGGCGGCCTCCATCTTCCACTACGGCATGTTCTCCATCGCCGAGACCAAGGCCCATATGCGGGCCGCCGGTATCCCGGTGAGGCTGTAAAGATTCGATCAGGTCGGGAAACCAAGCCTGATGGACATCGCCACCTCGGAGACATCGAAAATCTCGGCCATGTGATACCGCCGAGCGAAATGACTGACCCACGACATCAATGACATGAACCGATTACCAGTGTGCTGGCTTTGAGAAAAAAGGCGCAACACGGATGAACACGGATATCCACGGATGAACACGGATGCAGAATACCAGGAAGCTGCCCTGTCTTTACCTGTGACCATGTATTAATATTAATAATTAATAAAGCAGGATTTTTACATGCGTCTCACGTAAGCCTATGTCAAACTCCGCTGCATCCGTGTTCATCCGTGGATATCCGTGTTCATCCGTGTTGCGCCTTTTTTCTCTACGCCGGCACGATCGCTTCGGGCAAGCGAGGATGCAAACGGCGGGGGCCGCTTCCGTCCGCCCTGACAACTTTTCCCTGACAGACCGGCCCGAATCTGGTAATCGGCATGGGGATGCACGCGACCGCCGCCGCCACCGCGTCGGGAGAGGGTTTTGGAGACGATCATGGGGACACTTCCGGAGGTCGTTCTGGGTGACGACAGCACCGTTCTCGATCGGCTCTATGCCGTGGTGGCCAGCCGCAAGGGCGGGGACCCGGCCACGTCCTACACGGCCAAGCTGTTCGCCAAGGGCCGGCCCAAGATCGCCCAGAAGGTGGGTGAGGAGGCGGTGGAGACGGCCCTCGCCTCCGTGACCGAGACGCCGCAGCGCGTCGTCAGCGAAAGCGCCGACCTTCTCTATCACCTGATCGTCCTGTGGGCCGACGTCGGTGTCCAGCCGGCGGAGGTGTGGGCCGAACTGGTGAAGCGCTTCGGCGCCTCCGGCATCGACGAGAAGAAGGCGCGGCCCAAGACCTGACAACGGCCAACAGGGAGTTTCCGCCATGGCCTATGACCCGAGCAACATCTTCGCGAAGATCCTGCGCGGCGAGATCCCCTGCAAGAAGATCCACGAGGACGCCCATACCCTGGCCTTCCACGACATAAACCCGCAGGCGCCGGTCCATGCGCTGGTGATCCCGAAGGGCGCCTATGAGAACCTGGACGACTTCACCGCCCGGGCCTCGACCGAGGAGATCGCGGCCCTGTTCCGCGCGGTGGCCAAGGTGGCGCGGGATCTGGGCATCGCCGGCGACGGCTACCGCTTCCTGGCCAACTGCGGCGCCAATGGCCACCAGGAGGTGCCTCACCTGCACATCCACCTGTTCGGCGGCGGCCGCCTTGGCCGCATGATCCACCCGGCCGGAGCGTGATGCCGCCCTGGACACGTCGTTGAGCCTTCAGAGCGACCTGGACGAGGCGGCGGCCCATCACCGCGCCGGCCGCGTCCACCTGGCCGAGCCGGTGTACCGTCGCGTCCTCGAGGCTTACCCGGACCACGCGGAGGCTCGCCACCTGGTGGGGGTGCTGGCGCTACAGCGAAACCGCCCGGCCGACGCCGAGACCGAGGTTCGCCGCGCCATCGCCGCCAATGCCGCCGAGCCCCGCTACCACAACACCCTGGGCAACGCCCTGTTCCGCCAGGGACGCGAGTCCGAGGCCCTGGAGTGCTTCGAGCGGGCGCTGACCCTCTCCCCCGCCTTCGTCGAGGCCCGCTACAACCTGGGCAGCACCCTGTTCGCCATGGGCCGCCTGGCCGAGGCGGTGGAGTCGCTGCAGGCCGCCCTGGACCTGGCCCCGGGCCACGCCGGAGCCCGCAACAACCTGGGCATGGCCCTGCGGGGGCTGAACCGCAAGGCCGAGGCGGCGGTCGAGTTCCAGCGGGTGCTGGATCAGGTGCCCGATCACCCTCAGGCCCTGTTCAACCTGGGGGTCACCCACAAGGAGGACGGCCGCTGTGAACCGGCGGTCGGGTACTTCCGCAGGCTTTCCGGGGCCGGGGCGCGCATCAACATCACCACCTGCCTGCCGGCCATCCTCACCTCGGCCGCCGCCATCGACGACATCCGCGTCGCCTACCGCCGCGGCCTCGAGTCCCTGCTGGCCGACGAGACGCTGCGCCTCGACGATCCCATGGCCGAGATCGGCACCGCCGGCCAGTTCTACCTGGCCTACCACGGCCGCGATGACCGCACGTTGCAGGAGATGCTGGCCCGCCTGTATCGCCGGGTGGCGCCGTCGCTGTCCTTCACGGCCCCCCACTGCTCCGCGTCGCGCCCGCGTCCGGCCGGGCGGCGGATCCGGGTCGGGTTCGTCTCCCACCACTTCCGGGTGCACACCATCGGCAAGCTCTGCGTCGGTCTGGTGGCGGAGTTGCCCCGCGAGCGGATCGAGGTGTTCGTGTTTTCCATCGGCCGGGCCGACGACCCCCTGGCCGAGCGGATCCGCCGCACGGCGGACCACGGCGTCACACTGCCCTTCGACCTGGCCCGGGCGCGGGCCCGCATCGCCGAGGCCGCGCTGGACGTCCTGGTCTACACCGACATCGGCATGGAGCCGTTCGCCTACTTCCTGGCCTTCGCCCGCCTGGCTCCGGTGCAGTGCGTGACCTGGGGCCATCCGGTGACCAGCGGCATCGACACCATCGACCATTTCATCTCGTCCGAGCACCTGGAGACCCCCGACAGCCCGGCCCAGTACAGCGAGTCCCTTTACCGGCTGCGCCACCCGCCCACCTACTATTACCGGCCGGGGATGCCGGCGGTCCGCCGCGACCGCGCCCATTTTTCCCTGTCGGCCGAGGCCAGGCTGTACGTCTGCCCCCAGTCGCCGTTCAAGTTCCATCCCGCCTTCGACTCCGTGCTGGCCGAGATCCTGCGCCGCGACCGCAAGGCCCTGGTGGTGGTGATCGACGGACGCGATCCCGGATGGCTCGAGTCGCTGCGCCGACGCTGGCGCACCCACATGCCCGACGTCGCGGAGCGGATGCGGGTCCTGCCGTCCATGCCCCTCGACGACTTCCTGAGCCTGGTGGCCCTCGCCGACGTGATGCTGGACATCCCCGAGTTCAGCGGCGGCAATACCTCGCTTGAGGCATTCCACATGGGGACGCCCATCGTCACCCTGCCGTCGCCGTTCCTGCGCGGCCGGACCACCCATGCCTTCTACCGCCGCATGGGCCTCGACGTCGGCATCGCCAGGGACCGGGCCGACTATGTGGAGCGGGCGCTCGCCATCGCCGCCGATCCGGAGCCGGCACGCCGCATGATCGCCGCCGCCGCCCCCGCCCTCTACGAGGACCGGCAGGTCCTGGATGACCTGGTCTGTTTCCTGCTGGAGGCGGTGGAAACCGATCAGTGTGCAGCGCGTCATTTTTGATATGCATTTGTCATAATTGCATTTGTCCGTTGACGGAACGCATGGGTTCGGGCACACTGTGATCAAAGGCCCAGGTGAGCCGACGAAGCCTCATCGAAGCCGGTGTACAAATCAAAAATCAAGAATACGACAGACCGACAGGGGTAAACCTCGGTCCACAGGGAGAGCGTCGCATGTCCATTCTTTGCAATGGTCTGAGAGAGTATTGTAAACGTAACGAATACGCCGCCAACACCTTCGCGTTCCTTGGTGCCGCCAGTCTGCTGGCGACGATCTGGGTCGCCATCGACTTCCAGCTCGTGATTCTGTCCTGGGTGAGTCTCAACCCGCTGGTTCATGGCCTCATGCTGGGCGGCGCGACACTGGGCGGCAGCCTGCTGATCTTCGGCCTCCTCTGCCTCGGATTTTCCGAACACACCCATGAGCACAAGACTTGCGTGCACGCCTATCGTGGCCGTGGCAAGGGTAAGCCCCTGTTTCCAGGGGTTCACCGTACCATCGAGCACCTGGGGATGAACCCGCGCTGGCGCCTGTCCCGCGAGCGCAAGTAGCCTGCCCCGGTCTCCCGGGGGATCTGGTCCGGAACCCGGCCTGCGTTGTCGCAGGCCGGGTTTTCCGCGCCTTATGGCTGAGGGCACACCTGAGAAGCCCTCTCCCCCCTCTTCCGGGGGGAGAGGGTTGGGTGAGCAACCGTATTGTTGGGGGGTGTCCCTCCGTCCCGACCTGAGGCCAGCGTGCCGTCGTGCTCGCAGCCGTCAAGAAGAA
>JAMOBE010000096.1:0-13949 GCA_039908285.1 Alphaproteobacteria bacterium
CCCCCCTCACCCCGGCCCTCTCCCCCCGGAAGAGGGGGGAGAGGGAGTTAAGATGGCGGTATTCACTTCACCCGATTGCCCTGGTTCGAAGCGAACGCGAAGGGCCGTTGCCACACTGTTGGTCAGTGCCCGCAGGGCATCCACCTGGCTGAGAACACCGGCATCCCCCGCCCGGCATCCCTCCTCGATTGACCGTGCGAGCGAGGTCAGGTCTCCGGCGCCAAAGGTGGAGGCGAGGCTCTTGAGAGTATGGGCCTCGCGGCCGACGGCATCGACATCGCCACGTTGGGTCGCTTCGGCCAGCCTGGCGGCACGCGACCACATTTCCTCCGCGACCTTGCCGGCGATCACGCGCACGGTGTCCAGATCCGTTCCTTCTACCAGAGTCGCGATCGCCGCTTCATCGAGGAGACCCTGCGCACCGACGGTCGCCGCCACGGCCGTCTCGCCGGCTGGCGCCGTCCGGCCGAGCCACCGCGAGACCTCGGCAAGCAGAGCGGCCGGGTCCACCGGCTTTGACAGATAGCCATCCATCCCCGCCGCCAGACACATATCCGCATCGCCGCGCATGGCGAACGCCGTCATGGCGATGATCGGAAGGCGTCCCAGCGGTGGAGGCAGCCCGCGAATGAGCTTCGTGGCCTGGAGGCCGTCCATGCCGGGCATGGCCACGTCCATCAGTACGAGGTCATAGGCCCGGGTCTGGACCGCCTCGACCGCGTCGGCCCCGTTCTCGACGGTGTCGACGGTATGGCCGGCCCGGCGCAGGATGGTGGTCGCAACCAGCCTGTTCGCCTCACTGTCCTCGGCGAGAAGAAGGCGTCCGCCCGCGCGTGGCACCGATGCCGATGCCGCCGCCGATGCCGGTTCCGGGGAAAGGGCCTCGGCCTCCGCCTCGCCGGGGGGCAGGGCCACCGTGAACCAGAAGGTGCTCCCCCTCCCGGGCTCGCTGTCGACGCCGATTTCGCCCCCCATCAATCCGACCAGCCTTCGACAGATGGCAAGCCCGAGCCCCGTGCCTCCGTACTTGCGGGTCAGGGAGGACTCCACCTGGGTGAAGCGGGTGAACAGCCGGGCCTGATCGGCCTTTGAAATACCCATGCCAGTGTCGGTCACGGCGAACCGTAGCACGGAGGGCGACGCCGCGACGGATGCGACGGATGCGACGGCGATATGAACCTGACCGGCTTCGGTGAACTTGACGGCGTTGCCGGCCAGGTTGGCCAGTATCTGCCGCAGGCGGACCTTGTCCCCCCTGAGCCAGGGGGGCAGCGCGGGGTCCAGGGTGACCTCGATGGTCAGTCCCTTGCGTGAGGCTGCGGGCTCGACCATCTCCACCACGTCCCGCACCAGCCGGCGCAGTTCGATATTTCCGATCGACAGATCGAGCTTTCCCGCCTCCATCTTCGAAAAGTCGAGGATATCGTTGATGATCGACAGCAGCGACTGCCCCGATCGCTGGGCGACCTCGGCCAGTCGGCGCTGTTCACCGGACAACTCGTTATCCAGCATGATGCCAAGGGTTCCGAGCACGCCGTTCAGGGGGGTGCGGATTTCGTGACTCATTACCGCCAGGAATTCCGACTTGGCCTGGTTGGCCGTCTCGGCCTCCTCCTTGGCCGTCAGCAGGGCCATCTGAGTCTGGATGCGCTCGGTGATGTCGCGCACGACGCCAATGAACACCGTGCGGTCGTCCATGCGTACTATGCTGACGGCGAGGTCCAGCGGAAAAGTCGTTCCATCGCGGCGCCGTCCCTCCACCTGGCGGCCGATGCCGATAATCCGGCTGTGGCCGGTCGTGAGGTAATTGCGCAGGTATCCGTCATGGGCGCTCCGGTGGGGTTCAGGCATCAGCATGCTGACGTTCCGGCCCAGCATGTCCGCCGCCGACCAGCCGAACAGTCGCTCGGTCGCCGGATTGACGGACAGCACGATGCCCTTTTCGTCGATGGTGATGATCCCATCCACCACGTTTTCCAGGATGGCGGCAAGGCGTGACGCCTGAAAGCGCAGGGTTTCCTCTGCCGCGCGAAGCTCGGCCGTGCGCTCCTCAACCCGACTCTCGAGGGTGTGGCGGGCGTCCCGCAGGCGCATCAGCATCGCCGCCAGGGCCGAGCCAAGCCGAGCGACCTCGTCACGGCCTTCGGTCAAGAGGCTCGGGTTGGCTGAAATGTCGTCCGTAATGGTGATCGCGGCTGCGCTGAGCGCCTTCAGCGGACCGGCAAGACGGCGACTGGCGTAATAGGCCAGCGCCAGCGCCAGCGCGGACGCGAATACTCCAACCGCCAGGAACGGCACGAAGAAGGTGCGCAACGGAGCATACGCCCGGGCTTCATCCTGGTGCAGCGTCAGGCGCAGGCCCAGTTGGTCCAGTGGCGACTCTACCGTCAGAGGGCGAGAAAAGGACAGGGTGTCCGTGGCGACAACTCCGCCGACGGCGGCAAGTGTCCGGCTATCCCCGGCCTCGATCTTCACCATGGTCAGTCCGTCATCGGGACGGCTCAGCGCCCGTGCAAGCAGCACCGAAGCGGAGATCTCCGCCGTGAACACGCCCTCGGACTGCCCCGTGCTCGCAAAGATGACGGGAAAAGCCATCAGAATGGCTCCGTCCCCAATCGCGGCCGTCACCTTGCCCGAAAGTGACGCGATGAACCAGGGTTCGCCACCGACGGGAGGGGGGGGCCTGTCCATGTTGGAGGCGACGGATATCCCCTGGAAATCATACAGCGATATCCGGACCGGCATTCGCCCGGACGACTTGTAGGTGCGCAGGAAAGGGGCGAGGTAGGCGTCTCGGCCTCCGCTGTCCACCAGGGCATTGCCAATGAGCGGATTGCGGGCCAGCTCTGTCGCGTCATTGGCCGCGCCATCGAGCAGGCCCTCGATCCTCTGCCCTGTCAGGAACGCCGTGTCGGCGAACGTGCGGGAAATCTCATCGCGCAGATGGCGCCACTCGTGTGAAATGAAGACGCCGCCAAGAAGTCCACCAGTCGCAAAAGCCACCACCAGCATCGCGGCGGCGAATTGCCGGGCGATGCTGGCGGTGAGCCAATTCCTGATCCAGGCGATCATCCACACCATCCCAACGGATTGGTCAGTTCCCGTTGACCGGCACGATACCATCGGGGGTGAAACGACCGATGAATATCTGTGCGGGCGAAAGTGCCTCATGCCGAGACGGCGTGAAGGGCGGGTCGTAGCTTCGGATCAGTCCGTCCACGCGGTCCAGTCGTTCCAGAGCGTCACGAATGGCCGCCCGGTCGGTGTCTCCCGCCCGGTCGATGGCCCTGGCCAGGATGTGAGTCAGGTCATAGGCGTGGGCGAATCCAACCTGGGACTTCAGGTCGGCGGGACCGTTCAGGCCGAACAGGCGCCTGGCCGCGGCGAGCACCGACCGCGCCCGCTCATCCAGGGGACCCGCGAACGAGTAGGTCTGAACCACCACCAGATCCACCGCATCGAGGGCGTCTCCGGTCATCGCCCGGAAATCTCCGCCGCTGATGCCCCAGTGCGCGATCACCGGCAATCGCCCCGTAGCGGAGACGGACGCCATTTCCTTGACCAGTATGGACCCCTCTCTTTCGTTGGCGACCAGCAGGACGACGTTGGCTCCGGACCGCACCAGTTCGAGGTACTTGTCCAGAAGAGACGTATCGCCCCAATTGTACCACTTCGTGGCCGTGATGGTCATGCCCTGATTGGCTCCCACGTAGTCCTGGGCGGCCTTCAGACTGCCGCGCCCCCAGGCGGTGTTCGGGACCAGGACACCGATCCGGCCCAGGCCGCGGTGACCGGCATGCTCCAGCATCGCCGGCACGGCCCAGCCATCGCGAAGGGACAGGCGGAAGACGAAATTGGGTGTATGACCGTTGTCGATGATGTCGTCGGCGGCGGCCCAGGGGTCGAGCAGAGGGATCCCGATCTGGTGGACGACCGGGATTTCCTCCAGGACGACCGGACTGAACTTTCCACAGAAAATCGCCACCACGTCGGGATTGGCGGAAAGGTCCCGGATGTTCTGCACCCCGCGTGCCGGCACCGAGCGGTTGTCACGCTCAACCAACATAAGCGGCCGTCCGCCCAGCACACCGCCGCGGCTGTTGATCTCGTCGATGGCAACCAGGATCCCCTGGCGGATGGCCGGCGCGGACGTGCTCGTCTGATGCCCGAACTCGGCATCGAGGCCGATCACGACGGGAACGGGATCGGCGCGTGCCACCCCCCGGACGCCGGTGACCATGCACAGCGCGACAAACAAAACCAAACCTGCGTACCGTCTCATGGCGAACTCCTTCGTCTTGGCTCCAATCTGGAAGATAGAGACTTTATTGCAACGTGAACAAACACTGTTTGTGGTTGCATTGCCGTTTGTTGCAACTTCGCCGCGATGAGGGTGACAGAGGCTACGGGGTCAGCCGGTCCCAGAGCCCTCGAAGCGGGTCGTCGCGGCGGTTGATGGTGGTCGAGGCTCGCCCCACGCAGTCCCCTGCTGGTTGATAATGGGGCGGCCTCGGCACCCTCTCACGTGGCGATCAGCCTTGTCGGGGCTCGCTGGCCTCGTCGAAGCGGTCGCCTTCCGGTCGCCTGTTCCGGCTCGGGAACTGGCTGTTGCCGGTATCGACGGAGAACGGTTCGTTGTCGTGCGATGGGTTGCTCATGGTCTTGCCTCCTGTTTGGCATTTTCAAGGCGTCCGATTGGGCGCCTTCGTGCCATTGGCTGGCGCAAGGGACATGCCAGATATCGATGGCCGAAATCCGGCCCCGGTGCTGGCGCGGGCCGCGGTGAGATGATGCGGATTACATAAATTTTGCAGACCGCGACGCGTTATGCGGATCAAGCGTAAGCGTCGCCGCCCCCCCCCACCTTTTGATTTTTCGGCGCGCAGGCGATGCTGTCTCCCGGAATTGACGAGGCGGTGGGAGCGGGGCGGTGGGAGCGGGGCGATGGGAGCGGCCGGCGCGTCGAAGATGTAAAAAGTACATCGATGCGGTGTTTGATGGTGATCTGCATGCGAAGCGGGTTGCCTCACTTGCGAATGCGGCGATCGGTGTCATGACTTCGGCCGCCTTGGGCATTTCCATCATTGGGCAGGCCCTGGCTCAGAAGAATTGGGCTTCGACTACGTGATCCGCTTCCGCGACAACATCCATGTGACCGATGCCCAAGGCGTTACCCAACTCGCAGTCGAATGGGTGGGCAAGGGGGGGCCGGGCTCGCAAATTGCGCGATGCCAGGATCACCCCTTGCGGTTGCTGGCGCCCGGAGCCATACGGCGGCCACTCCGGCGCGTCATCAAGAACGTCAGGGTTTCCGCGGTCGCGGACATTTCGATGACCAATAAAGGGATCCCTACCGAGGGTCGTCCTCACGCCACTTGATGGAGCAGCCGATGCTCGCGATCTGGTCCCGTGGACCGTGACCGGTCGCCGCCACCAGAGTCATGGCTTCGAAAAGGTCGCGGCGCACGTCGGGCGGCGCCGCCTCCTTGCGCGAGGCGTCCAGCCGGCCGCGATATTGCAGCCCGAGATCGGCGTCAAAGCCGAAGAAGTCGGGGGTGCAGGCGGCGCCATAGGCCCTGGCGACCTCCTGGGTCTCGTCGATGACGTAGGGAAAGGGAAAGGCGTGCCGACGGGCGAACTCGGCCATGGCGTCGAAGGAGTCCTCGGGATACTGGACGGAGTCGTTGGGCATGATGGCGATGGCGCCGATGCCATGATCGTGGAGCGTCCCCACGTCGCGGACGATGCGGTCGATGACGGCGCGGACGTAGGGGCAGTGGTTGCACAGAAACATGACCAGCGTCCCCCGCGCCCCCCGCACGTCGGCCAGGGACCAGTCCCGTCCGTCCACACCCCGCAGCCGGAAGTCGACCGCCCTCCAGCCAAAATCACACACCGGAGTTTCCACCGCCATGATATCCCTCCCTCGGGCACGTCCGAGACGGTATATGGGAGAATGTGACGGAGACGCAATCGGACACGGGCGATTTTCAGGGTTTGTTTAACCTTTGCGTCCATGATGAGGGGAATCACGGCGGCGATCGCGGGCGGCAGGGGAGTGACGGGGCCATGAGAGGCTGGGCAGTGTTGTTCGCCGGCTGCATCGTTCTGGGCGGCTGTGGCGACTGGGTCCGGGAAAGTTCGGTGGTCAAGACCTTCACGCCACCGGGAACGGGACCGGGGCTGATCGGGCTGGAGATGTTCACCGTCATCAATACGCAGAAGACCGTACTCGATCACGTGGCCAGCTTTGCTACCGGCAAGGATTGCTCCACCTTGCGTTCCCAGGACGGCGGCGAATACTGCAAGGAGGTGGTGCGTCTTCTGCCGCGTGAGCAGAAGACGGTCTACTGTTACCGTTCCCTGGGAGGCGTCAACTGCTTCGACCGGCCGCTGGTGGAGGTGCGCGACACCCCGGTCGGCAACGGCAACGAGCCGACGCCGATCTCCCTCACACCATATTGATCTTAGGCTTTTCTGGAACCCGAGCCCGCGTCATGTCAAAGGCATGCCTCCGGCATGAAGCGGGTCGGCGTCCCTGCGCCGAAAGCCAGGCTAAGCGGCAGAACCGAATGACCCTGCCCTGGACCGTGACGTGGTTGTCTTTTCGGGGCTGACGGAGTAGACGTTCCGATCAGAGGTCCGGGTCGCGACTCGGCCGGACCATCGGAGGAGACGTCAGGGAGCGACGCGTGACCGAAGCGGTGGACATTCTCTTCATCAATCCGGGGGACCGTCGGCAGACCTATCAGAGCCTGGGCGACGAGTTCTGCGGCATCGAGCCACCGGTCTTCGCCGGGTTGTACGCCACCCATGCCCGCCGCCGGGGCCTGTCGGTGGCCATCTATGATGCCCCCGCAATGTTCGCCTCCGCCGAGGAGGCGGCGCGGGTCGCGACCGAGGAGTACGATGCGACTCTGATCGTCATCGTCGTCTTCGGGCTTCAGCCCTCGGCCTCCACCCAGAACATGACGTCCGCCGGCCGCATCGCCCGCCTGATCCGCGAAGCGCGGCCCAGCGCCCGCCTGCTGATGGTCGGCACCCATCCGGCCGCCCTGCCCGAACGCACCATGCGGGAGGAGGCGGTCGATTTCGTCTGCGACCGCGAGGGGCCCGTCACCATCGTCCGTACCGCCGAGGCCCTGCGAGCCGGAGCCTCCGACTTTTCCCACGTTCCAAGCCTGTGGTGGCGGAGGGAAGGGCGAGAGGGGCAGATCGTCCCGCCGACGTCGGTCGAGCCGCTGATTCGCGACCTGGACGGCGAGATGCCGGGCATCGCCTGGGACCTGTTGCCCATGGACCGCTATCGGGCGCACAACTGGCACTGCTTCGACCACATCGGCGAGCGCACCCCCTATGCCGCCATCCACACCAGCCTGGGCTGTCCCTATCACTGCAAATTCTGCTGCATCAACGCGCCCTTCTCCAAGCCCAGCTACCGGATGTGGACGCCCGAGACCGTGGTGGCCGAGATCGACCACCTGGTGCACACCTATGGGGTCCGGAACATCAAGTTCGTGGACGAGATGTTCGTGCTGAACCGCCGCCATGTGCTCGGCATCTGCGACCTGCTGCGCCAGCGCAACCATGGCCTCAACATCTGGGCCTACGCCCGGGTGGACACCGTCGAGGACGACGTGCTGGAAAGCCTGAAGGCGGCCGGCGTCAACTGGCTGTGCCTCGGCATCGAAAGCGGCAGCGAGACCGTGCGCGACGGCGCGGCCAAGGTCTACAGCAACGCCGACATCATCGACGTGGTGCGCCGCATCCAGCGGGTGGGCATCCGCGTCGCCGCCAACTTCATCTTCGGCTTGCCCGACGACACCATGGCGCGGATGGAGGAGACGCTGGCCCTCGCCCTGGACCTGAACTGCGAATTCGCCAACTTCTATTCGGCCATGGCCTATCCCGGTTCGGCGCTCTATGATGCGGCCGTGGCGGAGGGAGCGATCCTGCCGGCGCGCTGGCATGACTATTCGCAGCATGGCTTCGAGTGTCTGCCGCTCGCCAACCGCCACTGCACGTCGGCCGAGATCCTGGCGTTCCGGGACCGGGCGTGGTTGACCTACTTCACCAGTCCGCGGTATCTGGAGATGATCGAGAACACATTTGGGAGTGCCGTTGTCGAGCACGTCCGCCGCATGACCGCCATTCCCCTGCCGCGCAAGCTGACCCCAGCCGCGGCGTAGCCGCCGTTCCACCAACCGCAATCCGTGCCAGCGAGGACCCCATGCACCACCCCCCCAACGACCTGCCGGCCCGGGCGGCCTGGCTGCGGCGGGAGCTGTTCACGATGGTCATCGCCCAGCAGCAGGGCCATCTCCCCTCGTCCTTCTCGATGGCCGAGATTCTGGTGACGCTCTATTACGGCGGCATCGCCCGCCAGTTCCCCGGCGAGCCCCACCATCCCGACCGCGACCGGGTGATCATCAGCAAGGGCCACGCGGCGCAGGCCCTGTACCCGATCCTCGCCGACTTCGGCTATTTCAGTCCCGAGGAGCTGAAGCGCTATGGCAAGGTGGGGGGCCTCCTTGGCATCTACGCCGACATCCGGGTCCCGGGCATCGAGGGGATTTCCGGGTCGCTGGGCCACGGGCTCGGCATGGCGTCGGGATTTGCCCTGGCGGCGCGTCATGATGGACGCGGCAATCGCAGCTTCGTCATTCTTGGGGACGGCGAATGCTATGAGGGCTCGATCTGGGAAAGTGCCGCGTTTGCCGCTCACCATCGTCTGGACTCGGTGGTGACCATCGTCGACCGCAACAAACTGTGCATGCTGGGCGCCACCGAGACCCTGATGGCCCACGGCGACCTGCGCGCCAAGTGGGAAAGCTTCGGCTGGCATGCCGTGGACTGCGACGGCCACGACTTCGCGAGCCTCGCGGCGGCGTTCGCCCTGATCGGCCGGACCGGCGGCCGCCCCCTCGCCATCATCGCCGATACCGTGAAGGGCAAGGGCATCTCCTTCATGGAAGGCCACCACGAGTGGCACAACCACATGCCCAACGCCGAACAGATCGCCATCGCCCGCGCCGAGCTGGGCCTGCCGGTGGCGGAGGATTGACGATGACCGTGACCCTTCCCGCCCGCCCGCGCCTGATGCGGGATGCCTTTCTCGACGTGCTCTATGCCGCCGCGACCAGGAACCGCGACATCTACCTCATCAGTCCCGACTTCGGCGCCGAGGCGCTGGACGCCTTTCGCGCCGACCTGCCGAACCAGTTCGTCCACGTCGGCATCTGCGAGCAGAACATGGTCGACCTCGGGGCCGGGCTGGCGCTGTCGGGCAAGACGGTGTTCCTCTATGCCATGGCGCCGTTCCTCACCGCCCGCTGCTATGAGCAGATCAAGTGCTCGCTGACTTCGATGCAGCTTCCGGTGACCATGATCGCGGTGGGTGTGGGGCTCGGCTACGACCACGCCACCCTGACCCACTTCACGCCCGAGGACCTGGCGGCGATGCGCGCCCTCAACGGCATCGAGGTCGTGACCCCCGCCGATCAGGAGTCGGCCACCGTGGTCGCCGAGGACGCCATCGCCCGCCCGGCGTTGCGCTACGTGCGGCTCGAGCGGCTCGTCCGTCCGCACCTGTATCAGGGTCGCTTCGCCGAGGTGTACCGGCGCGGCTTTGCCGTCCTCGCCGAGGGGCGGGATGTGTGGCTCATGGGCTGCGGCTACATGACCCACAAGGCACTGGCGGCCCGCGAGGCACTGAAAGCCAGGGGCATCGACGCCGGTGTCATCGACCTGTTCCGCGCCAAGCCCCTCGATGCCGCCGATCTCGCGTCGGCGCTCGGGTCGGTGCGGCGCGTCGTCACCATCGAGGAGCAGATGCTGGACGGCGGCTTCGGCGGCCTGGTGGCCGAGGCGATGATGGACGCCCGCTGTCCGGTGGAGATGAAGCGGCTCGGCCTGCGCGACGGCTTCGTCGTCGTCAACGGCAGCCGCGACCACCTGCATGCCCTGTACGGCGTCGACGTTCCGGACGTCGTGCGGGCCGTGGAAGCCTGGTGATGCCGTCCTCGCCGCGGCTGCGGGTGGCATCCCCGTCCTTTTCCATCCATCCGGTTCTTCGGCGGGAGTTGTCGGAACGATTTCCGCTCGCCACGTACAACGACGGCGGCCAGCGCCTCGCCGGCACGGCTCTGGTGGGCTTCCTGCGGGGGGCCGAGGGCGCCGTAATCGGTCTCGAGCCCATCACCGACGACGTCCTCGCCGCCTGTCCGGACCTGCGCATCGTCGCCAAGTATGGCGTCGGCCTCGACAACGTGGACCTCGAGGCCTGCCGGCGGCGGGGGGTGGCGGTGGGCTGGACGGGGGGCGTCAACCGCCGCTCGGTGGCCGAACTGGTCCTCTGCACCATGCTGGCCCATTGCCGCAACGTCTTCACCACCGCGCGCCTGCTGCGGGAGGGAGAGTGGCGCAAGGACGGCGGCGTGCAGCTTTCCGGCCGCACCGTCGGCATCATCGGCCTCGGCAACACCGGCCGGGAGGTGGCGGCGCTCCTGGCGCCCTTCCACTGCCGCATCCTGGGCAACGACATCATCGAGCAGAACGACTACTGCCGCGACCACGGCATCGAGCCGGCGAGCAAGGATCAGGTCTGGGCCGAGTCCGACATCATTACCCTGCACACGCCGCTGACGCCGCTTACCCGGACCATGGTGAACGCAAAGACCCTGGCCGGCGTCAAGCCGGGTGCCATGCTCATCAACACGTCGCGGGGCGAGATCGTCGACCTCGTGGCGCTGAAGCAGGCCCTGCTGCACGGTCCCCTGGGCGGGGCGGCCCTCGACGTCTATGACCACGAGCCGCCGACGGACCGCGAGCTGCTCACCCTGCCCAACATCATCTGCACGCCCCACATCGGCGGCAACTCCAACGAGGCGATCCTGGCCATGGGACGCAGCGCCATCGCCCACCTTGCCGCTCATTTCACCGGCGGCGGGGTCACCGACAGCGGGGAGGCGGCGCCGTGAGGGTCATGGTCTTTGGCGGCTCGGGGTTCCTCGGCAGCTATGTGGTGGACGAGCTGATCCACCGCGGCCATGCCGTCACGGTCTTCGACGTCAAGGAGTCCCCCTGGCTCAAGGGACGGGGCCGGATGATCATCGGCGACGTGATGGACGCCGGCCTGGTCATGGAGGCGATGACAGGCGCCGAGGTGGTCTACAACTTCGCCGGCCTCGCCGACCTGAATCAGAGCATCGACCAGCCGGTCCGGACCATCGGCCTCAACGTCATGGGCAACCTTGCCGTGCTGGAGGCCTGCCGCGTCCATAAAGTGCGCCGGTTCGTCTACGCCAGTTCAGCCTACGTCTTCTCCCACAAGGGAGCCTTCTACGGCGCCTCGAAGAAGTGCTCCGAGCTGGTCGTCGAGCAGTATTTCGAGCAGTTCGGCCTTGAATACACCATCCTGCGCTATGGCTCGGTCTATGGCGAGCGGGCCGACCACACCAACCGCCTGTACCGCATCCTGAAGCAGGCGCTGAGCGAGCGGCGGATCGTGTTTCCAGGCGATGGCAGCGAGGTGCGGGAATACATCCACGGCCGCGATGCCGGACGGCTCAGCGTCGATATCCTCGACGGCCGGTTCGCCAACGTCAACATCGTGCTGACCGGCACCGAGCGCTTCCGCTATCGCGATCTGCTGATGCTGATCAAGGAGATGCTGGACGACTCGGTCGAGGTGGAGTTTCTGGCGGAGGAGTACAAGGGCCACTACGTGCTGTCCCCGTACTCCTTCCGGCCGAGCGTCGGCGTCAAGCTGACCAGCAACCCCTGCGTCGAGTTCGGCCAGGGGCTGATCGAGTGCATGGACCACATCCACCGGGAACTGTCCCCGGAGGAGACTCAGTGCCCGGCGGCGGAGGAGTCGCGGATGGAGAGGATCGGGTCCTTGACCGGCCAATAGGCGTTCACCTGCGGATCATCCCAGCGGATCGTGAACTGCGAGTCGCGGTCGTAGAGGGTGCTCTGCTTGTAGTGGAAGATCGCCGTGTCGCTGAGGATCAGGTGGCCGTTGCCGAACTTCGGCGGGATGAGGATCTGCAGCCGGTTGCGGTCGGACAGGGTGAAGCCCTCCCACCGGCGGTACTGGGGTGAGGTCTCGTCCCAGTTCACCACCACCAGGTAGAACCGCCCATAGAGGCAGCACACCAGCTTCCAGGTCGTCTGATCGCCGTGAATGCCGCGCAGCACGTGGCGGGAGGAGACGGAAATGTCGTCCTGGGGAAAGTCCACGGTGATTCCGGCCTGCTGATACAGGCCCCTGTTGTAAAGTTCCACGTACTGTCCGCGGAAATCCTCGAACATGGTCGGCGGCTCGATCGCGAGCACCCCATCCAGACTCGTCCTGGTCACCTTCATGTGGGCTTCTCCCGGCGATAGCGTTCGAGCCAGCATACCAGTTCCGTGCGGGAATTGCCGCGAAAACTGGCCCCTTGCCCCAATTCGCCGCGACTTCTATAACGTATTCGATGCTGAACCGCTGGATCGGCGACATAAAGCCATGGACCTTGAACTCATCAGCCGCGTGCCGGAACACCGGACCCACCCCGATCCGTTGTTGTTCATCCATGGGGCCAATGCGGCAGCCTGGGTGTGGGACGAGTATGTCCTGCCGTGGTTCGCCGAGCGGGGCTATGCCGCCCACGCCTTGAGCCTGCGCGGTCACGGTCACAGCGCCGGCAAGGAGCGGCTGCGCTGGGCCAGTCTCGGTGACTATGTGGATGACGTCCATAAGATCGTGAAGCGCCTCGGAGCACCGCCGGTGCTGATCGGTCATTCCATGGGTGGGATGATCGTGCAGAAGTACCTGCAGACCACGCGGGCGCCGGCGGCGGTGCTGATGGCGTCGGTGCCGCCGGATGGGCTGCTCGAGTCCTCGGTCCGGCTGGCCTGGCGCGACCCGTCGCTGTTCTGGGAGATCTCGCTGGTGCAGTCGCTCGGGCCGCAGGCGGCGACCTTCGGCACCATGCGCCGCGCCCTGTTCTCCGACGCGACGCCCGATCACGTGATCCGGCCCTATTTCGTCAACATGCAGGCCGAGTCGCCCCGTGTGATCATGGACATGATGGGCCTCGATCTTCCCCGGGTCGATCTGGTGCGGGCCAATGTGGCCGGCATGCCACTGCTGGTCTGCGGGGCGGCGGAGGATGCCTTTTTCCCGGTGCGCCTGGTCGAACAGACGGCCCGCGCCTATGGCACCAGCGCCGAGATCTTCCCCGGCATGGCCCACGCCATGATGCTGGAGCCCAACTGGCGGCGAATGGCCGAGCGCCTGGATCGCTGGCTGCGCGCCCTGGCGCCGCCGGTGGTGGCACCCGCTCCGGTGCCCACTCCGGTTGTGGAGATGGCTGCGGAGCCCGCACCTGCTCCCGCACCCACCGAACCGGTAGCCGAACCGGTAGCCGAACCGGTAGCCGAACCGGTAGCCGAGCCGATAGCCGAGCCGAAACCACCAGCCAAAAAACCACGCAAGCCGTCGGTCCGGAAGGCCAAGGCGAAGCAGCCCGACCCCGTGGGGTCATGAGGGCACTTCCAAATAGCCCTCACCCCCCCCTCCGCCCCCTTTTGGAGCGCTTCTTCGAATTGCTGCAGCAGTCACGGGCAATCTCGGACCTGTTCGCGGCAATCTGAAAATGAGGGGATCCATGAGGTGGCTGACCCGACGTTTCTGGCCGGTTGTTCAGCGCCCGAGAGATTCGATTTTGCCGTATGCCGAACAGGCAGTGACAATAATCAGAATGGTGCGGCGGTCTACGTTGTCTACATTTACTTTGATCCATCAAAGCAGGAAAACTCCGCGCGGATCGAGCATGACGAGGCTCTAGAGCATTTTCAGGCCGAGCGTCCATAACCGGCATGGCGGAAATAGTTTGAGCACTCGTTTGGCGAGAATTTGTCGAGGCATTCGCCGATGGTTGACCAGAGCGCCTCGACGGTCC
>JAMOBE010000097.1:0-13912 GCA_039908285.1 Alphaproteobacteria bacterium
CAAAGAGCTAAAGACAAAAACTAATCGATCTACCGTTTATTCCCGACCCTCAAGTCCGTCCCCAACCAGGGAGGCCGTCTTCTATACCCGCCCCAAAACCACGTCAACACCTATTTTTGGGCATCTCGTCTCGTTCGCCCCACCTGATCCCGCCACCGGGACCAGAGGCCAACCGCGGCGGAGGCGTCTTCTACCTCCCTCACCACCCCCTGTCAACGCATGAATCGATAAAAATGACGTCGCACCCTTTAAAAATGACGTCGCACCCTTTCGACGGCGTCCTTGAACCGGATAGTGGTGGTGCTGCAAGACATTCGGTGCCCTCCTGAAGGCGGTTGGGCAGACTCATCTGGAATCACCTTGATTCCACGGCGAATTCCGTCGATGAGCTGTTGACATTCCAAAGCCTCTGAAACATCTTTACAGCCGCCCGCCCAGGGGGGGGCGGTTTTGAAATGGATCAAGGGGGCCTGCTCGTGCGGATTGGTCTGCGCTCGCTGCTGAAATGGTCGGTCATGGGCGGAATGGCAGCCACGTCTGTCCTCGCCTTCGCCATCGTCCTGCTGCCGGCATCACCGCCCGCCGCCCCGTCCGTGGAGCCGGACGCGCCCCGGCTGATCCAGGCCAGCTACCATCCCGACTCCGCGCCGACACACGCTCCGGACGACGACACGCGCCGACGGATTCTGCGGGTACGCAGCGGCGACACCCTGGCCAGCCTGCTCGACCGCGCCGGAGCCGGCCGGACCGAGGCCCACGAGGCCGTGGAGGCCCTGGGCGCGGTGTTCAATCCCCGCGACCTGAAGCCGGGACACGAGATCACCCTCACCTTCGATTCCGCCGCCGACGGCGGGAAGACCCTGACGAACGTGGCCCTGGATCCGGCTCCCGGCCGGCACGTCGAGGCCAGCCGCGACGGCGACGACGGCTTCTCCGCCTCCGATGTCCATGAGCCGGTACACAAGAAACTCGTCCGCGGCGAGGCCACCATCTCCACCAGCCTGTACGAGGCCGCCGTATCCGCCGGGGTTCCGGTCAACCTGCTGGTCGAGGTGGTGCGGGCGTTCTCCTACGACGTGGACTTCCAGCGGGACATCCAGCCGGGCGACTCCTTCGAGATCATGTTCGAGCGATTCGTCACCGACAAGGGCAAGACGATTCGCGAGGGCGAGGTCACCTTCGCCGCCCTCACCCTGAGCGGCGACCGCCGGGCCATCTACCACCACACCGACGCCGACGGGCTTTCCGACTATTACGACGGCCGCGGCCAGAGCGTGCGCAAGGCACTGCTGAAGACCCCCATCGACGGCGCGCGGCTGTCGTCAGGGTATGGCATGCGGACGCACCCGATCCTGGGCTATACCCGCATGCACCGAGGCGTGGACTTCGCCGCCGTCACCGGCACGCCGGTGTTCGCCGCCGGCGACGGCGTCATCGACAAGGCCGAGTTCAGCAGCAGCTTCGGCAATTATCTGCGCCTGCGCCATACCGGCACCTATTCCACCGGCTACGCCCACCTCAATCGATTCGCCAAGGGCATGCGCGCCGGAACCACGGTCCGCCAGGGCCAGGTGATCGGCTATGTCGGCACCACCGGCGCCTCCACCGGCCCCCACCTGCACTACGAGGTTCTGGTGGGTGGTGACCGCACCAACCCCCTCAACGTGAAATTCCCCTCGGGCCACACCCTGGCCGGAGCGGAACTGAAGCGCTTCACCGTCGCCCGCAACGCCGCCGACGCCCAGTTCGGCAAGGTGCCACTGGTCACCAGGGTAGCCCGGCACGACACCGGGGAAACCGCCGCCAGCAATTGATACCGCATCTCATCTCGGGTGGTTGGCGTTGGTCAGTTTCCGGCTGTCGATCCAGTCGATCAGGGCGTGCTTGTCGATGATGCCTTCGACTAGGCGACGCTCGCCGTGGGCGTCGAACAGATGGGTGCGCGGGAGTTCGCCCCCCCACGAACGGTCCACGTCGGCGTAGAGCCGCTCGATGAAGGCATCGGCGAACATCCAGGACTCGGCCGCCTGCAGCTTGTGGCGCTCGATCAGGCGCTGAAGACGCGGAAGGTCGTCGGGCCGGTCGGTGGACACCAGGACCAGGGCGATATCGGGACGCTCCTCGATCAGTTCGCGCCAGAGCCGCAGATTGACCAGACAGGGCACGCAGTCGGTGGACCAGAAGGCGACGATGAAGGGTGATCCCGCGTGGGCGGCAACGATGCCCGCCAGGCTGCCGCGCACGAACGGCTTCGGCTCATGGGCCGCGACCGGGGCCGCGACCGCGGACGACAGCAGCATGGCCACCGCCAGAACCACGGTCAGAACCCTGAGCTTCACCCCCCGGCCCATGCCCGAGTCCCCTATGGCTGGTCCACCGGCAGCAACCGGTATCCCTCGGCGGCGGTGAGCCACGACAGGAATACCCGCTGCCCGTCGGTGAGCAGTTGCGGATGATCGGAGGCTCCATTGGTTTCGGCGAGCCGCTTCGGCGTGCTCCAGGTGCGGGCGCCATCGCTCGAGGTCATGCTTCGTATCTCGACGTGATCCCCGAGAAGCTCCTTCCACGCCACGACCACCGAGTCTCCCCGGCTCACCACCTGGGGATGGGAGGTGGGGGTGTCCGGACCGCCGAGGCGCAGCGGCGCCGAGAAGGTCCGGCCGCCGTCGGTGGTGCGGGCGTGGTACACGCCTCGACGCGCCTTGACGCCGGTGAACCACACCGCGTCATAGACTCCACTCGCCGCCACGGACAGGGCGGGACCGTGGTGTGGGCAGGAGTCGACCGCCCAGTTGTCCTCGCTGACCCGGTGGACCGGACCAGCGGCGCCGTCGCGCCCGATCGTGGCCAGCGCATGGTCGCGGATGTTGCGGCCGAAGATGTTGCGCCACATCACCACCGACTGACCATCGTCTCCCAGAGCCAGACCGAGGCGACAGCACTCGCAGGTACGATCCAGAAGCCTGGTGTTGGGGGAGAACGTCCGTCCACCGTCCGTCGACAGGGCGTAGTAGACGGCGGCTCCACTCCTGGCCCCTTCGAACCAGGCCGCCGCCGCGTCGCGCTTGTCGAGCCAGGCGGCGACGACACGGCCGTCGGCACTGGCGGTCAGCGCCGCGAAGCGCTGGCTGACCGGGTTGGCCTCGTCGCTGAGCCGGACCGGCATCGTGAAGGTGCGGCCGTCATCCTCCGAGCGGCTGAACATCAACGTCCCGGACGTGGACGTCTCGCCGCGCACGACGTAGGAGACGAGAATGCGACCGGGTCCCGCCTCCACCACTCTGGGGCGCCCCTCGCCGCTGTCATCGATGGATGCGGCCTCCGCGTTGACCCTGGTGGGCGGAAGGGTGACGGCTCCCCGCTCGTCGGCGCGGGCGACGTAGAGATGGCCCCGTTGCGCCCAGGCCAGGACCGGCCGCCCGTCCGGTCCGAAAGCCGCCGCGACCGTGTTGGCGCAACGCGGTGCCGGAACGGCGGCAGCGGGGCAGGTTCCCACCGTGCCCCCCCTTCCCTTGTGGGACTCATGCTCTCCACGGTTGTCATCGGCCAGGGCCATCGGCGCGCACCACACCAGCCCAGCCATCACTGCCATAACGTGAATATGTCGCATTGCCATGCCGCATTCGCCCCTTGTGCGTGCACAACTATATCCAACGTCATGACCCATGCCAACCTGTTCATTTGGTCTCAGGACCTGATAATGAGAATTGCTGGTCGCGGAGCAGCGTGATTGTCGCGGCCGGCATGCCCGGTGTAGTGTGGCGGCGCATTGGCAGGCCAGGCAGGAGCACGGCAGTGAAATACGTCAGCACACGCGGGGAGGCCCCGACCCTTTCGTTCGACGCCGTCCTGCTGGCCGGGCTGGCGCGCGATGGCGGGTTGTACGTGCCCGAGACCTGGCCGGTGTTCGAGAATGAGGAAATCCGCGCCCTGCGTGGCCTGACCTACCCCGAGCTGGCGGTGCAGGTGATGCTGCCCTTCGTCGGGGCCGCGGTCACCGAGTCCGAGCTGGCCGATATCGCCGCCGCCGCCTATGCCGGCTTCGGCCATCGGGCGGTGGCGCCGTTGAAGCAGATCGGCCTCAACGAGTGGGTGATGGAGCTGTTCCACGGCCCGACGCTGGCGTTCAAGGACTACGCCATGCAGTTCCTGGGGCGTATCTTCGATCACGTGCTGAGCCAGCGGGGCGAGCGGGTGGTGATCGTCGGCGCCACCTCGGGCGACACCGGCTCGGCTGCCATCGAGGCCTTTCGTGACCGCGAGGCGGTGGACATCTTCATCCTCCACCCCCGCGGCCGGGTATCGGAGGTGCAGCGGCGCCAGATGACCACCGTGCTGTCGGCCAACGTCCACAACATCGCCGTCGAGGGGACCTTCGACGACTGCCAGGACCTGGTGAAGGCGATGTTCAACGATCGCGCCTTCCGCGACGAAATGCGGCTGTCGGCGGTCAACTCCATCAACTGGGCCCGGATCATGGCCCAGGTGGTGTACTATTTCTGGGCGGGGCTTTCCCTCGGCGCGCCGGAGCGGCCGATCGCCTTTTCGGTGCCGACGGGCAACTTCGGCAATGTGTTCGCCGGCTACGTGGCCCGGGCCATGGGCCTGCCCATCGATCGCTTCGTCATCGGTTCGAACAGCAACGACATCCTCACCCGCTTTTTTGAAAGCGGCGACATGACGATGCAGCCGGTCGTCCCCACCTTGAGTCCCAGCATGGACATCCAGGTATCCTCCAACTTCGAGCGGTTGCTGTTCGACATGTACGACCGCGACGGCGCCGAGGTGGCGCGGCTGATGGCCCGGTTCCGGCAGGGCGGCTCGTTCTCCATCGACAACGACCTGCTGCAGGAGGCCCGCGAGCTGTTCCGGGGCTTCGCCAGCGACGATGCCGAAACGAAACAGACCATCGCCCGGATCTACGCCGAGACCGGCGAGCTTCTCGACCCGCACACGGCGGTCGGTGTCGCCGCGGCGCGGGCCGGCTCGCTCGAGTCGGACATCCCGGTGGTGGTGCTGGCGACCGCCCACCCCGCCAAGTTCCCGACGGCGGTGGAAGAGGCGACCGGCATTCGTCCCGCCCTGCCGCCGCGTCTTGCCGACCTTGCTACCCGCGAGGAGCGCTGCACGATCCTGGCGAACGATCTCGCGGCCGTGGAGGCCCACGTCCGCGCCCATGTTTCCGGGAGATGACCGCCCCATGACCATCAGGACCACCACCCTGCCGAACGGCCTGCGAATCGCCACCGACGTCATGGACACGGTGGAGACGGTGTCGCTCGGCGTGTGGGTGGACGTGGGCGCCCGCCACGAGCCCGCGCACGTCAACGGCATTTCCCACCTTCTGGAGCACATGGCCTTCAAGGGCACCGAGCGGCGGTCGGCGCAGGACATCGCCGTCGAGATCGAGAACGTGGGCGGCCACCTCAACGCCTACACCTCGCGCGAGCACACCGCCTACTTCGCCAAGGTGCTGAAGGAGGATGCGCCGCTTGCCCTCGATATCATCTCCGACATCCTCCAGCACTCGGTGTTCGATCCCGACGAACTGGTCCGCGAGCAGGCGGTGGTGGTGCAGGAGATCCACCAGGCCACCGACACCCCCGACGACATCATCTTCGATCACTTCCAGTCTGCGGCCTATCCGGGTCAGCCGCTGGGACGGCCGGTGCTGGGCACCGCCGAGGTGGTCCGCTCGGTGACCCGCGACGTCATCGCCGCCTACATGCGGGACTGCTATTCCGCCCCGCGCATGGTGCTGACGGCGGCGGGGGCGGTGGACCACGACTGGCTCGCCGACAGTGCCGCGCGGATCTTCGAGGGACTGCCCACGATGGGCGCCGTGACCGACGAGCCGGCCCGCTACCTCGGCGGCGACTTTCGCGAGGTCCGCGACCTCGAACAGATACAGCTGGTACTGGGATTCGACGGCATCGCCTATGACGATCCCGGCTTCTACGCCTCGTCGGTGCTGTCGGCCCTGCTGGGCGGCGGCATGTCGTCGCGGCTGTTCCAGGAAATCCGCGAGAAGCGGGGACTCGTGTATTCCATCTATTCCTTCGCGTCCTCGTACCTGGACGGTGGACTGTTCGCGGTCTACGCCGGCACCGGCGAGGACGACGTCGAGGAACTGATCCCGGTGATGTGCGAGGAAATCGCCAAGGTCACCCAGGGCGTGGGAGAGGACGAGATCCTGCGCGCCCGCGCCCAGATCAAGTCGAGCATCCTGATGTCCCTGGAAAGCACCTCGTCGCGGTGCGAGCAGCTTGCCCGCCAGCTTCTGGTGTTCGGCCGGCCGATTCCCTATCAGGAGTCCGTGGCCCAGGTGGAGGCGGTGGACGCGGCGGCAGTGCAGGCCCTGGCGCGCCGTATCCTGGCCAGCCGCCCGACCTTCGCCGCCCTGGGGCCGGTGGACCGCATCGAATCGTTCGATCGGATAACGGCCCGGCTCGCGTAGGGCAATCGGGTGAACCGATCAAAAGCCCTCTCCCCCCCCTTCCGGGGGGAGAGGGAGTGAAGATGGCGGGTGTCACGGAATCGATCTGGCAATGCGAAAGCCGGTACTGAAGAAGCGGTCCTCGGCAACGATTCCGATGCGGCTGGACGAGCGCAGGTCAAAGAAATTCCCATCCCAGGAGCCGCCCCGAACAACGCGCAATGGGGACCCATCGCATTTCCGCGCGGCGCCGTCCACGGGAGCCCCGGCATGCGAGCCGACGAAGCAATCCTCCACCCATTCCCAGACGTTGCCATGCATGTCATGGAGCCCAAAGGCGTTCGCCGCCTTGCTGGCCGCCGGATGCGTCTTGCTGCCGGAATTGGCATTGTACCACGCCACCTCGTTCAGACAGTTTTTGTCCGATCCACAGGACCACTCGCCTGTTCCGCCTGCGCGCGACGCGTATTCCCATTCGGCTTCCGTAAGCAGTCGATACGGGCCGCTCCCGTTGCTGTTTCCGCTCACCTTCCTGTTGAGCCATTTGACGAACGCGCTGGCGTCCTCCCAGGACACGCAGACCACCGGGTCGTGCTCCGACTGATCGAAGCCGGGCCGGCGCCAGGTCCGCCCTTCCCGGCTGACCCATTTCGACGCGGACCAGTGATAGCATGAGTTATCGACGGTATGACCGCTCGCGTTGACGAACGCAGCCCACTGTCCCACCGTCACCTCGGACCGGCCGACGGCAAAAGGTCGGGAGAGGGTGACCTGATGCGGCGGCTTCTCATCATCATCCCCGTCCTGGGAGCCCATGATGAACTGACCGGCCGGAACGACAACCATCTCCGGACATTCCTGGCAGTCCCGGAACGTTGTTCCTGGCGCACGGTCCTTGTCATCATTCCCCGCCCAGGCCAGGAGTGGCACCACAATGACCATGGTCAGGAAAACGCCAAGCGCAACGATGGAACGTCCCGTCTTGATCATGGATATCCCCCCCACATGTACTACTGATTGCGGCTCCGCCGCATTATGTTATCGATCTCAAGAGTCTTCGCGGGCTGCGAAAATCCCACCAGCCGGGGGAAATCTAGCATCGTTCTCCCCTGGCGGCCAGGATTCCGGACCGGGCTCGTCCACGTCCATGGCGAAGGCGGCCGACATCAGGGCGCGGGTGTAGGGCTGCCGGGGGTTCGAGAACAGCTCCGCGGCGGGGCCGGCCTCGACCACCCGGCCGTCCTTCATCACCACCAGGTGCTCGGCCAGGGCGCGCACCACGCGCAGGTCGTGGCTGATGAACAGGTAGGCCAGGCGGTAGCGGGTCTGGAGGTCGCGCAGGAGATCCACCATCTGCGCCTGCACCGACACGTCGAGGGCGCTGGTGGGCTCGTCGAGGACGATGAAGCGGGGCTTCAGGACCAGGGCGCGGGCGATGGCGATGCGCTGGCGCTGTCCACCCGAGAACTCGTGGGGGTAGCGGTCCTGGCTGGCGGCGTCCAGGCCCACCTCCTCCAGCGCCCGCCCGATCAGGGCGCGGCGCTCGTCGCGGCTGCCGCCCATGCCGTGGACCAGCAGGCCCTCCTCGACGATCTGGCCCACCGACAGCCGGGGACTGAGGGAACCATAGGGGTCCTGGAACACGATCTGCATCTGCCGGCGCAGCGGGCGCAGCTCCCCGGTCCCCAGGCCGTCGATGGCCCGGCCCATGAAGCGCACCCGGCCCTCGCTGTGGATCAGCCGCAGCAGCGCCTTGCCCAGCGTGGTCTTGCCCGAGCCGCTCTCGCCCACCACGCCGACGGTGTGGCCCTCGCGGATGGTGAGGCTGATGCCGTCCACCGCCTTGATGTGGTCCACGGTGCGGCGGATCAGCCCCCGGCGGACCGGGAACCACACCCGCAAATCCTCCGCCGCCATGATCTCGGGCGCGTCGGCGGCCGCGGCGGCCGGCCCGCCCCGCGGCTCCGAGGCCAGCAGGACGCGGGTGTAGGGGTGCTCCGGCGCCGCCATGATCCGGGACACCGGCCCGTGCTCGACGATGCGGCCGTCCTTCATCACGCAGACGCTGTCCGCCACCTTGCGCACGATGGTCAGGTCGTGGGTGATGAACAGCACCGCCATGCCGAATTTGGCCTGCAAGTCTTTGAGGAGCCTCAGGATCTGCGCCTGGATGGTGACGTCGAGCGCCGTCGTCGGCTCGTCGGCGATCAGGAGGTCCGGCTCGTTGGCCAGCGCCATGGCGATCATCACCCGCTGGCGCTGCCCTCCCGAAAGCTCGTGCGGCAGCGCCCCGAGGCGACTCGCCGCCTCCGGCAGGCCGACCAGATGGAGAAGCTCCAGCACCCGCTCGCGCACCGCCCGTCCCGTCAGGCCCTTGTGAATCTCCAGCACCTCGCCGACCTGCCGCTCGATGGCGTGCAGGGGGTTGAGGGAGGTCATGGGCTCCTGGAACACCATGGCGATGCGATCACCCCGCACCGCCCGCAGCGTCGCCTCCGGCGCCCCGAGAAGGTCCTGGCCGTGCAGCCGGATGCTGCCCGATGGGTGCCAGGCCCGGGGATAGGGCAGAAGCTGGAGGATCGACAGCGCCGTCACCGACTTGCCCGAGCCGCTCTCCCCCACCAGGGCCAGAGTCTCGCCCCGGTTGAGGTCAAAGCCCACGTGGTTCACCGCCCGCACCGCGGTGTCGCCGCGACCGAACCACACCGAGAGGTCACGCACCTGGAGCAGGGGGGAAGTATGGGGAGTGGGAGGGGGAGGCGTTGTCATGACGGGTCCCTCACGCCACGGCCTTGCGCGGGTCGAAGGCGTCGCGCACCGCCTCGCCGACGAACACCAGGAGAGTCAGCATGGTCGCCACCACCAGGAACCCGGTGATGCCGAGCCACGGGGCGTTCAGGTTCTCCTTGCCCTGGCGCAACAGGTCCCCGAGGGAGGCCGATCCCGGCGGCAGCCCAAGGCCGAGGAAGTCGAGCGCCGTCAGCGCTATGATCGACCCGGACAGGATGAACGGCGTGAAGGTCAGGGTCGCCACCATGGCGTTGGGCAGCACGTGGCGGACGATGATCCGCGCGTCCGCGACCCCGAGCGCCCGCGCCGCCTGGACATAGTCGAAATTGCGCGCCCGCAGGAACTCGGCGCGGACCACCCCCACCAGCGCCGTCCAGCTGAACAGCAGCAGGATGGCGAGCAGGCTCCAGAACCCCGGGACAATGACGCTGGAGACGATGATCAGGATGAACAGTTCCGGCAGACCACTCCAGATTTCCAGAAACCTCTGCATCAACAGGTCCACCCAGCCGCCGAAATAGCCCTGCACCGCGCCGGCGGCGATGCCGATGCTGGAGGCGACGACGGTGAGCGCCAGCCCGAACAGCACCGACAGGCGGAACCCATAGATCAGCCGCGCCACCACGTCCCGCCCCTGATCGTCGGTGCCGAGCCAGTTGTCGCCGGCGGGTGGCGCCGGCGTCGGCACCGTCAGGGTGTAGTTGATGGTGCCGTAGCTGTAGCGGACCGGTGGCCACAGCATCCAGCCCCGGCTGGTGATCCGCTCGGCCAGGTAGGGGTCGCGGAAGTCGGCGAGGGTCGCGAAGTCGCCGCCGAAGTCGGTCTCGGCGTAGTCCACGGCCGCCGGAACGAAGAGGTGACCGTCGTAGACCACCAGCAGCGGCCGGTCGTTGGCGATGACCTCGGCGAACAGGCTGGTCACGAACAGGGCGAGGAACAGCCACAGCGCCCAGAACCCGCGGCGGTTGGCGCGAAACAGGGCGAGGCGCCGCCGGGTCAGCGGCGAGATGTGGATATGAATGCGCTGGCGAAGCGGGCCGGCCATCACACCTCCCGCTTCGCGAAGTCGATGCGGGGGTCGACGGCGTGATAGGCCAGGTCGCTGACCAGATTGAGGGCAAGGCCGATCAGTCCGAAGAAGTACAGGGTGCCGAAGATCACCGGATAGTCCCGGTTGATGACGGCCTCGAACCCCAGCAGCCCGAGCCCGTCCAGGGAAAAGATCACCTCGATCAGCACCGATCCGGTGAACAGCATGTTGATCAGGGCCGCCGGAAAGCCAGCCACCACCAGCAGCATGGCGTTGCGGAACACGTGGCCATAGAGCACCTGGTGGCGGGTCAGGCCCTTGGCCCGCGCCGTGACCACGTACTGCTTGTTGATTTCCTCGATGAAGGAATTCTTGGTCAGCATGGTCAGGCCGGCGAAGTTGCCGATCACCATCGCCAGCACCGGCAGCGTCAGGTGCCAGAAATAGTCGCCGACGCGCTGCAACCAGCTCAGGTCCGCCCAGTTGTCGGAGGTCAACCCCCGCAGCGGGAACCAGTCGAAATAGCGCCCGCCCGCGAACAGGACGATGAGGAGGATGGCGAACAGGAACGCCGGCACCGCATAGCCGATGATGATGGCCCAGCTCGTCGCCACGTCGAAACGCGAGCCATCCCGCACCGCCTTGGCGACGCCAAGGGGAATCGACACCAGATAGACGATCAGCGTGCTCCAGATGCCGAGGGAAGCGGACACCGGCAGCTTGTCGATGATCAGGTCCACCACCGACCGATCGCGGTAATAGCTCTTGCCCAGGTCGAAGGACAGATAGTTCCGCATCATGAGAAGGAACCGCTCATGGGCCGGCCGGTCGAACCCGAATTGTTTCTCGAGCGACTTGACGAACTCGGGATCGAGCCCCTGCGCCCCCCGGTACTTGCCGCCCACCTCCGACCCCCCGGCTCCGGAAATGCGGGCGGTGGCCGCCACCCCGGTGCCCTGCAACTTCGACAGCATCAGCTCGACCGGCCCGCCGGGGGCGATCTGCACGATGGCGAAGTTGATCACCATGATCCCGAGGATGGTCAGCGGAATGAGCGCCAGGCGGCGGAGGATATAGGCGAACATCGATTGTCCCCGGAACTGGATCCGCTCCCCACCGTCGGCCCGTCCGACCCCACGGCCCACGATCATAGGAGGGCTTCCCCGGTGAGGCAACCGCCCCGTGGGATACGGACGGGCAATCGCACCCTTATGCGATTGTCCTGACAAATTAGGACATTCTGCTGTTTTATGTTTGAAATTTGTCATAGGGATGCATATTTTGCGTTGAAAGTGACAAAAGGGGACGCGTTCGATGCTGCTGCGTTTCGGCGTCGAGAATCACCGGTCCATCAAGGGGTACCAGGAACTGTCGTTCATGGCCTCCAGGGCCATCAAGGACAGCCCGGACCCGCTGCGGGAGCTTCCCGGCATCAAGGGCCACGTGCTGCCGGTCGCGGCCCTCTACGGCGCCAATGCCTCGGGCAAGACGTCGGTGGTCAGGGCTTTGGTGTATTTTCAGGAAGCGGTCCTCTATTCACATCGCCGCGGAGAACCAGGGTCTCCCATACTGACGAACCCGTTCCTGCTCGATGAAAAGTTTACCTCCACCCCGACGAGAATGAACTGCGATTTCGTTCATGATGGGGTCCGCTATCATTTCGGATTCAAACTGACCTCCAGGGAGATCGTTGAAGAATGGCTTTACGCCTATCCAAATGGCCGCCAGCAAATCTGGTATCATCTGAAGGCTGGCGAACCCCCGGTTCTTGGTGCCGCCCTGGGTCGGCGTCGCAAGGATCTTTATGGTAAGCGTCCAAACAGTCTGTTTCTGTCCGCAGCCGCGCAGAACAATCACGAAAAACTTGGAATGATTATTGACTACTTTCGCTCATGGCCCTCCGTATATATTGGCAAATCTGAGGCAATACAGAGGAAACTCGGCCGCATGATTGCCGATGATGCAGGGAAGGCACGGCTGTTGGACATTATTCGTGCGGCTGATATTGGCGTTATCGATGTTGATGCGCGCAAGATAGTTGTTGATATGTCAGAGTCAGCAGGAGAAATCGAAAAAATAGAACAACTTGACCGTGAAGAATTCGACAATTATGCTATCATTATTTCTAACGGCGATGAGATATATAGAGATGGTGAAGGCAAAGCGGCTGTTCACAGTATTGTCTTCAAGCATACATCATCTGATGGCAGTGATGTTACATTTCCGTGGCGCAACGAAAGTCACGGCACTCACAGATATATTTACATTGCCGTTCCAGTGCTACAAGCGCTTGACACAGGCAGTCCCATCATCGTCGATGAACTGGACTCCAGTCTGCACCCGTTGCTGTCGCGCAAGATCGTCGAGCTGTTCAACAATCCGCGGACCAATCCGAAGGGGGCGCAGCTTCTTTTCACCACCCATGATTCGTCGCTTCTGAGCCGCAACCTGCTGCGGCGGGATCAGATCTGGTTCACCGAGAAGGATCGGGGCGGGGCGACGCACCTCTATCCCTTGACCGACATCGCGACCCGCGCTCATGACAATCTGGAGAAGGGGTACCTGGACGGTCGCTTCGGAGCCATTCCCTACGTCCGGCCGGTGGATGACTGGTTCAACAGAAAGGTGGATCCATGAGCCGCCGGCCCCCTCCCAGTCTGGAGCGTCGTCCTTCCCAACGAAAGCCGAAGGCGAAGATCGTCATTTTCTGCGAGGGCCGCAATACCGAGCCGCGATACCTTGAGGCTTTTGTCCGCGATCACGGTGCGTCTCAACTGGTTGAAATCGATAGCAGCTCAGGCGTTCCTTCGACTCAAATCGATGCCGCTATCAACTTTCGCAAGCAACTCAGGCGCAACAGCGACAGGTATGATCGCGAGCATACAAGTGTCTGGTGCGTTATTGATCGCGACACCCATCCCAATTGGGATGCGTCATTGCAACGAGCCAGGGACAACGACATAGAGATTGCTCAATCCACCCCCTGCATCGAGTTGTGGGCAATCTACCATTACGATGCATACAACAGACCGGGGTGCTGTGCCGACCTGCAGAAACATCTGAAAACCTTAATGCCGGCCTACGACCACGACAGGGGTGCCGAGTTCGACTACAAGGCAATGGCCAAGGACCTGGATAAAGCCATGCGCAACGCCGAGGCGGGCCGCATGGCGCGTGACGCCGAGGGCACGTCGCTCGGCAACCCCTCGACCACCTTCGACCTTCTCCTGAAGGTAATTCAGGAGACCAGAAAGCTCATCAGCGCGGCCTGACCAGGGGCGTTGCCGACGTTTATGGTGCTTGATAGCCCCCCGAGTCGACGAGTCGGGAATGCCCTGAGCCCTGCCCCACTCGAAATTCGATCGCATTTCATGCGAAAACCCGCTTTGCTTGCAAGGCGGTGGGTTGAGGTATATACAGAACATTTGTTAGATAGGTACAATTTTTGTGCGTGTTGGATTTTTTGATGCAAATGGGAATATACCTTGAATCCGCTGAGTCCCGGAAAAATGCCGAAATGGGTTGCGCGATGAAGCGGAATAGATTCGAATCGGGGTATGATCAAAGCTGGTTTCCTGACCGAAGAAGAACGCAAAGGGTTGCTGGCGCAGGTGCGGCGGCCTTCGGGGGCGCATGGTCCGGCGCGGCGGGCGCAT
>JAMOBE010000220.1:0-1763 GCA_039908285.1 Alphaproteobacteria bacterium
CCCGACCCTCTCCCCCTCGAGGGGGAGAGGGAGGAAAACGGCACCGACGCCGACGGCTCCACCGCGTCGCTGGCGGCGCTCACGGGGTGGCCGGTGGTGCTGGTGGTGGACGTGCGCGGCCAGGCGGCTTCGGCCGCCGCCGTGGTGCAGGGGTTCGCCCGCCATCGGCCCGGAGTCACCATCACCGGCGTGGTGTTCAACCGGGTAGGCGGTCCCCGCCACGAGGCCGTGCTCCGCGCCGCCCTCGCCCGCCACGCGCCGGATGTCGCCGTCCTGGGCTGTCTCGCCGCGGACGCGCGGCTCGCCCTGCCGTCCCGCCATCTCGGGCTGGTGCAGGCGGTGGAGCACCCGGACCTCGAGGCCTTTCTCGACGCCGCCGCCGCCGTGGTGGCGGCCTCGGTGGACGTGGAGCGGCTGGTGGCCCTGTCCCGGCCACTGCGGCTGTCGGCGGAGGGGCTACCGGCGACGCCGCTGCCGCCGCCGGGACAACGCATCGCCGTCGCCCGCGACCAGGCCTTCGCGTTCGCCTATCCGGCGGTGCTGGACGGCTGGCGGACCGCCGGAGCCCAGGTTTCCACCTTCTCGCCCCTGGCCGATGAACCACCGCCGGCCGATGCGGATGCCGTCATCCTGCCGGGAGGGTACCCCGAGCTGCATGCCGGCCGCCTGGCCGCCAATGGCCGCTTCCTCGCCGGCCTGCGGGCGGCGGCGGCCCGCGGCGCCGCGGTGCTCGGCGAGTGCGGAGGCTACATGGTGCTTGGGCGGGTGCTGGTGGATGCGGCGGGGACCGGGCACGCCATGGCCGGCCTGCTGCCCCTCGCCACCAGTTTCGCCAGCCGTCGCCTGCATCTTGGCTATCGGGTGGCGGTGCTGGCCGGCGATGGCCCCCTCGGGGGGGAGGGAGCGGCGTTCCGGGGCCACGAGTTCCACTACGCCACCATCCTCGACGAGGGCGGGGAGGACGCGCGGCCGCTGTTCCACATCAGCGACGCCGGCGGCCGCAGCCTCGGGACCGCCGGCCTGAGCCGGGGGCGGGTCGCCGGCTCGTTCATCCACCTGATCGACCGGCACCTGATCGACCGGCACCTGATCGACCGGCACCTGATCGACCGGCACCTGATCGACCGGCACCTGATCGACCGCTGGGGGCCGTGACATGAGCGACCCCTTCTGGCGCGTCACCCCCCTCTCCGAGATGACCGAGGCCGAGTGGGAGAGCCTGTGCGACGGCTGCGGCCGCTGCTGCCTGCACAAGCTGGCCGACGAGGACACCGGCGAGGTGTCGTTCACCAACGTCGCCTGTTTCCTGCTGGACCTCGAGACCTGCGCCTGCCGCGACTATGGCGATCGCCGCCGCCAGGTCCCGGATTGCGTGCAACTCGAGGCCGTCCGGATGGGGGAACTGGACTGGCTGCCGTCCACCTGCGCCTATCGCCTGCTGTATGCCGGACGTGACCTGCCGCCCTGGCACCCCCTGGTGTCCGGCGATCCCGAGACCGTGCACGCGGCCGGCATGTCGGTGCGCGGCCGGGCCATTTCCGAGAAGCGGTCCCGACGCGGGCGCCTGCTGCCGATGATTCTGGCCCACCACAT
Source organism: Alphaproteobacteria bacterium (assembly GCA_039908285.1). Taxonomy (GTDB): domain Bacteria; phylum Pseudomonadota; class Alphaproteobacteria; order Rhodospirillales; family Rhodospirillaceae; genus JAMOBE01. The sequence continues at coordinate 1,594 of JAMOBE010000220.1, forward strand.
CGTCGACTGGTGGGACTGAGAGCCTGAAAATGTATCAACACCACGACCATAAAAAGCCCTCTCCCCCCTCTTCCGGGGGGAGAGGGTTGGGTGAGGGGGGGGAGAAGCCCCAAGGACCTTGCCGGTTGCCCCACCCCCTCACCCCGGCCCTCTCCCCCTCAAGGGGGAGA
>JAMOBE010000007.1:0-67032 GCA_039908285.1 Alphaproteobacteria bacterium
CGCCCCCCTCACCCAACCCTCTCCCCCCTGAAGGGGGGGGAGAGGGCTTTTGTTGGTTCCAGCGCCAGCGACGTACCTTTTCCTTCACCCGATTGCCCTGCATCCTGTCCGGACAGCCGTGATCACCCTTCCAGCGAAGCCAGACTCGCGACGCCGAGTCGGTCCTCCGACGGCACCAGGGAGCACAGCCCGACTCTGACCAGGTCGCAGTTGTCGAGCGCCACTCCCTCGACGCCGGTCAGCAGTCGGGTCATGACCCGGGCGACACCCCGACTCGCCACCACCAGCGGCCGCCGATGCAGGTGGCCGAGGACCAGGCAGACGGCGTTGCGGATGCGGGCGGTGAACTCCTCCTCGCTCTCACCGCCGGGGGGCGCCACGCCGGCGCGCATGGGCTGTTCCGTGCGGTCAACGGGTTGGTTGTTCCAGAAGCCCAGGTACCGCTCCGCCAGGGATGGCTCGAACAGGACCGGCACGTTCAGAACCTTGTTGACCTCCTCGGTGGTTGCCCGCACCCGCCGCAACGGACTGCTGATGATGAGCCCTATCCGGTGGTCGGCCGTCCGGGCCAGAGTCTCCGCCGCCGCCGCCGCCTGGCGGATGCCGACGCTGGTCAGGGGAACGTCGTAGTCGCCACCGGCCCGCACGCCCTGGACATTGGCCAGGGACTGGCCATGGCGGAGAAAAAAGAACACCAGGGGCTCGGACTCCCCGGACTCCTCGGGGGAGCCCCTCGACTCCTCGGGCGCGTGGATGTCGATCATCCGTCGGCCCCGAACAGGATGCGCCGCGGCGTCGGCCGCCGCAGGAAGGAGAAATCCCCACCGATCAGCGGATCGCCGGACAGCCACCCGCGAATCATCTGCCCCTGCACGGGATCGCTCAGTGTGGGCGTGTGGCCGGTGTCCGGCACCAGGGCGACGGTGACCCCGGGCTTGGCCTGCATCCGCTGCACCGTGCTGTCCATCAAGGCATCGGAAAGCTCCCCCCACAGCACCAGCAGCGGACAGGTCGCCGCATCCCACTCCGCCCACAGATTGAGGCTGACCCGGGCGTCGTGACGATAGGCCAGAAGGGCCCGCGGATCATGACGGTAGATGCGCCCCCCCTCCTCCTTTGACCAGCGGGTCTGGTGGAAGCTGTTGTGGGCGAGCACCACGTCATCCACCGGCCCGTCGTTCTTCTGGGCCGCGCCCGAGCGACGGAACAGGTCCGCCGGCCGACGGAAGACGTAGTGGCGGCCGACGACCGCGGCGCGGCGCGACCGCCGCTCCAGCGGAATGTATGGCCCGATGTCGTTGAGGACGATCCTCTCCACCCGCCACGGCTGCTGATAGGCAAGGCGCAGGGCCGCCGAGCCGCCCATGGACGAGCCGATGATGGACACCCGGTCCCGGCCCAGGTGATCGAGCAGACAGCGCAACTGCTCGACGTGGGCGTCGAGGGTGTAGTCGCTCATCTCGGCGAGCCATCCGCTGTGGCCGCGGCCGGCCCAATCCAGGCACACCACGTGATAGCGATCCATCAGCGCGCGGGCGAGAAAATCGAAGCGGCGCGCCGTGTTGGCGATGCCACCGACACACACGACGGTAGGCTGGGACGGATCGCCCCAGCTTACGTAGTGAAGGCGTATCTGGTAATCGTGACGCAGGTACTCGACGGTTCCCGGCTGAAGGATTGCAGGATGAACCGCATCAAACGTATGAGTTGTCGCGTCACGCGACAGATCAGCTTCTATATGGCCGATGATCTTCTCGTAAAGGGGCCAAGTGACCGCATCCGGGCCACCTACTCCCAAACGCTGAAGGATTAACTCGAGGCCACAACCATTTGACATCAGACTCATGGGACCACCTGGAAACACACTCGCCAACACTGTGCCATCCGGGGATGCAGTGTGCAACAGGAATATGCTATTTTGCCTGTCCATGAGTCAGGGTGTTTATTACCTGATCTTCGCCATCATCAATGACTTTTGCGTATTTTAGAACACTTAGGGGTGGATAGAACTTCAGGTCAAGGGCGACCTTCATCCTGAGAATTAGTGAAAATCTTGTCAGGGTTGTTATCTCAAGCCGGCTTGGGGGGACTCCATCAACCAATACGCGCTCCGCCATGTATCCGGTCAGCTTGCCAAGGGGGTAGTAGCTGCTCACCAATCCCATCATGGCCCGGGCATTGACCAGCGGACGCTCGGTCGCCGCGAAAATCGGCAGCCGGCGCTCGATGGCGGTGCGGGTCAGAAGGTCGTCGTTGACGGCGGTGAACGAGTCGGGACCGACGTAGAGGAACTGGGCTCCCGCCTCCTTGACCTGGCGAACCAGCTCGGGAAGGTGGGAGGGATCGGGCTTGCCGGCCTCGTTCATCGGCACCGGCCGCTCGATCAGGGTGAAGCCCCTCTCCCGTGCCATGCCGCGCAGCTCGTTCACGTTGATCAGCGAGTTCTCTTCCTTCGGATTGAAGATGATGCCGAGTCGGTCGAACGGCCGGTACGAGGCGATGGCGTTCATCTGGGTGGCGATCGGCGCCAGGAAGGTGGTGCCGGTGACGTTGCGGCCGGAGGAGTGCTGCGTCGGCGCGATCCTGGCCCCGGTCGGGTAGGCCACCATGGTGAAGATGACCGGAATGTCGGTGATGTGCCTCGAGGGATCGACCGCGTCGTAGGTGCCGACCACGCCAAGGGTTGCCGACGTCCCCCAGGTGAACACCAGGTCGGGGCGGAGGGCCTTGATCTCGGCGACCACCGCCGGAGCCTTGCCGGGATCGGTGCCCAGATTGCGCACCGTCAGCCGGTAGGGAACGCCGTTCTCCCGCAGGTAGTCCTCGAACCCGCGCTCCACATCGGTCGGCCCGCGCCACAGCACCATGACGATGTGATAGGGGTTGTCGGGACCACGCCGCGCCCCCTCCCCCGCCCCCGCCCAGGCGGGATCCGGTTCCACCAGCCACGCCACCACCAGAGCCAGCACCGGCAACAGTACGGCTCTTATACGGTTTCCGGAAAGTCTCCGGACTTTCCGGAAACCCGCGCTCAGTCGCTTCGTGCCAAGGGCACGCCTTCGGCGTGACGCGGCCTCCGGCCTTGGCTTTCGGCGCATTCGCGCCGGCCCGCGTTGCGGGCTCGGCTTCTCGAAAATCTGAAGATTTTCGAGAAGCCGTATTACCCTCTGCATCGGTCCCTCCTGCTCTACGCCCGCTCCGAAGCCGCCGCCGGCCGGACCAGGGCGAAATAGGCGGCGAAGACGACGCCGCAGCCCACCGTCATCAGTCCCATGTGGGCCATCGCTCCTGGATAGCCATGTCTCGAGACGATGGCCGCCGCCACGATCGGTCCGAGCACCGCCCCCGCCCGCTCGATCAGGCGGTAGATGCCGAACACCGTCGTCTGGCCGATGGCCGCGCACTCCGTCCGCGCCACCTCGGGCACCATGGCGAGCTGGGCGGCATTGTTGAGGGCATGGGCGAGGCCAAGGGTGATGATGCCGATCAGCACGGCATCGGTGGTCGGCCAGCGGTGGACGATCATGGCCCCGAGGCCGCCGAGAATGCCACCGGCGGCGACGAAGACGCCATGCAGGCGCAGGCGGTCGGCCAGGCGGGCCACCGGCGGCGACAGAAAGATCAGGGCGAGCCCATAGGCCATCATCAACCGCCCGATCATCGACTGCGCGTTGCCAAGCTCATGAAGGTACAGCGGAACCAGGAAGAACAGATAGCCGGTCAGCATCAGCTTGGTGGGAATCGAGGCGAACAGCAGCAGCACCAGCATCCGCCCATTGCCGAGAACGAGAAGGTAGTCCCGCCAGCCGGTGCGGCGCCGGGTGGCCCCGGCGTGGGCCTCGCGCGGCAGATAGACGGCGATGAACAGGGCCGAGACCACCACCAGCCCGGCCGACAGGAAAAAGGTCGGGCGATAGCCGATGCGCTCGGCCAGGATGCCGCCGATGGAGGTGCCGCAGATGCCGGCGGCGATCACCGCGCCGACGAACACCGCCATGCCGCCCGCTCGGTTCTCCGCCGTGGTGTGCCGGGCGATGAAGCCCTGGGCGCCGATGAACATGGCGGCGTAGCCGATGGCCGACAGCGACCGCCAGGCCAGCAGGTCGTAGACGGTGACGGCCAGGGCCGTCGCCAGGTGTCCGGCTACGGCCGGAATCAGCCCAAGCAGCAGCAGGTGACGGCTCCCCAGCCGATCGGCGAGCGCGCCGGCCACCGGCGTGAAGATGGCGACCACCAGCATGAACAGGGACAGGGGCAGACTCAGCACCAGCGCCTCGCTCACCCCCGGCACCGGGACGTAAAGATCCCGCACGAACAGCGGAAAGAACGAGCGCGACATCTCCTCGGCGAAGATGAAGATGAACAGCGGCGTGCGCACCGTGACCAGGCTGATTTCCGACAGCGGCCGCGGTCCCTCCTCCGTCGCGAAGCGAAACCGGCGTTCCAGATTGGCGAGGACGGCCTGCGCCCCCCGGCCGGCGGCGGACCCGAGCACCGCCGCCTCGCGCTTGATATCGCTGTAGCGCCGGGCGATCGCCGCGATGGAACCGTTGAGGGCGGTGACGAACTGGGCCACCTCGTCGCGGCCGCGGATGTCCACGACCCGCGAGAAATCACCTCGTCGCACGATATCAAGAAGATCGTGCACCAGCTTTATGGGGACGGTGACGTTGACGGTGATGAGGATGAGCAGGATCTCGAAGGTGACCAGCAGGCTGACAAGGGTAACCACCAGAACGTCGTAGTAGATTTCCCTCATCCGGTTTCTGAGGTAGGCGCGATCGACCCCGAGGTGAACGAAACCGATTATCCGCTCCTCGAGCACGATGGCGAGCGTCGTGTTGAAGAAACGCCCGACGATCCGCGAGCGTCCCACGGCGTCGGGAGCGGCCAGCGACTCCCGAAGTTCGGCCCTGTGGGCCGTCAGGTCCCCCCTCGCCTCGTCGAGGGCGCCGCCGCGTCCATAGATGATGCGTCCATCGGGAGCGGTGATGGCGATGTACTGGATCTCCGGCTGGATGGCGAGCACGCCGTCCAGGTAGTCCTCGACCCCCACCAGGCTGGAAAAGGGGATCCCAAGACTCACCGCCCTGGCCACGTGGGCGCGGACGGAGTCTCCCACCGTCTGGGCCTTGCGATCCAGCTCCGGCGTCACCTCGTGCTCGAACTCCCGCAGGGCCAGGAACGAGATGGTCGCCGCCGACAGCAGCAGGAGACAGAGGATCACCGAAAAGAACGCGGCACTGAGCGGTATGCGCCCCCGGAACAGGCCGAAGGTGGAGAAGCCGAAGGCCTGCTTCATCGGCGCTTTCCTCCCACCAGCACCCGGTGGGCGAAATCCAGCCGGCGCAGGGCGCGTGCGGCCACCACCCGGTACTCGGCGATTTCCCGCTCGAGCACGCTGTCGCCAAGGTCTTCGCCGTTCGGCGTCGTCCGTCCGTCCGTGGTCTCCAGGGTCCCGAGGGCCCGCCGCATGCGCCGCAGGGCGCGGCTGATGCCGTTCAGCGACAGGAACACGGCCCCCACCGCCGCCAGGGAGAAGACTGCGCCGACGACTCCGAGGATCGTCGCCAGCCGGTCCCGCACCGCCGCCAGCCGGGCTTCCCGCGCGGCGGTCGAATAGCGCAGGGCCAGTGTGCCGCTCATCCGGCCGAATGAATTCTCGAGTCGAAGTCCGACCACCACCGCGTCCCCATCGGCCACCGTCCAGAATGGGTCCGAGGAGGCGCCGCCGCGGGATCGCTGCCGCGCCAGCCCCGCCGCCGTCTGGGGAGCATCCGCCGGTGTGACGTAGACCACGGTTCCCGCCGCATCCAGGACCTCGATGGACCGGATCAACGGGTCCCGGCCGGCGCCGCGGGCGATCACATCCTGGGTGTTGCGCAGTTCCGCCAGTTCGAGGCCGAGGGTCAGGCCGTTCTCGATCGTGGACTCGATCTCGGTTGCAATATCGAGGATACGGGACTGCTCAAGCATGGCGAACGTTCGTGCGAACTTCGCATAGTTGAGAAACGTCACCAGGGCCATGGAAAAAGCCAGGAGGAGAACGATGGTGATCGCCACCTTCGTGGTCAGGTTGCCTGGCATACGGTCCCGATCCCCACCCGGACGAATCGCTCAAGCCGAACCATTGCGGCAGAACATGGTCTGACGGCCTTCGTCGCCATCCTGCAGAAATTCCGAACCGCATACAATACCGGACCTGTGGGATCCGGTGGAAATCACTCACTGCCGGGGATCGCCATCATGGCCAGGAACTCCGCCAGCTTCCGCACGACACCCTCCAGCGCGACGGAATCGGCGGGCTTGGCGATGAAGGCGTTGCAGCCGAGATCGTACCAGCGCCGCGCCGCCGCCGCAGTGTCGGCCGGAGCCAGAATGATGACCGGAACATGGCGGGTCGTCTCATCGGTCCTGATGCGCGACAGCACCGCCTCGGCCCCCCCGGCCGCAAGACCGGAGATGTCCACGAGGATCAGCAGGGGCAGCCCCACCGACCGACGGGCCGACGGGCCCTCCGGGAACAGGGCGGCGATCAGGTGGCGGTCATCCGGGTACAGCGCCACGTCGAGGGCCAGTCCATTCCGCTGGAGGCCGGCCGCCACCTGCCCGGCCCGGGCATGGTCGCTGTCGACGAGATACATCTTCACCGGACTCGCTTCCCCTCGGTCAGACGACTCAGCACGTGATCGGCCAGGGCCAGGCACGAGGTGAGCCCAGGGCTTTCGATGCCGAACAGGTTGACCAGACCGGGGATCCCGTGCTCGTCCGGTCCCTGGATCAGGAAGTCGCGCTGGGGCTCTCCGGGGCCGCTGATCTTGGGCCGGATGCCACAGTAGCCGGGATTGAGCGCGCCGTCCGCAAGGTCCGGCCAATAGCGCCGCACCTCGGCATAGAAGCGATCCCCGCGCGCCGGATCGACGGTGTACTCCTCGCGGTCGACCCACTCGACGTCGGGTCCAAATCTGGCCTGTCCGCCCAGGTCGAGCGTCAGATGGACGCCAAGCCCCGCCGCCTCGGGAATGGGATAGACCAATCTTTGGAACGGCGCCCTGCCGCCCAGGGTGAAGTAGTTGCCCCGGGCAAGGTGCAGCGGGGGGATGGTGTCCGGCCGCAGCCCCGCGAACCGCCGCGCGACGGGAACCGCCCCAAGTCCGGCGGCGTTGACCACCGTGCGGCAGCCAAGCCGCATGGGCGAGGCCCCGCCCACGTCCAGCACGATGGAGTCTCCCCCATCCACCCTGCCGCTCTCCACCGGGCTCAGGAAGGCGACGACCGCGCCGTGGGCCTCGGCATCCCCCTGCAGCGCCAGCATCAGGCCATGACTGTCGATGATCCCGGTGGAGGGCGAGTGGACGGCGGCGGCGCAGCGCAACGCCGGCTCCAGGGCGCGGGCGGCCGGGCCGTCGAGCCACTCCAGGTCATCGACGCCATTGGCCCGCCCCCGGGCCTCGATGGCTCGCAGTTCGGCGAGCTGGGAGTCATCGGCGGCGACGATCAGCTTGCCGCAGCGGCGGTGCGCCACGTTCCGCTCCTGGCAGTAGCGATAGAGGGCCTGGCGTCCGGCGACGCATAGACGCGCCCGCAGGCTGTCCTTCGGATAGTAGATGCCGCCGTGGATGACCTCGCTGTTGCGGGAGCTGATGCCGGTGCCGATGGCACCCGCGGCCTCGATGATCACCACCTCGCGCCCCGCCAGAGCCAGCGCCCGCGCCACCGCCAGGCCAACAATCCCGGCACCGATCACCGCGCAGTCGATCCGCTCCATCCGTTCCGCTCCCACAAGATCCGGCCAATGGCCGCAACCAGAAAGATTTCGTGTCGCCGACATCAGAGGTCGGCGACACAGTGGCGACGACAATGCCGGGCGTCAAGACGCCTTGGCCTTCTCCTCCCGTGACCCTGAGAGTCGAGGATCAGCCATTGAGCAGGCGATCCACCTCGGCCTGGGAAAGACCCTTCGATTCGGTGAGTTCCGGCTGCTGCGGCAGTTCGCCATATGCCGAGATCGACTTCGAGGTCGCCAGGAACTTGAGCAGCCGCCCCACCTTGCGGATGCGCTGGCCGGTCAGGTCCTGGAATGAGCAGGCTTCCATCAGGCCTTCGAGCTTGATGCGGGTCGGCCTGTCCCCGGCTCTGGACATCAGCGTTTCAGCCAGACCGAGGATGCGGCCGACGGCGTTTTCCTGTTCCTTGAGGGCCGTATCAAGCTGCGTGACCCCCGTGCTCAGGGCCGAGGTCACGGCGGGGGGAAGGACGGAAAGGATGGTGGTCGGGGACTGTGGCACCTGGGGGGGAGGCTTCTCCCCGCCTCCCTCGACGAAGGACGAGCTTATGCGCTGAACGGTGTCAAGAGACACCATGTTGTCGGATGACTCCTTCGCCAGCATGACGACAAACTTCCGAACGGCGGCCACGGCATCGCTCGATACCTTTTCCAGCGGCTGTCCGGAAGCTGTTTCCATTCCAGCGGCATCGTCATCCTTCTTGCCGGCGCCTACCATCTTGTCTCTGGATGGTCGCTCCTGATACTTCCAGGCCAGGGGATCCGACGTGGCACTTGCCGCAGATGTCATCGTGGCCTTGTCGACGCCACTGATGACGGCGATGAAATCGGACGTGCTGGCTTCCAGATTGAAGACGCGAATGAGGGACCAGGCCTTGGGACCGAGGCCAGTGGTCAGGTACTCGTTGATCCGGAGCGCCAGTTCGCGGACGATGAGGCCCTTGGCGTCCCGCAGCAGGACACAGACGTCGCAGTTGGGCAGGGTGATGATGCCGTGGGGCACCTGCACGGCGGCATTGATCTGTTCGACCACCTTGGGGGCGAGTCTGTTGCGATCGCTGAGAAGCGGCAGCCGCGACAACGCCACGACCAGCGCACGCCACCCTATGGCCTTGCTACCGATCTCCTTCATCAAGCCGGCGAAAGCCTCGGCCTGTTGCGGCGAGGCCTGTTGGGTGGTCACGGCCCTTCTCCCCAGCTTTTCATGTGACCGCCCAAGAATCCCTCAGGATCTCAATACATCAGCCGATATATCCACGCTATCATGGTCTCCCCCCCGGATGTCAACGCCACCGTCATGCCTCCGCGGGGCGTCGGCATCGCGATCGAAGACGACCAGGATTTCTCGCTCACCATCCCTCCCCATTCGCGCTCGTCATTTGGTAGCCTCCACGACCCAGAAAAACCCGAAGGGATTGGGATCATCGCCACACCGATACAGGCGTCCGAAGTTTGGACCATAGCTCTCGGTCTCGATTCTCGAATAGCCCTGGAAGGCGGATTCGATTTCCTGCCGATTGTACCACTTCATATGCGGAACACCGAAACATTCGTGAAACATGGTCCCAAAAAGCCGTGAATGTGTGCCCTGCCGCTTGAGCCAGCCGTATATGCAGCGGTCGGTGCCGAGGAGCATGTCCAATCCAGCCTGGAGGGCGCGCAGCATCTTGGCCACGCCGACTTTCAGGGACGGTCTGCGATAAAGGAAGATGTAAGCTTTGCCTCCTGGCTTCAGTACCCGCAATGCCTCGTTGATGGCCTTCAGGTCGTTGGCGGTATGGTGAAGGACTCCCATGGAGTAGACTGCGTCGAAGTGGTTGTCGTCGAAGTCGAGGTGTTCGGCATTCCCGACCCGATATTCTGGTGTGACGGTCAAAGTACCATCCACGTAGTCAGCATTGCGCCGGGCGACGTCCACACTGGCAGGGGAATAATCGATGCCAATGTATGAGCCGCCGGCTGGCATGGCGGCGCACAACAAAGTTGAATCGACCCCCTGACCGCAGCCGATCTCAAGAATATTGGCATGGGCGGCGCCAATGCGGCGGAGCAACGCCGGCAGGTATGGCTCCATGGCATAGCGCTGTTGAACCTGGGCCTCATATCCAGCGTGCACACCGCACGGGTTTGCATCCCAGAACTCTCGAGTACTGGCCAACTCGGGGACTGGATCGGGGACCACGTTGCCTTCTTCCTGCTCGGACAATATTTGGAGTTACCGTCACGCCTCGCTGCGGCGGGTCGCCAGCAGCGAGGCGGTGACGGTTACCGCCAGGATGCCGAAGGTGACGCCAAGGGCCACCGCCACCGGCAGGGGGTAGACGCCGGCCAGCAGAATCTTGACGCCAATGAACATCAGGACCAGCGACAGGCCGTACTTCAGGTACTTGAGCCGCGCCATCAGGTCCCGCAGGGCGAAATAGAACGAGCGCAGGCCAAGAATGGCGAAGATGTTGGAGGTGAACACGACAAAAGGATCGGTGGTCACGGCGAAGATGGCCGGCACCGAGTCCGTCGCGAACATGAGGTCGGCGAACTCGACCGAGATCAGGACGATGAACAGCGGCGTGACCATGCTGCGGCCGTTGACACGCACCACGAAGGCATCGCCGTGGTGTTCGTTGGTAACCGGCAGGTGATTGCGCACCCAGCGCAGGAAGGGCTGGTCGGCGGGCGAGGTCGCCTCCTCGTCCTTGGCGAACAGCATCTTGAACCCGGTGATGGCCAGGAACACGCCGAACAGGTACAGGATCCAGTGGAAGTTGGTGATCAGGGCGGCGCCGGCGACGATCATGACCGCCCGCATGGCGATGGCCCCAAGCACGCCCCAGAACAGCACCCGGTGCTGGAGCGCCGGTGGCACGCCGAACTGACCGAACAGAATCATGAACACGAAAAGGTTGTCAACGCTGAGGGCCAACTCGATAAGGTAGCCAGTCATGAACTCCAGCGCCGGCTGAGGACCGCGCCAGAAGAAGATGGCAATATTGAACAAAATGGCGCAGCCCACCCAGATGACGCTCCACGTCAGCGCCTCCCGCATGGTCACGGCGCGGGCCTTGCGGTGCAGGATGCCAAGATCGAGGGCCAGCAGGGTGACGATCACCGCCCCGAAGCCGCCCCAGAGCCACATGGTGGAATCCATCGTGCCGTCCATCATCGTCCCTCCCTTCGAGGCTGGACCGCGAGGCGTTCCAGCAGACTGACGTCCTGTTCGTTCTTGATCAGGGCACCGTAGAGCGGCGCCACGGCTGCCCTGGCATCCGTGGCGCGCAGGGCCTCGGGCGGCAGGTCCTCGGCCAGAAGCAGCTTGATCCAGTCGAGAAGCTCCGACGTGGAGGGCCGCTTTTTCAACCCACCCACGTCCCGCAGTTCATAGAACACATTCAGCGCCTCGCGCACCAGGTTGCGCTTGATGTCGGGAAAATGGACATCGACGATCCTCTCCATGGTCTCGCGATCCGGGAAGCGGATGTAGTGGAAGAAGCAGCGGCGCAGGAAGGCGTCCGGCAGATCCTTCTCGTTGTTGGAGGTGATGATCACCACCGGCCGCTTCGCCGCCTTGACCATCTGGCGGGTCTCGTGGACGTAGAACTCCATGCGGTCCAGTTCCAGGAGAAGATCGTTCGGGAACTCGATGTCCGCCTTGTCGATTTCGTCGATCAGCAGCACCGCGCCGGGGGTCTCGAACGCCTCCCACAGCTTGCCGCGGATGATATAGTTGCCGATGTCGTGGACCCTGGCCTCGCCGAGCTGGGAGTCCCGCAGCCGCGACACCGCGTCGTATTCATACATGCCGTGCTGGGCCTTGGTGGTGGACTTGATGTGCCAGGAAATCAGCGGCCGTCCCAGCGCTCCCGCCACCTCCTGGGCCAGCACCGTCTTGCCGGTCCCGGGCTCCCCCTTGACCAGCAGCGGCCGCTCCAGGGTGACGGCGGCATTGACGGCGACCATCAGGTCCTCCGTCGCCACGTAGGAGTCGGTGCCGGCAAAGGTCCGTGCCATGGTCGTTCCACCCTTGTCGTCTTCCCCGATGCACCTTAGAAGTCCCGGGCGACGGGAGCAAGACGCATGAAAGGCCGCACGGATGGCGCAACGAAATCCCCTGGAGACCCCCTGCACCGGCGTGTGCCGACTGGACGACGGCACCGGCTGGTGCGTGGGCTGCTTTCGCACCATCGACGAAATCGCCCACTGGTCCTCCAAAAGCCTGGAGGAGCGGCGCGCCGTCCTGGCCCGCACCACCGGCCGCCGGTTCCAGCCGAAACGAACGGGGTCATGAGTCCGAATTCTCCGCAACCGTCACTCCCTCTCCCCCCGGAAGAGGGGGGAGAGGGCTTACGTGACGGTCTTCTTAGCCCGCGGGTGGGCGTCGCGGTAGACGGCGGAGAGGCGGCTTGCGTCCACTTCGGTATAGCGCTGGGTGGTGGACAGGGAGGCGTGGCCGAGGAGTTCCTGGATGGTGCGCAGATCCCCTCCCCCGGCCAGCAGATGGGTGGCGAAGCTGTGGCGGAGGGCATGGGGCGTCGCCGTCTCCGGCAGGCCAAGGAGAGCCCTCAGCCGCCGCACCTGCCGCTGCACCACCCCCGGGTTGAGCGGTCCCCCCCGGGCGCCGACGAACAGCGAATCGTCCGGCCCCAGCCGATAGGGACAGAGGGCCAGATAGGCCTCGATGGCCTCCACCACCACCGGCAGCAGCGGCACCACCCGCTGCTTGCGGCCCTTGCCGGTGATGACCATGGCTTCGCCCGCCGGCCGGTCGCGCCGGGTCAGCCCCAGCGCCTCCCCAATACGCAGGCCGCAGCCGTACAGCAGGGTCAGCAGCGCCACGTCGCGGGCGGCGAGCCATGGCTCGTCCTGCAGTTCCGGGGCGGCGGCGAGAGCCTCCAGCGCCTCGTCCTCGGCCAGGGCCTTCGGCACCGAGCGGGGTGTGCGCGGCGAGCGCACGGCGGCGAGTGCCGGGTTGGCGCCGTGGCCGTTGCGCTCGAGCCAGCGGAAGAACCCCCGCAGCGTCGACATGGCCCGCGCCAGTGACGACCGCGCCAGCCCCTCGTCGGTGCGGGCGGCCAGGTAGGCGCGGAAGTCGGAGACGGCCAGGGCCGGCAGGTCGGCCAGGGCCGGCTCCGCCCCCAGATGGCCGGTGAGGAAGGACAGAAACGCCGAAAGGTCGCGGCCATAGCCGTCGATGGTGTGCAGGGAGGCCTGCCGCTCCGAGCGCAGCCACTCCTGCCACCCGGTGACGGCCGTCCGCAGGGCCGCGTCGCCGGGAAAATGGATCAGCCCGACGCCCGCACCCATTGCCGCACCCCCTGCTCCACCACCCGGGCCAGGAACATCAGCAGCTCGGTCCCCTGACCGGGGTGAAAGAACGACGGATCGCGCGACCCCAGCGCCAGCAGCCCGTCCGGGAGCCCTCCCCCGGGGGACAGACGCACCAGGGCATCCGACTGCACCGACGCCGCCCCCTCGCCGAACAGCCGGGCGTCGCCGACCACATGGTCGCGCAGCAGTGCCTCGCGCCGCCCCAGCAGGCGGGTCACCTGGCCGGCCTCCAGACGGGCCAGCGGCACGCCATCGCCAGCGGTCGCCCCGGGCTCCAGCCCCAGCACCGCGATATCCACGTCCAGAAGGGAGGCCACGTCCTCGCTCACCACCCGGCACAGGCCCTCGAAGCCGCCCGCCCCCAGCACCGCCAGCACCGCCCGGTGGGTGCGGCCCTGGGTCGACATGTTGGTGCGGGTGGTCTGCAGCAGTTCGTCGGCGCAGCCGCGAAGATTGTCGAGTTCGTCGCGCAGGCGATCGACCATGTACTGTTGGAGGTCGACCACGGGACCGGCTCCCCAGCGGGATGGCGGCGAGGGAATGAGATCGATGTTGTCGCCCAGGAACTCCGGGTGGCGTCGCAGATAGTCGGCAACCTGTCCGGGCGAGAGATCGTCCTCGGCATCGAAGGTGGCGGCGTCGTCCCTGGTGGCCAAGTCCGTGTCTCCCTGCCTCAGCCGATGATGCGCAGCCCGCTGCTGGTCCAGTCGTCCACGAAGCGGGCGAGTCCCTGGTCCGTCAGCGGGTGGTCGAAAAGCTGCCGGAACACCTTGGCCGGCACGGTGACCACGTCGGCGCCGATGCGGGCTGCCTCCACCACGTGGGAGATGGTGCGCACCGACGCCACCAGGACCTCGGTTTCCATCCGGTCGTAGTTGCGGAAGATGCGGACGATATCGGCGATCAGCGCCATGCCGTCGGCACCCACGTCGTCAAGCCGGCCGGCGAAGGGCGACACGAAGGTCGCGCCGGCCTTGGCCGCCAGAATCGCCTGCGTCGCCGAGAAGCACAGGGTCACGTTGGTCATGGCGCCCTCGTTGGCGAGAACGCGGCAGACGGCGAGTCCCTCGCGGGTCATGGGCAGCTTGACCGCCACCTGCTGGCCCAGGTCGTGCAGGATCCGTCCTTCCGCCAGCATGCCGGCGTAGTCGGTGGCTCCCACTTCGGCACTGACCGGCCCGGGCACGATGGTGCAGATGTCGGCGATGAGATCGAGGAATTTCCGTCCGGTCCGGGCGGCCAGCGTCGGGTTGGTGGTCACCCCGTCCACCAGTCCGGTGGACACCGCCTCGCGGATTTCGACGACGTCGGCGGAATCGATGAAGATCTTCATGGAAGTGTGAACAGTCCGTGCCCTGACCCTCCCGCCGTGGCGGATGGCCACCGGCGGATGCTCTGAGGTAGAGTGTAGCCCATGCCCTACCAGAACACCAGTTCCCGCCAGGACCCGGATACCGAAATCGCCACCGATTACCCTCCGGGGGCCATGGTGGCGGTGCAGCTTCCCCTGGCCGTCGGCGGCGCCTACGATTATCGCCTGCCGGTGGACGCCGGCGTTTACGCCGGGGCGTTCGTTCTGGTCCCCCTCGGCCGTCGCCAGGAGGTGGGCGTGGTGTGGGGACCGGCCAGCGGGGGCCTGCCCGAGTCCCGGATCCGGCCGGTGACCGACATCCTGTCGGTGCCGCCGCTGCCCGAGGTGGTGCGGCGATTCGTGGACTGGGTGGCGGCCTATACCCTCCATCCCCGGGGAACCGTGTTGAGGATGGCAATGTCCGTCGGGTCGGTGTTCTCCGGCCAGCCGCCCCCGCCCCGGGCCGGCTATCACCTGGGGGAGGCGGCCATTCCCGCCGACTCCGTCAGGGTGAGCGCCCAACGGCGGAAAGTGCTGGAAGCGGCCGGACGCAGCCCCGGCCTGCCAGCCTCCGAACTGGCCCGTGCGGCCGGGGTGACGGCGGGCGTGGTCCGGGGACTCGCCGCTGCCGGTCTGCTCAGGGCGGTGCCCCTCGACTCGGGGGCGCGATTCGGCCTCCCCGACCCGCGGCGGCCCGGACCGGTCCTGTCGCCGTCCCAGGCCGCGGCCGCCACCCACCTGACGTCCCGGGTCGCCGAGGGCGGGTTCGGCGTCACCCTGCTCCACGGCGTCACCGGCTCGGGCAAGACCGAGGTCTATTTCGAGGCGATGGCCGGGGTGCTGGAGCAGGGACGCCAGGCCCTGGTGCTGCTGCCGGAGATCGCCCTGACCGCCCAGTGGCTGGACCGCTTCGCCGCGCGCTTCGGCACCCGGCCGGCGCCGTGGCATTCCGAACTCGGCGATGCGGCGCGGCGCGACACCTGGCGCGGGGTGGCCGAGGGCCGGGCCCGGGTGGTGGTGGGCGCCCGCTCGGCCCTGTTCCTGCCGTTTCCCGACCTTGGCCTGATCGTCGTCGACGAGGAACACGAGTCGGCCTTCAAGCAGGAGGACGGAGTCGCCTATCACGCCCGCGACATGGCGGTGGTGCGGGCGCGCCTCGGCGAGCACCCGGTGGTTCTGGCCAGCGCCACCCCGTCGCTGGAAACCCTCACCAACGTGGAGCGCGGCCGCTATCACCGGGTGCACCTGCCCGATCGCCACGGCGGCGCCTCCATGCCCACGGTCAGCGTCATCGACATGCGCCGCGAGCCGCCGGAAAAAGGGTCCTGGGGGCCGTCATGGCTGTCGCCGCCGCTGGTGGCCGAGGTGTCCAGCACCCTGGCGTCGGGCGAGCAGGCGATGCTGTTCCTCAATCGCCGGGGATACGCTCCCCTGACCCTGTGCCGCAACTGCGGCCATCGGCTGCACTGTCCGAACTGCTCGGCGTGGCTGGTGGAGCACCGGACGACGGGGCTCTTGCAGTGTCATCACTGCGCCCATGCCATCCGCCTGCCCCGCGCCTGCCCGTCGTGCTCGGCCGAGGATCGCTTCGCCGCCTGCGGACCCGGGGTGGAGCGGGTGGCGGAGGAGGCGGCGGCCCGCTTCGCCACGGCCCGGATCGCGGTGATGACCAGCGACACCCTCTCCGGTCCGGCGGCGGCGGAGTCCCTGGTGCGGCGGGTGATGGCGCACCAGGTGGACCTCCTGATCGGCACCCAGATCATGGCCAAGGGCTATCATTTTCCGTTGCTGACCCTGGTGGGAGTGGTGGACGCCGATCTCGGGCTCGGCGGCGGGGACCTCCGGGCGGCGGAGCGGACCCTGCAACTGCTCGGTCAGGTGTCGGGCCGGGCGGGACGGGCCGACCGCCCCGGCCGCGTGCTGGTTCAGAGTCACGATCCGACTCATCCGGTCATCGCCGCCCTGGTGGACGGCGATCCGGAGGCCTTCTATGCCGTCGAGACCGAACAACGACGCCTCGCCCGGATGCCACCCTTCGGCCGCCTGGTGGGGCTGATCGTCTCCGGCAGCGAAGCGGCCCGGGTGGACCAGGCGGCCGCGGAACTCGCCCGTACCGCGCCGCGCGGGGCCGGCGTCCTGGTCCTCGGCCCGGCACCGGCGCCGCTCGCCTATCTGCGGGGGCGCCACCGCCGCCGACTGCTGCTCAAGACCGACCTCGAGGTGCGGGTGCAGCCCCTCCTCCGCGCCTGGCTCGCCATGGTGAAGCCGGCGGCCGGCGTCAGGGTGCAGGTGGACGTGGACCCGTACAGCTTCAATTGACGTCGCCGCCGGGGCAGGACTGACTTCGGAACAGGAGAGACGATACGCGTCAATCCTCGTTTCAGCCGCCGGGTTCGGCTTGCAACGGGCGCGATGCTGTGTTACTTGATCGGCAGCGGCGAAACGGGGGTTGCGCCGTGCGTCAAGGTCCTATCCCAGCGGCTTTTCCGGCCGCGGACGGGACGGCGGGGGCGGGCGGCTTCGAGCAGCTTCAGACAGCATGCTGGCCGGCAACTGAACGGCGATTTCGGGGACGACGGAAATTGGCAACCGAAAAGGCAGGAGTGGCTGGCGTAGCCGGCCGGTACGCGACCGCGTTGTTCGAGTTGGCCGATGAGCGCAAGGCCCTTGAACTGGTCGAGGCGGACCTCAAGTCGTTGCGGACCATGCTGACCGACAGCGAGGATTTCCAGCGCTTCGTCGCCAGCCCCATCCTGAGCCGGGAGTCGCAGCTCAAGGGCATCGCCGCCATCGCGGCCGCCGCCGCGTGCTCCGACCTTACCACCCGGTTCCTGGGCCTTGTCGCCACCAATCGCCGCCTGTTCGCGATTCCCGCCATGATTTCGGCCTTCTTCGCCAAGCTGGCCGCCCGCCGCGGCGAGGTTCAGGCCACGGTGGTGGCCGCCCGCCCGCTCTCCGAGGCCCAGAGGGCCGCCCTGGCCTCCGCCCTGACGTCCACCGCCGGGGCCAACGTCGCCATCGACGTCCGGGTCGACCCGGCCATCCTGGGCGGCATGGTGGTCCGGGTGGGCTCGCGCATGATCGACAGTTCGCTACGGACCAAGCTCGAACGCCTACAGCTCTCCATGAAAGGGGTTGGATGATGGAAATCCGCGCCGCGGAAATCTCCGCCATTCTCAAGCAGCAGATCAGCAACTTCGGCGCGGAAACCGATGCCGCCGAGGTCGGCCAGGTGCTCTCGGTCGGCGACGGCATCGCCCGCATCTATGGCCTGGACAACGTCCAGGCCGGCGAGCTGGTGGAGTTCCCGGGCGGCATCAAGGGAATGGCGCTCAACCTCGAGACCGACAACGTCGGCGTGGTGATCTTCGGCGAGGACCGCGGCATCCGCGAGGGCGACACGGTGAAGCGCACCGGCACCATCGTGGACGTGCCGGCCGGCAAGGGCCTGCTCGGACGGGTGGTGGACGCCCTCGGCAATCCCATCGACGGCAAGGGTCCGGTGACCAACGTCGAGCGGCGCCGCGCCGACGTCAAGGCACCCGGCATCATCCCGCGCAAGTCGGTGCATGAACCGGTGCAGACGGGACTGAAGGCCATCGACAGCCTGATCCCCATCGGCCGCGGCCAGCGCGAACTGGTGATCGGCGACCGCCAGACCGGCAAGACCGCCGTCATCATCGACACCATCATCAATCAGAAGAAGAGCAACGAAGCGGCCAGCAGCGAAAAGGAAAAGCTCTACTGCATCTATGTGGCGGTGGGCCAGAAGCGGTCGACAGTGGCGCAGGTGGTGAAGACGCTGGAGGACTACGGCGCGATGGAGTACACCATCGTCGTCGCCGCCACCGCCTCCGAGCCGGCGCCGCTCCAGTTCATCGCCCCCTATGCGGGCTGCGCCATGGGCGAGTACTTCCGTGACAACGGCATGCACGCCGTCATCTTCTATGACGACCTGTCGAAGCAGGCCACCGCCTATCGCCAGATGTCGCTGCTGCTGCGCCGCCCGCCCGGACGCGAGGCCTATCCCGGCGACGTGTTCTACCTGCACTCCCGCCTGCTGGAGCGGGCGGCCAAGCTCAACGACGACCATGGTGGCGGGTCGTTGACCGCGCTGCCGGTGATCGAGACCCAGGCCAACGACGTGTCGGCCTACATTCCGACCAACGTGATTTCCATCACCGACGGCCAGATCTTCCTTGAGACCGACCTGTTCTACAAGGGCGTGCGGCCGGCGGTGAACGTCGGCCTGTCGGTGAGCCGCGTCGGCTCCTCGGCCCAGATCAAGGCGATGAAGCAGGTGGCCGGCTCCATCAAGCTCGAACTCGCCCAGTACCGCGAAATGGCGGCCTTCGCCCAGTTCGCCTCCGACCTCGATCCCGCCACCCAGCGCCTTTTGAACCGGGGCTCCCGCCTGACCGAGCTTCTGAAGCAGGGGCAGTTCTCGCCGATGCTGGTGGAGGAGCAGGTGGTGGCGATCTTCGCCGGTGTGAAGGGCTATCTCGACTCCCTGAAGATCGCCGACGTGCGGAAGTTCGAACGCGGCCTCCTGGACGAAATGCGGGCCAAGGCGCCGGAGATCCTCAATACCATCCGTTCCGAGAAGGCTTTGTCCCGGGATACCGAGCTGAAGCTTTCCGGGTTCATCGACAGCTACCTCAAGACCTTCGTCGCGTAAGGCGCGCGGCAAGGCTGAACGGGCCGAGGGCAGCAGGGAAAGGGTCGAAACCGGATGCCAAGCCTCAAGGACCTCCGCGGTCGCATCTCGTCGGTCAAGTCGACGCAGAAGATCACGTCGGCGATGAAGATGGTGGCCGCGTCGAAGCTGCGTCGCGCCCAGGAAACGGCCGAGGCGGCCCGCCCCTACGCCGAGCGCATGAATCGGATGCTGGGCAACGTCGCCTCCAGCATGGCCGGCCTTGGCGACGCCCCCGGACTTTTGACCGGCAACGGCCGGGACGACGTCCACCTGGTGGTGGCGGTCACCGCCAATCGCGGGCTGTGCGGCGGCTTCAACTCGGTGATCGTGCGCGACACCCGCCGGCTGGTGAACGACCTCGTCGCCGCCGGGCGGACGGTGAAGATCCTGTGCATCGGCCGCAAGGGCCGCGACCAGTTGAAGCGTGATTTCGCCTCCCGCATCATCGACACCATCGAGGACATCGGCCGCCGTGGCGTGACCTACGCCGAGGCCGACGGGGTGGCGCGGCGCATCGTCTCCATGTTCGAGGCCGGCGAGTTCGACGTCTGCACCGTGGTCTACAATCACTTCCAGTCGGCCATCAGCCAGATCGTGACCCGTCAGCAGATCATCCCCTACCCGCTGCCCGAACGGCCGATGGAAGAACGGCGGGCGGAAATGCTGGGGGCCAGGGCACTCTATGAGTACGAGCCGTCGGAGGAGGACATTCTGGCGGTCCTGGCGCCGCGCAACATCGGCGTCCAGATGTTCCGCGCCCTTCTCGAAAGCAATGCCTCCGAGCAGGGGGCCCGCATGACGGCGATGGACAATGCCACCCGCAACGCCGGCGACATGATCAGTTCGCTGACACTGACCTACAACCGGACCCGGCAGGCCTTCATCACCAAGGAACTGATCGAAATCATCTCCGGGGCCGAGGCGCTGTAGGCAGAGCGTACCGGCATGACGACACAGATTGACACCCACGTGGTCCGATAGGAGTCCCACCCATGGCGAAGAACAGCATTGGCACGATCTCTCAGGTCATGGGGGCCGTCGTCGACGTGAAGTTCGAGGGGGATCTGCCCTACATCCTTTCCGCCCTCGAAATGAAGCATCAGGACAGGCGTCTGGTGCTGGAGGTGGCGCAGCACCTGGGCGAGAACACCGTGCGCTGCATCGCCATGGACTCCACCGATGGACTGGTGCGCGGCCAGAAGATCACCGATACCGGGGCTCCCATCGCCGTGCCGGTCGGGCCGGAGACGCTCGGGCGCATCCTCAACGTGATCGGCGAGCCGGTGGACGAGCGCGGCCCGGTGACCACCAAGATGACCCTGCCCATTCATCGTTCCGCGCCCGAATTCATCGAGCAGTCCACCGAGACCGAGATCCTCGTCACCGGCATCAAGGTCATCGACATGCTGGCCCCGTACACCAAGGGCGGCAAGGTGGGCCTGTTCGGCGGCGCCGGCGTGGGCAAGACGGTGCTGATCATGGAACTGATCAACAACGTCGCCAAGGGGCATGGCGGCTATTCGGTATTCGCCGGCGTAGGCGAGCGCACCCGCGAGGGCAACGACCTGTACCACGAAATGATCGAGTCGGGGGTTATCGACCTCGAGGGCAAGAATTCGAAGGCGGCCCTGGTCTATGGCCAGATGAACGAGCCGCCGGGCGCCCGCGCCCGCGTCGGCCTGTCCGGCCTGACGCTGGCCGAGTACTTCCGCGACGAGGAAGGCCAGGACGTGCTGTTCTTCGTGGACAACATCTTCCGTTTCACCCAGGCGGGGTCCGAGGTGTCGGCGCTTCTCGGCCGCATCCCGTCGGCGGTGGGCTATCAGCCGACCCTGGCCACTGACATGGGCGCCTTGCAGGAGCGTATTACCTCCACCAAGAAGGGCTCGATCACCTCGGTGCAGGCCATCTACGTGCCGGCCGACGACCTTACCGACCCGGCTCCCGCCACCTCCTTCGCCCATCTGGACGCCACCACCGTGCTGTCGCGGCAGATCGCCGAGCTTGGCATCTACCCGGCGGTGGACCCCCTCGACTCGACGGCCCGCGCCCTTGATCCACGCGTGGTGGGCGATGTTCACTACAACACTGCCCGCGAGGTGCAGCGCGTGCTGCAAAGCTATAAATCGCTGCAGGACATCATCGCCATTCTCGGCATGGACGAGCTGTCGGAAGAGGACAAGCTGGTGGTGGCCCGCGCCCGCAAGATTCAGCGCTTCCTGTCCCAGCCCTTCCATGTGGCCGAGGTGTTCACCGGATCGCCGGGCGTGTTCGTCAACATCGAGGACACCATCAAGGGCTTCAAGGGCATCATCGACGGCGACTATGACCACCTGCCGGAGCAGGCCTTCTACATGGTGGGCACCATCGCCGAGGCGGTGGCCAAGGCCAAGAAGATGGCGGCCGAAGCGGCGTAATCGGTAATCGGGGGCACGCGCGATGCCGGACATGGTGGACTTCGAACTCGTTTCGCCGGAGAAGCTGCTGTTCTCCGAGAAGGTCGACATGGTGGTGATCCCGGGGACCGAGGGCAATTTCGGTGTTCTGCCTCATCATGCGCCGCTGATTTCAACGATCCGGCCGGGGGTGATCGACACCTACCGCAACGGTGCCGTGTTCGAGCGAATCTTCGTCGCCGGCGGTTTCGCCGATGTCTCCGAGACTGGCTGCACCGTTCTGGCGGAGGAGGCGATGGTGGTGGACGCCATCGACCGGCTGATGGTGGAGCGGCGTCTGGCCGCCGCCAACGATGCGCTTCAGGAGGCCGACAGTCCCCGCGCCCGCAGAGATGCCGAGATGGCGGTCGCCGTTGCCGAGGCGATGATGGTGGCGCTGGTGAGCTGAGGAAAAGAAAAAGGAAAAGAGGAAGAAAGAACGTGAGGGGCCGATAGGCCCCTCACACTCCCCACGACTTGGAATCTCACACCTGACGTTATTGCGAGATGAAAAGTGATGGGGAGTGTGAGGGGCCTGTCATGCCGTTGGCATGCATTTACAAAACACCCCTCACGTTCTTCCTTTTTATTTACGCCGGTTTCCCGCACCCCCTCCTTCACCAGTCGCGCGGCCGCCACAGGGGATGGACATGCATCCGCTCCTCCTGGCGAGGGCGAGTTGCCGTGTGTCAACCACTAGAGCGTTTTCCGCCTGAGCGGAAACGCTCTAGAATTTGCCTCTGGCCGCTCAAGCGCCGCGCGGGCTTTTCGCAGTTTCCGCTTGAGCGGAAACTGCTCTAGCCCGGATTTCTCACAGGTCCGACGGATGCTGGCTTGATCCTTGATCCGCCTATGATTTTTCCTCCCTTGCCAATACAACCAGTATTGCCGGCGGTCGGAAAAATCATAGGCGAATCAAATCTCTGCGCCATCATTCCGCGTCCCTGTGAGAAATCCGGGCTGGGCTCGCCGGTATCAGACCCGCGCCATGAGCTGGAGCCGGCCCCAGTCCTTGATGAGAAGCCCCATGGTGCGGCGCTCGACGACGCCATCGCGGGCCAGTTCGCCGATGGTCTGGGCCACGACGTCACGGGTGGTGCCGGCCCAGCTCGCGATTTCCTTGTGATTGGGCAGGCTGGAAATGAGCCAGATGCCGGGCCGCTTGGGATCGGGCTTGGCGATGCGGACCAGTTCGGCCAGCACCCGCTGGTTCTCGGTCAGGGTGCTGAGATCGGTGACCCGGGCGTTGAGCACGCGGATGATGAAGGCGAAGCGGTTGATCAGCCCCACGCCGATGGACGGATACTTGTACATGAGATCCATGAACGTCTGACCGGGAAGCGAGGCGATCAGGCTGTCCTCCACCGCGATCACCCGGGCGGAGCGGCCCTTGCCGTCGATGGCCGCCAGTTCGCCGAAGTAGTCGCCGGCCAGCACGTTGGCGAGAGCGACCTCACGCCGCGTCTGGGTATAGGTCAGCACCCGCACGGCTCCCGCGGCCAGAAAGAAGACGTCGCGGCCCTTGTGCTCCTGATCGAAGACCTGCTCCCCCTCGGCAAAGCGATGCCAGACGCACAGGGCCTCGATCTCGGCGATCGCTTCCGGAGACAGGCCCGAGAAGAGCGTGATGCCATTCAGTCTTTGCGGATTGCTGATGTCGGCCACCGGCCGCCTCCGTCATCAAGGGAACCACAAAGGAACCTCGAGGGTACACCGATCATACGCCACCCCGCCACAGGACCGTGACCGGTCCCGATTTTTCCCACCCCTGGACGACCAGGCGATTGAGGGCGGCGTTGGCCTCGGCCACGACTCGGGTCGTCGGATTGAGGATGGGGGGGCGCAACCAGGACAGGGACTCCCCCGCCATCTCCACGCACAGCCATTCCATGACCTCGGCACGGACGTGGCTGTTCTGCCCCCGCGGCCTGCCGTCACAGCCCCGGGTCAGCCAGTGGTTGGCG
The DNA here is from genome assembly GCA_039908285.1 of Alphaproteobacteria bacterium. Classification (GTDB taxonomy): domain Bacteria; phylum Pseudomonadota; class Alphaproteobacteria; order Rhodospirillales; family Rhodospirillaceae; genus JAMOBE01. The sequence continues at coordinate 23,558 of JAMOBE010000007.1, forward strand.
GCGGCGACCGGAGCCGGATGGACGAAGGCGCGGTCCGCCGTGCGCTCGATCACGCAGCCCTCCCCCGGCTCGATGCCGCTCAGGGTGAACAGCACCGGCACGCACAACGGCCCGTCGCGCAGTTCCTCCAGCGCGGCGTCATAGGTGGTGCAGGTCTCGAACACCCGGCGCAGAAGGTGGGCCGGGGGAAGACCGGAGGACCGCCACATCGTCACCCGTTGATGCACCCAGTCCCCCACCGGACCGAGTCCCCTGGCCGGCACCGGCGTCTGGTTGAAGGCGGCGCTGAAGCGTCCGGGAGCCATGGCCGTCGCCACGCCGGCGAAGCCGGGCCAGGTGGCCGACAGGAACGGACCGGCCGGTGAGGCGTGCCGCGCCACCACCAGGCAGGCGCCCAGCCCCTCCTGGCTCCAGTCCAGCACCCGCAGCAGCCGGCTGCCCGTCCCCCCGGGATCGGGAGCGACTCCCGCGGTGCAGGCCCACTCGTGGGAAAGGTTCAAAAGGAAGATGCCGTCCTCGCCCAGCCCCCCGGCCATCGCCGCGATATCCGGCAGATAAGGATTGCGCGTCCGCTCAAGCCACCGCCGCGACAGCGCATCGCCAAGACGCAGGCCGAGCCGCCCATACCGCCGCCGACCGGTGGCGAGAAGCACCCGGGCGAGATCGGAGGCCGAGTGCATGATGACGTGATGGCCCGCCGTCCCGACGTCGATTTCGGGAAGGGGCGAAAGCCGCAGCGGGTCCTTGGGAATGGGGCTCATATCCGATCCAACACACGATCACACTCTCGCGTGTTGTCGCCGTCAACGCAAATGACATTTTTCGATCCGACAGGGTTATGAGCTTTGCGAAAGACGAACCATACGCTCGGGCATGCCGGAATCCGCAGTACGTCCACCGATCGTCGGCCTGGTTGCCACACGGTTGGCGCGAAAAACAGATCCCATTGCTATTGTGATGAATTTTCCGATGGCACGTTTCGTGCGTAATCGTGACGCTGCCAGTTCTCAACCCTTAGGGGAGCGCAACAACGATGTTTATCCGCACAAAGACACTTCTCGCCACCTCGGTCGCCCTCTGCGGGCTCATGCTGTGGAGCCAGGAAAGCCAGGCCGGATTCTTCGCCGACCGCGCCGCATGGGTGGCTTCGGTGAGTGGCTACGCCGACGTCGATCTCTCCGTCATTCCGGATGGCACCATCCTGCCGGCAGGGACGCCCATCGCCCTGCCGTCGGGCAAGACCCTGTCATTCGGAGACACGGTCGAGCGGCGGCAGGTGCCCTCCTCATGGGCCACCTGGTCGGGCGGCGAGACGCCGGCCGTTCTCTATACGCTGGACGATAACAGCGTCGACGGCAGGTTCTCCAAAGTAGAGAAGGCCTTTGGCTTCGAGATGGAGCCCAACGTCTTCAGCACCTTCCTCATGACGCTGAAGCTGAAGGACGGCACCTCGCTCACCCAGAGCGTGGAAGGTTTCGCCGGCGCCAAGTTCTTCGGCTGGGCGGACCAGGCGATCATCGGCTTCACCGCCACCTGCAGCAGCGGCTGTGGCGGCTTCGCCATGGGCCGGATGGTCGAGGGCACGGCGCCGGAACCCGCCACCCTGGCCATGGCCGGACTCGGCCTGCTGGGAATGGGCGTCGCCCGCCGCCGGCGCAACCGCAACACCGCCGTCTGAACCGCCGTCTGACATCTGACATCTGACCGAAGGGAAGGGATCCTCGCGATCCCTTCCCTCTCTATCTTTTCCCTCCCCCGGCATTCCGTTGGACTTGGGCGCCCAAGGCTGCTACCTCGGTATCCCCGCAGGGACCAACCGAGAGAGAAGAGATGATTCCGCGTTACAGCCGCCCCGCCATGGCGGGCATCTGGGAGCCCGAGAACAAGTTCCGCATCTGGCTCGAGATCGAGGCCCACGCCTGTGATGCCCAGGCGAAGCTCGGCGTCATTCCGGCCGAGGCCGCCAAGGCGGTCTGGGACCGCGGCCGCTTCGAGGTGGCCCGCATCGACGAGATCGAGCGCGAGACCCGGCACGACGTCATCGCCTTCCTCACCAACCTGGCCGAGCATGTCGGACCGGAGGCCCGCTTCGTCCATCAGGGCATGACCTCCTCGGACGTCCTCGACACCTGCTTTGCCGTGCAGTTGAAGCAGGCGGCGGACATCCTGCTCGCCGACATCGACACCCTTCTGGCGGCCCTGAAGCGCCGCGCCTTCGAGCACCGGATGACGGTGTGCATCGGCCGCAGCCATGGCATCCATGCCGAGCCGACCACCTTCGGCCTCAAGTTCGCCAGCTTTTTCGCCGAGTTCGCCCGCAACCGCGAGCGGCTCAAGGCGGCACGGACGGAAATCGCCACCTGCGCCATTTCCGGAGCCGTGGGCACCTTCGCCCACGTCGACCCGTTCGTCGAGGAGTACGTCGCGGAAAAACTCGGCCTTACGCCCGAGCCGGTGTCCACCCAGGTCATCCCCCGCGACCGCCACGCCATGTTCTTCGCCACCCTCGGCGTCATCGCCAGTTCGGTCGAGCGACTGGCCACCGAGATCCGCCACCTCCAGCGCACCGAGGTGCGCGAGGCCGAGGAGTACTTCTCCCCCGGCCAGAAGGGCTCGTCGGCGATGCCCCACAAGCGCAACCCCATCCTGACGGAGAACCTGACCGGCCTCGCCCGCGTCGTCCGCGGCATGGTGGGACCGGCGCTCGAAAACGTGGTGCTGTGGCACGAGCGGGACATCTCCCATTCCTCCGTCGAGCGCATGATCGGCCCCGACGCCACGGTGACCCTCGACTTCGCCCTGTCCCGCCTGGCCGGGGTGGTGGACAAGCTGGTGCTCTACCCCGACGCCATCCAGCGGAACCTGGATCAACTCGGCGGGCTGATCTTCTCGCAACAGGTGCTGCTGGCCCTGACCCAGGCCGGCATGAGCCGCGAGGACGCCTACCAGGCGGTCCAGCGCAACGCCATGAAGGTGTGGAACGGACGCGGCCGCTTCCTCGACCTGCTCAAGGCCGACACCGACGTGGCCCACCACATCGGCGCCCAGGATCTGGAGTTGCTGTTCGATCTGTCGCGCCACACCCGCCACGTCGACACTATCTTCAGGCGTGTGTTTGGCGCTAGTTAAAGTTGCGTACTTCACATGGACCTTGAACGATTGACCGGTCCGTCGTAGGCTGATCCAGGGGACCGGGCTGGGCTGGAAGTGTCTTCAGCGCGGCTGCCGGGCTTTGGTGGGGCTTTCCTTTGGTCATGGTTGGTTGACGTGCAGACACCTTCCTCGTCGCCTATCGCCGATGACGCGCCCTTGACGCGCGCGCTGGTGGCCGCTCTCGATCGGAGTGGCACCGGGGTGGCCCTGTTCGATTCCTCCGACATCATGGTGTACTGCAACCAGCACCTTCGTGACCTGTACGGGGAACTCTCCGGTCTGGGCGACCTGCTCGGGCAACCGTTCGAGACCCTGATGCGGTCACTGCTGGCGCGGGGTGAGTTCGCCGGTCCGGTGGTGGTGGATGACCCCGAGGGCTGGATCGCCAATCGCCTGGCCCTGCACCGAGCCGGCTCCGGGCCGGCGGTGGAACTCCTCAGCGATGGTCGCTGCCTGGAAGTGATCGAGCACGTCCTGCCCGACGGGTTCATCATCGGGCAGTGGACCGACGTCACCGAGCGCAACCACTCTGGCGAGCGCCTTCAGAACGTTGCCGACATCATCGACGATGGCGTCGCCCTGTGGGATCACCAGGACCAGCTCGAACTGTTCAACGCCACGTTCGCCGAGCGATTCGGCTGCCCGGCCAACACGGTGGCGAAGGGGCAGACATTCTCCCAGATCCTTTTCGCACTGGCACGATCCGACAAGCTCCGCCTGACCGGCGCGGCGGAGGACTACGTGCGCAGCTATATGTATGGTCGGGACCAGCCGAATGCGCACCTCGATCTCGAGTATGTGGATGGCCGATCCTTTCTTCTGCGCGAACGCCAGAGCCTCGATGGCAGCACCGTCTCCATTCTGACCGACATCACGGTTCTGCGGGAAAAGACGGAGGCGCTGCAGGCCAACCGCGCCAAGTCCGAGTTCCTCGCCAACATGAGCCACGAGATCCGCACGCCCATCAATGCGGTCATGGGCATGCACTACCTGCTGCAGCAGACGGACCTGAACGACCGCCAGCGGGATTATCTGGACAAGGCGGACAATGCCTCCCGCTCTCTTCTCGGCGTCATCAATGACATTCTCGACTTTTCCAAGATCGAGGCGGGAAAGATCGAAATCGAGGCGATCGATTTTCAGCTCAGCGACGTGCTGGACCGTCTGGCGGATATCGTCAGCGGCGTCACCCGCAAGAAGAATATCGAGCTGGTCATCACCGTGCCGCCCGATGTCCCCGCGCACCTGATCGGCGATCCATCCCGCCTCGGGCAGATCCTGCTCAATCTCGTCAACAATGCCGTCAAGTTCACCTCCGAGGGGATGGTTCTGGTGTCCGTCGGCGGGTTCACGCCTCTCTCCGACCACAGGGTCGAACTGCGCTTTGCCGTGCGCGACACCGGGATCGGCATGACGCCCGAGCAGATGGCCAAGCTGTTTCAGGCCTTTACCCAGGCCGACAGTTCCACCATGCGCAAGTATGGGGGAACCGGCCTTGGCCTCACCATCAGCAGGCAACTGGTGGAAAAGATGGGGGGCCACATTGGCGTCACCAGCGAACTCGGCAAGGGCAGCGAGTTCGCCTTCACCGCCCAGTTCGGACTTGGCGTCGAAGAGCGCGAGTTCGTGGTGCCGGTCTGCCGGCTGACCGGCATGCGCGCCCTCGTCGTCGATGACCTCGCCCCCGCCCGCGAGGCCCTGAGCGAGGTGCTGACCCGGTATGGCATGGTCGTGACGACGGCGGGCAGCGGCAAGGCGGCCCTCGTGGAAGTGACCATCGCCGCCTCGCCCTTCAACGCGATCTTCCTGGACTGGCAGATGCCGGGACTGCACGGCGTCGAGTTGATCCAGTACCTTCGTGACTGTCCGGAGTTTGGGACGGCGGCCCTGATCCTCGCGGTGACGCCCTCGGAACAGGACAGCGCCCTCCAGGCAACCAGAGACATCGACCTGGATGGCCTGCTGGTCAAGCCGGTCCTTCCCACGGTCCTGCTGGACACCACCCTGAGGGCCACGGGGCACGATGTCAGGAAAAGCCGCCGCGAAAAGCAAAAGCCGCAGGCCGGACCGCAGAATCGTCTGAAGGGGCGTCATATTCTTCTGGTTGAGGACAACGAGATCAACCAGGAAATCGCCCATGCCATCCTCTCCGGCGAGGGCGCGACCGTGCGTGTCGCCGAGAACGGCGTCGCCGCCGTCTCCGCCCTGGAGTCCACCAGCCGCCCCTTCGACGTGGTGCTGATGGACATTCACATGCCGGTCATGGATGGGTACGAGGCGACGCGACGGATTCGCGCCAACCCGGCCCGGGCGGGCCTGCCGATCATCGCCATGACCGCCAGCGCCATGGTTGAGGAGCGAGAGAAGTGCCTCGAGATCGGCATGAACGACCATATTCCAAAGCCGATCGACGTGGATCAGACGCTGGCGACACTCAAAAAGTGGATGACACCACGCGACGACGACAACGAGGTCGAGGTCGAGAATGCGGACGAGGAGCAGGCCGCCGCGCCGGTGGCGAAGGCCGCCGCTCCAGCCGTCGCCCCGGTCACCCCGGTCGCTTCCCAGATCTCCGACCATGGGGTTCCGCGCGATATGCCGGGGTTCGATATCCCGACCGCCCTGCTGCGAATCAACGGCAACGAGCAATTGCTGCGCCGGCTGCTGGTATCGTTTGCCCAGGCCAACGCATCCCTGGCCCCACGCGTTCTCGCGGCGCTGGAGGCCGACGATATCGACGCCGCCTTCAGCTTGGTCCATGCCGTGAAGGGATCGGCGGGCAACCTGGGCGCCACGGACCTGTTCAAGGCCGCGGAGGCGTTCCAGACGGTGCTGATGAAACGGGACAAGGAGCGTTACGCCGCTCATTTCAAGGCCTTCGAGCGCCGCCTGGGCGAGGCCGTCGTGACCCTCGGTCGGCTGACCCCCCCTGCCCCGGCCGCCACCCCGGCCGCCACCCCGATCGCCGCCGCCGCCCTACCACCGCCGCCGGCGTGGAACGTCAGTGCGGAACAGAAGGAACAGCTCGTCAAGGATTGCGTACACTTGGTCGAGTTGATGACCAAACGCAGCATGCAGGCGATCGGGCTTGCCGACGAAATCAAGGAACGCCTGCAGGGTGGCGGCTTCGAGCCGGAAATAGAGGGTCTCGAGTCCGCTCTCACGGTCCTGAACTTCAAGGCGGGATGCGCCGTCGCCCAGACCCTGATCGGGAAACTGCGCGGGAAGCAGGAACAGGGAGCCGTTCACCCGATGGGCACGGCATAAGACTACGCCCGTTGACTCCGGCTGCCAGGAGTCTCAAGTTGGAGGCAGGGAGGACACCATGGCGGCCTTCGCCTTCGACACGCTGAAATTCGTCCACAGGCTGCGGGATGCCGGAATCTCGGAGCCGCAGGCCGAAGCCATCGCCGAAGCGTTCAAGGACGCCTCGGGAGAAGCGGAACTGGCCACCAAGCGAGATATCGAACGCCTGGAGTCGGTATTCAAGCGCGATATCGAACGCCTGGAGTCGGCCACCAAACGCGATATCGAACGCCTGGAGCTGGCCACCAAGCGCGATATCGAACGTCTGGAGTCGGCCACCAAGCGCGATATCGAGCGCCTGGAGTCAGCATTCAAGGCCGAGATGATGGTCATGAAGTGGATGATGGGGGTCCTGCTGGCCGGCGTAACCTCCCTCATCCTGAAGGCATTCTTCCCGCACTGATACGCCTCAGGTGCCTCAGGTCGTCGAGCGGGAAGTTCGACTCATGCGGTCCAGCACCGAACAAGCCTTGAGAAAAAAGCCTCAGATACCCTTGAGCTTGGTGTAGGCGACCCGCGCCATGCGCAGCAGCAACAGGCCGTGGCGGAACCGGGAGATCTGCGTCTCGCCAAAGGTGCGGGCCTGATAGCGGACGGGGATTTCGATCACCTTCAGGTTGGCCTTGGCGGCTCCGAACAGAAGGTCGAAGTCGCCGAAGGGGTCGAAATCGCCGAAGTAATGGCGATTGTCGGCGATGGTCCGGTAATGGTGTCGGCGCAGCACCTTGGTGCCGCACAGGGTGTCCGTGTGCCTCTGGTTCAGGAGCCAGGTGAACAGATAGGAAAAGGCGTGGTTGGCGATGCGGTTCAGGAACCGCATGGCGTCCTTCTCCATGGGATAGACGAGGCGCGATCCATTGATGAACTCGCCCTTGCCCGAGACGATAGCCTCGTAGAACTTGGGCAGGTCCTCGGGCGGCACGGTCATGTCGGCGTCGAGGATCATCAGGATGTCGCCGCGAGCCTGGTCGAAGCCCTTGCGCACGGCGTCGCCCTTGCCCCGGCCGTCCTGGCGTAGCGCCTTCATGTCCCGCTCGGGCATGGCGGCGATGACCCGCTCGATTTCGGCGAAGGTGCCGTCGGCGCTGTGGCCCTCGACGAACAGGATCTCCAGGTCCTCGCAGAAGCGGGGGATGCGGCGGGCGATGGGCTCGACGTTGCCGCGTTCGTTGCGGCAGGGGACGACGACCGTGGTGGACAGGGGCCGGGGCGGCTCCAGTCCCGGCGCTCGGGCGACGATGTAGTTGCGCAGGCACAACAGCCGCACCAGCGGCAACGTGCCGATGAACCGGTTGATCAGCGTGCCGAGACCCAGCAGGCGATAGGGAATGAGCTGGCGCCAGTCGCTGCGAATCGGCTCGAAGCCGGTGAGGAACAGCAGATTCTCGATGTCGGGGGTGCGCAGCCAGTTCAATTCCGGCGTCGGCATGCGCAGGCCCAGCCTCTCGGCGAGCTTCAGCAGACCGCCCCACAGATAGTTGTAGTAGGCGATGACGATGCGGGTGTCCGGCCCCATGAGCGGTTTCAGGGCCGCGAGGGTGGTCTGGCAGTCATCGAGGAAGCCGATGGTGTCGGAGAGGACGATGGTGTCGAACGGCCCGTCCAGTCCGGCCAGAGTCGCCGGATCCTCGACGTCGCCGTGGATGAACTCGAGGCCAGGGTGATCGGCGCGGGCGATCTCGATCATGCGCCCGCTGATGTCGATGCCCACCCCCCGCGATGGCCGAAGCGCCGCCAGCAGGCGGCCGGTGCCGCACCCCACCTCCAGCACCCGGCCGCCCTCGGGTACCAGGAAGCGCATGAAGCGATGGTCGCTGTCGTGGAAGCTGCAGTTGCGATCGATGAAGCCGTTGCGCATGGGCGCATGGCGATCCACGAGGTCACGGATCGCCTTCCGTCGCGGTGAGGAGATCTGGATATCGTCGGTCATGCGCGCCCATTCGCCAGTGTGCGGAAGAAAGACTTGGGCTGCCGCCCAAACCCGCTTGGGGCGATGCCCCAAACCCCATTTTTGTTTACTAATGGGGGTTTGGGGCCTCCAGGCCCCAAGCGGGTTTGGGCGGCAGCCCAAATCATGCAAACGACCAGCGCGGCCCCGAAGGGCACGGCGCTGGTCATGGAGTGCCGTGTTACTTACGCGAGCGCTTCCTTGAGATCATCGTCCACGGCTGCGGCCGGGGCGACGTAGTTCTTGCGGTACTGATAGATCCCGTATCCGGTGGCGATGATGACGGCGCCGAGGATCAGCGGTCCGGCAGCGCCGAGACCGAGGCCGAGACCGAGGCTCAGGCCCTTGCCGGTCCAGATCGTGCCGGCGGCGGCTCCCTTGGCGGCATTGGCGGCGGTGGCCGCGGCCACGGTCTTGCCGGCGGCCACGGCGGCGGTTCCCGTCGCCGTCGTGCCGGTGCCCACCGTCTGGAGCGCCACCGTCTTCATGGTGGGAGCCAGACCCTTCGCCGCCGCACCCTCGACGACGCGCGCCGCGGTCATGCCCTTGGCGGCACCGACGACACCGACGGCGCTCTTGCCGAGCACTCCCGTCGCCGGGTGGAGAACCAGGTACTTGGCGGCATTGCCGCCGGCAACCATCGGAGCCTGGCCGATGGTGAAGGTCTTGCCCACCAGCCACGGCAACTGGGCGGCGCCATGGTGGACCTTGAGGACGACGATGTCCTTGGCGGCGGCGGCGGCATCGCCCACCGGCTGCAGGAACAGCCACTTGCCGGTCCCCGCTCCCGCGGCCGAAGTGGTCTTGATGACCGTGAACGTCTTGCCGGTGAGGAAGGGCGTCTGGGCCGCGTACTTGCCGCTCAGCTTCAGCATGAGGATCTGCGAATCGGCGGTGCCCGCCGCACCGAGACCGGCAGCCCCGACGGCGGCGGCCCCTTTGGCCGCCAGGCCGGCGTTGGGATAGAGCACCACCCACTTGCCGATGCCACCGACGACCGTCGGCGCCTTGCCGACCGTCACCGACTTGCCCACCAGGCCGGACATCTGCGCCATCTGCCGGGTGCCCTCAAGCTTCAGGGCCACGGCCCCCTGGCTCGCCGCACCGGCTCCACCGTCCGGGCTCAGAAACAGCCAGGTGCCGAGTCCGTTGCCGGTCGCAGTCACCTGTCCGACGGTGTACGACTTGCCGGCCAGGCTGGACAGCAGGGAAGCCTGGGTGGTGCCTTCCACCTTCGCCATCACCATTTCTGGAAGCATCACTTTTTCTCCACGATGAGGTCAAGAAGGAGGTCACCCTCTTGCGATTGTGCCTTGGACGAGGCTCTGAAACGACACGAAATGAACCACCGGACCATCAGAGCCTTCTCGCCAGGCCATAGACCAGCGGCAGCATCCACGCCCGATTGGCCAGAACCGAGACCAGCCCGGCAAGGGCAAGGACGGGAATGGCCATGGAACTGATACGGAAGAACGCCGGGCCGAAACCCGGGACGGCGACGGCCACGAACGCCACGACGGCCCAGATCCACAGGACCAGCCCCTGCCGGGCATGAAATGCCACGTACTCATCGTCCCGGTTGACCATCAGCGGGATGAGGCACAGAATCCCCAGGTAGCTCATGGCCGCAAGCAGCCGTGAACCCACCCCTCCCCGCGTTGCCACCGTCACCCCGGGCATCCCCACCGTCTCCGTACTATCTCTCAGTAATCTGCTACCATGACTACAGCCCGTACCGCAAGGCCGTTTTGCCATTTGTGTCCGTAGCACATGATATGACCGACCCGGGTAGCGCGCGATCTGAGCGATCCTATGCGAGGTCGGCCATCCCGGACGACAGGCTGCCGACCTGTCGTCCGGTCAGGACTCATGGGCTTTGGTCGTTTCAGCTGTGGACGGTCTCTCCGTGCAGGCTGATGTCCAGTCCCTCCCGCTCCTCGTCGGCGCCGACCCGCAGGCCCGTGATCGCGTCCACCAGCTTGAGAAGGATGGCGGTGGCGATGGCCGAGTAGACGATGGTGACACCGACACCATAGGCCTGGAGCCAGATCTGGGCGGCGTTGCCGTCGAGAAGCCCGGCCTTGCCTTCACCGCCCATGGACTGCACCGCGAAGACTCCGGTCAGGAGTGCGCCGACGATGCCACCGATTCCGTGCACGCCGAAGGCGTCGAGCGAGTCGTCATACCCGAGCGCCCCCTTGAGCCAGGTGGCCCCCCAGAAGCAGGCGCCGCCGGCGATCAGGCCGATGATCAACGCGCCGGTGGGGGTCACGAATCCCGCCGCCGGGGTGATGGCCACCAGACCGGCCACGGCGCCGGAGACGATGCCGAGCACGCTCGGCTTGCCGCGAACGATCCACTCGACGAGCATCCAGGACAGGGCTGCTCCCGCGGTGGCGATCTGGGTCACGGCCATGGCCATGCCGGCCGCCCCGTTGGCCGCCGCCGCCGACCCGGCATTGAAGCCGAACCAGCCCACCCACAGCAGGGAGGCGCCGATGACGCTGAGGGTCAGGTTGTGCGGCGCCATGTTCTCGGTGCCAAAGCCCTTGCGCGGACCAATGACATAGGCGGCGACCAGGCCGGCGACTCCGGCGTTGATGTGGACGACGGTGCCACCGGCAAAGTCCAGCACCCCCGCCGCGCCAAGAAAGCCCCCCGGTCCCCACACCCAGTGGGCCACCGGCACGTAGACCGCCATCAGCCACAGCGCCGAGAACAGCAGCAGCGCCGAGAACTTCAGGCGATCGGCGAAGGCGCCGGTGATCAGCGCCGGCGTGATGATGGCAAAGGTCATCTGATACATCATGAACACCGACTCAGGGATGGTGGTGGCGATGGCGCTCAGGCCGTCCTTTTCCATCCCCATCAGCATCAGGCGGCTGATCCCGCCGATGAACGGATTGCCCTCGGTGAACGACAGGCTGTAGCCGCCGATCATCCACAAAACCGTCACCAGGGCGCAGATGGCGAAGCTCTGCGCCATGGTGGCCAGCACGTTCTTGCGCCGCACCATGCCGCCATAGAACAGGGCCAGCCCCGGGATGGTCATCATCAGCACCAGGGCGGTGGAGGTGAGCATCCACGCCGTATCGCCTGCACTGAGGGTGGGAACCGGAGCATCGGCCGCATGGGCCGCGGGCGCCAACAGCGCAACTCCCACCCCCGCCGCCACTCGCCGAGCACCAGTCAGGTCCAGATACCCCCGCGCCGGGGGACGTCTTGCGATTACACCATCTACCGAAACCATCTTGCGGGCCTCCTGTAACGGCACCTGAGGCGGCATTGCGCCGGTGCCCTCGTGGGTCGTTGACCCAATCCTCAAATCAAGCCGCGTGCCAGTTGCCGCAAACAGCGGAATCGCCAGGACTCCGCGGTCCAGGAGCCGCCGTTCCGGGGCTTTGGATCGGATGACGCCTAATATCTGCTCAGTCCGAGGATGTGTGCCCATAATTTGGGCGCGATCGGATGAGGCCGTGCTGGAAACATGAAACCGAGATAGACCCGCCCGGACCTGCTTCACCGCGGTCTCAAAGATTGAGTCACCAGCATGACGATGATTACGGGAATGCCCAGGAGTCAGGTCACCCGAAAGGCGGCACTACTCCTCCTTGACCAACACCCACAGCCGTTTCAACGGCAGTTCGGCCTGGAATTCGGCCGGGAGCTTTTCGCCGGGAGCTTTTCGCCGGGAACTTTTCGCCGGGAACTTTTCGCCGGGAACTTTTCGTAGGTCTCCTGCAAGGCGTCCACCGGGTCGCCGGCGTCCCACAGGCGAATCTGGAAATAGAGCCGACGGGCCTCGCGGATGACCGAGTCCTTGAAACCGCCCCACGACACGATCAAGCCGTGGGTGGCGCCGAAGCCGGGCATGACGCCCTGCAGTTCACGCAGTACCGACACAATGACGACGACGCCTCACCCCAGGGCGAGATCCTAATACTCCCTGCGCCGACCGGCGCTCACAACCCAGAGGGACACTGGACGTTTCCTCCTGATTATTAGCTATTTGCCGTGCCAATACTCATGCACCCGACGAAGCTCGGTCGCGAAAAATACAACCCGGTCACTGACATCGAACCCAAGAGCCTCCGCCATCGTGAAAAAGCCCATGCCGGGAAGTCCTCCCGGCTGGCCGTTCACCGAACTCACAATCACAGCCGACAGAAGAGGACGACCGTTATTGTGTTCTGAGACTGAAATATCGCAAAGAATCGCGCTTATTTGTTGCACATGATCGGGATAACGCATGTCAAGATTAACTATTGGCGCGACGTCTGAATAAGTAGCTACCTTTGCATGTCTGGCAAACTCAACTAGTTTATCGTAAAATTTTTTGTTTTCTTCTTTCATCTTTATGCTCCCAAAAAGAAACTCTCAGCGGTGCCGTCCGCCGCATCAGCTCCACTCCGACCGGCGTCAAGTCACAGACCTAACTGACGAGGCCGAGCACATCCAACGCCCCTCCAATTCCGGGGCGTCATACCTCCAGGCGTACCATATGCATCCCATGAATGCAATATCTTTGTAGCACCCCTCAGACTCTGAACATGACGTTGAGGCCTATAGTGATGGCGGATTAAAGTCTCCTGACGAACACTCTCGATTGCCCCTATCAGCGTTCGTCAGCGTCAATCCGCCGTCGTGGCGTGGGTGGGTCCGATGGTGTAGAATGTCGGCGTGATCACAGCGGAGGCTACCGACGTGCGTGACAGCGCCACATTGGCCATTCAAGGCGACAGGCTACCACGAGAACTCTCGGCCGCGCTCGAAGGGAGCGAGACGGGGGCGGTTTATGCCATCCATATTCAAAAACTATCGGTTGAGGATGCCTCGGAGTTCCTGGAGATGCGAGCAAAAGTCCAGGAAGGCATAGCCGCGATCGAAGCGGGACATGTGATGGACGAAGAAGAGGCCCATGCCGAGATAAGGCGGGTACTCCAAGCAAAATCGGCAAGATGACTGTCTCCAACGTCCAGCAGCAGACGGCATCATAATCGCCCGCGTTCTGCATGGCGCACGGAACCTGCAAGAGGCTTTTCATACTGAGCGCTTATACCCACTCTTGTTCTACACATTGAACAAAAAGTGCATGACGTCCCCATCCTGCACCACGTACTCCTTCCCTTCCGAGCGCATCTTGCCGGTTTCCTTGGCGGCCTGTTCGCCGCCGCAGGCGACGAAGTCGGCGTAGGCGATCGTTTCGGCGCGGATGAAGCCCTTTTCGAAGTCGGAATGAATGGCGCCGGCGGCTTCGGGGGCCTTGGCGCCGACGGGGATCGTCCAGGCTCGGGCTTCCTTGGGGCCGACGGTGAAGAAGGTGATCAGGTGCAATAGCTGGTACCCGGCCCGGATCACCCGGTCCAATCCCGCCTCGGCGAGGCCCAGGGTTTCCAGGAACTCGCGCTTTTCCGCCGGATCGGCGAGCATGGCCACCTCGGCCTCGATGGCGGCGGAGATGACCACCGACGCGGCGCCCTCGGCGGCGGCGCGCTCCGCCACCAGGCGCGACAGCCGGTTGCCGCTGGCGGCCGAGGCCTCGTCCACGTTGCACACGTACAGCACGGGCTTGGTGGTCAGCAGGAAGAGCTGGCGGGCGATGCGGCGGTCCTCGGGATCGTTGAAGGTCACCGAGCGGGCCGGACGGCCGTTGCGCAGGGCCTCGAGGATCGGTTCCATCACCGCGCTCTGGGCCTTTGACTCCTTGTCGCCGCCCTTGGCCTTCTTGGCGACTCCGGCCGCCCGCCGCTCCAGGCTGTCGAGGTCGGCCAGCATCAGCTCGGTCAGGATGGTCTCGGAATCGCGGATGGGGTCGATGGAGCCCTCAACGTGGGTGATGTCGTCGTCCTCGAAACAGCGCAGCACCTCGACGATGGCGTCGCACTCGCGGATGTTGGCGAGGAACTGGTTGCCGAGCCCCTCCCCCCGGCTGGCGCCCCGCACCAAGCCGGCGATGTCCACGAACTCGAGCTGGGTCGGGATCTCCTTCGCCGACTTGCCGATGCGGGTGAGGACGTCCAGCCGCTCGTCCGGCACGGACACCCGGCCCACGTTGGGCTCGATGGTGCAGAAGGGATAGTTGGCCGCCTGCGCCGCGGCCGTGGCGGTGAGAGCGTTGAACAGGGTGGACTTGCCCACGTTGGGCAGGCCCACGATTCCACAATTGAAGCCCATGTTTCGGAGGTCCCGCCGGAGGTCTACGGTTGATCGTCGATGCCAGGGCAGACTACCCTCCGGAAACGGTGCCGTGAAGGGCCTCGTGTACCCAAGCCGGAGATGTTCCCATGTCGCAGAAGCTCGTTGGTCCCTTCCACCCCCCCGCCGCCGGCGGCAAGGCCCGGCACATCGTCGTCATGCTGCACGGCTATGGCGCCGACGGCAATGATCTCATCGGACTCGCCGGGCTGCTGTCGCCCGCATTGCCTGGAGCGGCGTTCTATTCCCCCCACGCCCCCGAAGTCTGCGAGGCCTGGGACTCCGGCCGCCAGTGGTTCAGCCTGAACGCCTACGATCCCGAGACCGTCCGCCGCGATCCCACCCAGATGACCAAGGTGCATCAGGACATGCTGGCCGGAGCACGTCTCGCCGCGCCCATCCTCGACTCGTTCCTCGACGATCTTCTGGCGCTGCACGACCTGCCGCCCGGACGCATGGCCCTGATGGGGTTCTCGCAGGGGACGATGATGGCGCTGCACGTGGCGCTGCGGCGGCCGCTGCCGGTGGCGGCGGTAGTGGGGTACTCCGGAGCCCTGCTGGGTGCCCACCAGCTTGGCGACGAGATCGTCTCGCGGCCTCCGGTGCTGCTGGTCCACGGCGAGATGGATGACGTGATTCCGGTCGAGGCCACCGGAGTCGCCGAGACGGCCCTGCGCGGCGCCGGCGTCACAGTCACCGCCCACATCCGGCCCGATCTGCCCCACGGCATCGACGAGACCGGCGCCAACCTGGGACTTCGCTTCCTGGTCGAGGCGCTGGCGGACTGAGATGCTGAAAATGTATCGATTTGGGAGCGATGCGGGGCTACCGCCCCGGACCCCGTTTGGGGCTATGCCCCAAACCCCCTTCATTATTATTAATGAAATCAAAGGGGGTCCGGGGCATAGCCCCGGGCGGGGTCGGGGCGGCAGCCCCGCGATCACACTCCTGTGCCGAAACATTTTCAGTCTCTGAGAGGTCTGAAAAAGGAAGGGCTGGGGGCGAGGCCCCTCGTCTTCACTCCATCAGGACCACCACCCCATCCCGGATCTCCGCCGCCACCTGACTCAGGCCGGGATTCTCCACATCGTCCGGCCCTGAATAGCGGCCACTCTCCAGGTCGAAAACCCAGTTGTGGACCCGACACTCGATGGCCGTGCCGTGGTTGACGCCCTTGCACAGGTCGGCCTTGGCGTGCGGGCAGCGGCTCTGGTAGACCCGGACCGACTCCGGACCGGTGCGGAAGACGATCAGCCTGGCATTGGCGCGGACGACACACTCCATCTTCTTTTCCGGAAACGCGCTCACCGGACCAAGGACGTTGCTTTCGTCCGCCGCGTCCTTCTGCTGGTCGGGGACCTCAGGCAGGAGGTCCAGTTCGGCCATCACGGTCAGGGCATCGAGCACCTTGTTCAGTCCCGCCGCCGGAAAGGCCATTAGAACGGCGTCCAGGATTTCCTGCTTGCTGGCACCAGCCTTGAGGGCCTTGGGGGCGTACTGCCGCAGTCCCCGCTCGGTCCCCACCACGACCTTGGTGACGATCTGAATCAAGTGGTAGGTCTTGTCATCCAGGGCCTTGACACTGTTTTTATAGAACCCGAGCAGATTGGCCGCCGCTTCCGGCCGGGCAGCGGCCAGGTATCGCAGTGCTTTCGACATATACGTGTGCTCTCCTGCTACCAGTATTTTTCACGATGAAGAGTCCCCGCCGTCCCGCGTTCGTCGACCACATAGCCGCGGGCCGTCAGCACGGCCTCGGCCTGTTCGATCATGCCCGGATTGCCGCAAAGAAAGACGTGCGCCGTCGTGGGCGACAGCGGGAACCCGCACCCCTCGGCCAGTGCCGGGTTTTCGAGCCATGACGGCAGGCGCCCCGTCCGTCCCTGCCAGTCGCGGTCGACCTCGGGGCGCGAGACCACGGGGAGGTAGGCGAAATTGTTTCGCACCCGGCTCAAGCCCTCCAGTTCGCCGCGATAGCCGAGATCCCAGGAGTAGCTGGCCCCGTGCAGGACGGCGACTTTCCGGCCCCTGCCCTCGAGGACGTTGGTGCGCAGCATGCTGATATAGGGGGCGAGACCAGTGCCGGTCGCGACCATCAGAAGGTTGGCGTCCGGCGGCAGATCGTTGACGGTGAACATGCCCTTGGCGCGTGGACCGACGAACAGGCGGTCGCCGGCCTTCATCGCGAACAGGCGCGGCGTCAACTCACCATTGCTGACCAGCGAGACATAGAACTCCAGGAAATCGCGCTGACGGCTGCCGGAGGAAATGGAGTAGGCGCGCCGGATCATCTTTCCGTTGGTGGCGGTCGGCGCGTCTTCGACGGGTGTCGCCTCGGGCAGACGGGGCGCCTCGGGCAGCAGGCCAAGGACCATGTACTGTCCGGGAGTGAAATCGGGTACCGACTCATCCGGTCTCACCTGGAGAATGACGAGTTGCGGCGTGATGTCGATCCGCCCGATCAGCGTCGCATTGTAGTCCGGCATGACAGTCCCTCCCCCAAGGGTCGATCGTTTCTTCAGTGAGTCGTTGGCGCGTCGAGCACATCCGCCAACTCACGGGCATCCATCAGGCGATCCATCCATTCATCGAGCTGCGCGACGTCGGCCGCCCAGACGCGCTCCTCAACATCGGGGGACAGCGCTCCAAACCGCCGGCTAAGCTGGCGGAGGAGCATCTCGGCCCTGCCTTCGGCCCTGCCTTCGGCTTTCCACTGCCGCTGCCATTTCTCAACCTTTGTCGCCAGCATGGCTCTGACCTCCAGCATGTCGTCGGGAAGAGGGACCGTCAGGTTCTGGTCGCCCGGTCCGCGCATCGCCTGCTGCACCACCTCGGTGAAGACCTGCCTGAGCGCGTCGTGGTCGGGATGCTGCCGAAACCAGGCGACCACCTCATCCACCGCCGCCAGCAGATCCCCGGGTTCATGACTGGTCTCCAGCCGGAACAGCAGCGCCGCCAAACCCTCCCGGCGAGCCAGCTCGTCGCCAGGAAAGGCACCCTCGTCCAGGAGATAATAGCGGATCCACGGCTGCCAATGCCAGAGTGGCGAATCGGGCGGCAGGGTGATCAGGTCGGAAAGGGCATTCGGCGCGGTCCACCGGACGTCGCCGTTATGGATCACGATCGGCAGAACCGGCGGCAGGCGGTCGCCGACTTTGAGCTTTTGTTCGTTGACGATCTGCTGCCACAGCAGGCCGACATAGACCAGGATCCGCACAATCATCCACCAATCGCTCTGCGATTGAAACTCGATCAGCAGATACAGGTATATGTCTTCTCCCCCATGGGTCGGCAGACGCCAGATCACGTCGCCTTCGCGACGGCGGTCTTGGCGACCGTGGAACTTGGCGTTGACCCGTTCCATGCGGCTGAAGTCAAGACCGACGGCCATGGCCTCGGGGATGAACCCGCGCACCAGACTCTCGACCATGACGGGGTGGGAAAACAAACGGTGGTATATTGCGTCGCTCGACACTCGAATCGCCCCCAAAGACTCGACGGTCCGTCACCGGACGAGAACAGTATGTCCGGAGTATCACCGATGCCGATTGACGATGCGATTGAAAAGTTCAAGCTGGCCACGGGTGGTCTCGCCCCAGTCGTAGCCCTCGGCATAGGCCCGAATCGCCGCGCGCTCGGGGGGCGACGCGAGGAGGCGAGTCACGGTCCGGGCCACCTCCCGCGCCGTCCGCTCGGCCAGCAGCAGACCGGCGGCAGGGCTGGCCACCACCTCCGCCGTCCCCCATACGTCCGAGGCCACCACCGGGGTGCCGCAGGCCATGGCTTCCAGCAGCACGTTGGCCCACCCCTCGCGGCTTGACGCCAGTACCAGGCAGTCGGCGGCGGTGTAGAGATCGGGCAGCCGCTCGTGGGCCACCTGGCCCAGGAAGCGGACCCGCTCCGCCACCCCGAGACGGGCGGCGAGATGCTCCAGGCTGGACCGTTCCGGCCCCTCCCCGGCGATCAGCAGCGTTACCCCCGGCAGCTCGGGTAGCGCCCCGATCACCAGATCGTGGCCCTTGCGCTCGATCAGCAGTCCGACCGACAGCAGCGTCGGCCCCGCCAGTCCCAGCCGCTCCCGGGCCGCCGCCCGGTCACCCGGGCGGAACAGGTCCAGGTCCACCCCGTTGCGCAGGGTCACCACCCGCTGCTCAGGGATCCCGAGGTCCACCAGCCGCCGCTTCAGCGCCTGGCAGACGGTCACCAGGCCATCGGCGCGGGCCGCCGCCCAGCGGATGAAGCGCCGCGGTACCGCCTGATCGGCAAGGAGGGTGAGATCGCTGCCCCGCGCCGTCACCACCACCGGCCGGGAGAACACCCGTCCCAGCATCACCGCCGCCACGCCGTCGGGATAGAAATAGTGGGCGTCGATCAGGTCGATGTCGGTCCCTTGGCGCATCAGCTCCGCCACCACCGGCCGCATGGCCAGGAACAGAAGCGCCGGGGCCAGGGACGTCCCCACCCGCGGCACCAGCGGATAGCGGGGATGGTCCACCACCAGCCCATGACGCCGCTCGTGGTGGGGCACGCCGGCCAGAACCCCATAGCGGCCGAAACGCCGGTGCCGGAAGGGAAACCACGGCACCGGCGCCAGCACCCGGGCGGACACCTCGCCGCTGGCCACCAGATGACGCAGCCGGTTCTCGACGAACACGCCATGCACCGGCTGGACGGCGTTGGGAAAGAGGGTGGAGAAGGTCAGGATGTTCAGCATCAGCGGGCCGCCGTCAAAGTTTCGTCGAGTTTCAGCGCCTCGTCCCGATCGACGAACGGCCGGCCGCCGTCGATGGCCGGCCGCAGCACCTCGACCGCCCTGCCCCGCTCCCCCGCCAAGGCGAGGGCCTCCGCCAGGTGAAAGGCGATCCCCGGGTCATCGGGAGCCTTGGCGCGGGCCTGCTCCAGCAGGGGAATGGCCCGTCTCGCCTCGCCGGAGCGGACCAGCAGCCAGCCCAGCGTGTCGGCGACGTCCGCCGCGTCCGGGGCGAGGACGAGGGCCTTCCCGGCAAGGTCCAGGGCGCGTCGATCCCCCGTCCGCCCGTACAGCCAGGCCAGATTGTTGAGCACCACCACGCTGTCGGGATGAACCTTCAGCAACGCTTCGTAATGGCCGATCGCCTGGGGGTAGGCGCCGGCGGTCATCAGGTCGGCGGCCAGGGAAAAGCGGAGGAGGCTGTCTCCGGGGCGGCGCGCCGTCCACTCCTCCAGCAGCGCCCGGGCGCCGCCGTGGTCACCGGCGGCCCGCAGGGCATCGTAGAGCCGGATCACCGAGCCGCTGCGGGGATCCACGGCCAGCGCCGCCCGGTACGAGGCGATGGCGGCGGCGTGCTGGCCACCCACAGTCTGAGCCCGCGCCAGCGCCTGAAGGGCGGACGCGTCGCGCGGCGCGGCCTCCGCCAGTTCCCGGGCGACCAGCAGGGCGCGCTCGGGGCGCTTGCGATCCAGCAGGGCCTCGACGAGGCGCAGTCGCGGGCGGATGTCCTTGCCGCCCTGGGCCGCCGCCCGCTCGAGCCACTCGAGACCGCGGTCGCCACGGCCGTCGGCGAACTCGAGGTCGGCCAGCGCCAGCATGACCGCGACGTTGGCCGGCTCGAGCTTCAGCGCCGCCTCGTAGCGCCGACGGGCGTCGGCGTTGCGGCCCTGACGGGCGTCGACGCCGGCCAGGTTCAGCGCCGCCGGAACGAAATCGGCGCGTTTGCGTAGCGCCGTCTCGAAAGCCGTGCGAGCGGCAGCGTCGTCGCCCTTCGCCGCGGCGGCCATGCCGGCGAGGTTGTCCAACAGCGGGCCGTCGGGAAGGCGGCGGCGCAGGGACTCGACCACCTTGGTCGCCCGCTCGTGGTGGCCCTCGCGGACGTGGGTCAGCACCAGCAGCACGGCAGCCCGCTCTTTGGTCGGGTCGCGGGCGATCACCGCCTCCAGGTCCCTGATGGCCGCGGCGCCGTCGCCGGCCTGGAGGCGGGCGACGGCCAGCCGGACGCGGGCGTCGTCATCGTCGGGCGCCTGCTTCGCCACCCGCTCATGGAAGGCCACCGCCCGGGCGTAGTCGTGGCGGGCCATGTGCAGGTCCCCCAGCATGGCGGCGACGTCCATGTCGTCCGGGGCCTCCCCGGCCAGAGTGGCCAGCAGGTCGAGAGCCCGATCGCCATCGTTGGACCGCAGATAGGCGCTGGCCAGCAGCTTGCGGCCGGCGATGCTGTCCGGAGCCGCCGCCACATACTGCCGCAGCCGATCCTGGGCCGGGCCGATCCGCCCCTGGGCCAGGTGCAGCACCCCGAGCAGATGGAGCGCCGGCGGATAGGACTCGAGCGCCGGGATGTGGGGCTGGATCACGTCCATCGCCTGGGCGAATTTCTTCTCCCGCGTCAGCAGCAGGGCGCGGGCGTAGTTGGCGATGGGCTGGTCGGGTGCCGCCTTAAGGGCGACGGCGATATCCTCCGCCGCCTCCTGGTGCTGCTCCCGGAGGAGGTAAAGCAGACCACGGCGGAGGCGCGCCTCCGCATTGTCCGAATCCACCTCGAGGACACGGCCATAGTGATGGAAGGCGCCGTCGATGTCCGCCGCCGCCCGACGCAGATCGGCCTTGGCCAGCAGGGCGCCGACGCTGGTCGGCGCCAGCCCCAGGGCGTTGTCCACATGGCGCTCGGCGGTCGCGGCGTCGCCCCTGGTCTGCGCCACCAGGGCGGCGACCAGGTGAGGATCGGGCGCCCGCGGGTCGGCGGTCATGGCGGCGGCCGCCTCCGCCCTGGCCTCGACCGGTCGCCCAAGGGCCAGGAAGGCGCGACCCCGCAGGGCCAGGACCACCGCCCGGACCTCGGCCGGGAGAGTCTCCGGCAGCGGTTCGTCCAGGATGTCGCGATAGTGCTCCTGACGGGCACAGGCCTGCATCAGGGGCGGCAGCAGCCTCGCGGCGTCCATACCCGCCCGTCGCGCGGCGCGGAATTCCTTTTCCGCCGAGGCGCCGTCACCGCTCCCGAGGTACAGGAGTCCCAGCGCCAGCCGGGCTTCGGCATTGTTCCCGTCGGTGCGGATGGCGTTCTTGAGACGGATGACCGCCGCGGCGGGATCGCCCTTGGCCAGCACTCCCATGGCCTCGTCGAACTGTCGGCCCGACGATTGGGCGGGCGTGTCCGGCGCGGTGGGGACGCCAAGGGCCAGGACGACGGTGACGGCGGTACCGGCGACGACGGCTGCCGCCGCGACCGCCCAGGTGATGCGACGATAGGTGTTCGACACTGCCCCATACTCCCGTCGGTTATGATCGCCAGTTCAGGTCGAGAGTCTTCATGGCGTCGTAGAGGGTCGGCCGGCTGACCCCGAGCAGCCTGGCCGCCTCGGAGATGTTGTTGCCGGCCATCGCCAGGGCGCGGGTGATCACGTCGAGTTCGGCCTGCTCACGCGCCTGCCGCAGGGTCGGCAGCGGCGCCGAACCGGGCGGGGACGCGAGGTCCAGGTCGGCGGCGGTGATCAGCTTGGCCTCGGCGAGGACGGCGGCCCGCTTGACCCGGTTCTCCAGTTCGCGGACGTTGCCGGGCCAGGGATGGGCGGCGATGGCGGCCAGGGCGTCGCTGGTGAAGCCCTTCAGCGACCCGTCCGCGCCGTTCCTGACCTTGTTCAGCAGATGGTTGGCGATGAGGACCGCATCGCCCGGCCGCTCGCGCAAGGGGGGGATGTGCACGCCCACCTCGTTCAGGCGGTAATAGAGGTCCTCGCGAAAGCTCCCCCCGCGCATCATCGCCGTGAGGTCGCGGTTGGTGGCCGACACCACCCGCACGTCCACCTCGATCGAGCGTCGTCCCCCGACGCGTTCGATGGTCCGGCCCTGGAGGAAGCGCAAAAGCTTGGCCTGGAGCGGCAGGGCCATATCGCCCACCTCGTCGAGAAACAGCGTCCCGCCCTCGGCCTGCTCGATCCGGCCAATGGTCTGGCGGACGGCGCCGGTGAAGGAGCCCTTCTCGTGACCGAACAACTCGCTTTCCAGCAGGGTCTCGGGGATCGCCGCACAGTTGATGGCGACGAACGGCGCCGCCGCCCGGGGACTGAGGTCGTGCACGGCGCGGGCCAGCAGCTCCTTGCCGGTGCCGCTCTCGCCGGTGATCAGCACGCCGACGCCGGAACCGACGCCGGAGCCGGAGCCTGAACCGACGCCGGACGCGGCGATGCGCTCGATGGTGCGGCACACCTTCTGCATCACCGGACTGGCGGCGATGACGCCGTTCAGGGAGGAGCCGTGGCTCGGCTGGTTCATCAGCCGCACCTCCTCCTCCAGCAGGTGATGACGCCAGGTCCGCTCGACGATGAGCCGCAGCACCAGCCCGTCCGGCGGCTTCGCATGGACGTCGCAGGCCCCGAGCCCGACGGCCTTCAGGGCATTGTGGCGATCGCCGCCGTCGCTCGCCACGATGACCCTGGTGCGCGGCCGGGCGGTGAGGATGGCCTCGAGGATCGCCAGACCCTCGGCCGCGCCACCGCGATCCGGAGCGAGACCAAGATCCATCACCACCACCGCCGGCCGCTCCCGGTGGACAACGGCGAGGGCGCTCGCCCGGTCCTCGGCCACGTGCACATCGAACCCGGTCAGCGCCCGACGCAACTGCATCCGCAGATCCGGATCATCCTCGACAAGAAGAAGCCTCAGCGTTTCATCGCTCACGGTCTGACCCGCCTTTGCCAATGGAGTTGCCGCGTCTTCGTTCCAGTCCCCCTCCCCCTCCCCTCTCAGCGCGAGCCCTCATGCAGGAGGATCACCCGCACCGTCTGGACGAGGATCACGATGTCGAGAAAAAGCCCCCCGTTCTTCAGGTAGTAGAGGTCGAAGGCCAGCTTGCGCCTGGCGTCCTCCTCGGAGGCGCCATAGGGATAGTTGACCTGCGCCCAGCCGGTGATGCCGGGCTTCACACGATGGCGCTCGGCGTAATAGGGAATTCTCTCGGCCAGGATGTCCACGAACACCGGGCGCTCCGGCCGCGGGCCGATGAAGCTCATGTCGCCCTTGAGAACGTTGACCGCCTGGGGAATTTCGTCGATGCGGCTGCGACGCAGGAAGCGGCCCACCGCGGTGGCGCGGGTGTCGCCGACCCGGGCGTACTGGGGGCCGTTCTTCTCGGCGTCCGTCCGCATGGTGCGGAACTTCAGCACGTCGAAGGTCCGGCCGCGAAGGCCCACCCGCTCCTGGCGAAACAGCACCGGGCCGGAACTGGTGAGCCGGATCGCCAGCGCCGCCGGAATGGTGATCGGCAACGTGAACACCAGGAACGACCCCGAGACCACGATATCCAGCGCCCGCTTCACCGCCCGCCGCACCCAGTCCATGCGGAAACCGTCGGAGAAGATGAACCAGCTCGGCGGCAGGTCTTCGAGAACCACCTCTCCGGCCTCGACCTCCCAGAAGCTGTGGTAGTCGGTGACCCGCGCCCCCAGCATCCGGCAGTCCAGCAGCTCGCGGACCGGCAGGCCACGGCGCTCGCGGGTGGCGATGACGATCTCGTCGATGCGCCGCAGCGCCACCAGTTCGGCCAGGCGGTTGCGCGTGGTCAGGAGATCGGCGGGAAGGACCGGGGACAGTGTCGAATCCGCCTCCGCCTCCACTTCCGGCTCGCCGCAGCGCACATATCCCACCACCACGAAGTCCCGGCGGAGGCCATCCTTCGCCAGCCGATCGATCCGGGCGGCCCGGTCGCCCGAGCCCACCACCAGGATGCGCCGCCGGAAAGCCTCGAGATCGACCACCTTGATGAAGAGTCCGCGGATCGCGACCGCCAGGGGCAGATAGGTCGCGAGCCCGATCATCGACAGCCCGTAACAGGGCTGGCAGCCGGTATCGCGGAGGGCGCCATAGGCCGAGGCGATCGCCAGGAAGACGACGGCGATCAGCGGAATGGTGATCAGAAGCCGCGTCACCACCGCCGGCAGGTGGAGGAAGACATTGCGGTCGTAGAGCCCGAGCGACGACATGGTCAGACACGCGGCCACGGTCATCAGGGATGGCAGGGCCGCCGCTTCGTATGAGGTCAGCGCCGCGGAAGGCTCCGATCCTGGGAGACCCGTGACGAGATTCAGAAGACCGAAGAGGGCAAGCGCCTCCACAAGGGCGAGGTACAGGGCCGGCAGCGGGATGTAGTGTCGAAACAAGCGAAGCACCTGGGGGTCTCCCTCGTCGCCTGTCCGGGAAAAAAGGTAGATAATCGCCGAAAGGCGGAGAGAGAGGCCCCCCGCCCGGCACGTCGATCTTCTTTTACGGGTATACGCTACGGTGCGCTCAATGGAAAGGCGTCATGCGGACATCAACCATCGGGCTGAGCCGCTACTGCTCCCGGGATGCCCACAAAAAAGCCCTCTCCCCCCCTTCAGGGGGAGAGGGTTGAGTGAGGGGGGAGAGAGGGAGTGAAGATAGCGGCTTTCACTCCACCCGATTTCCCTGCGTGCCCCTTACGGTTTCCGCCAGATGGGCCGGCCGCTGCCCGGCAGGCCGTAGCTGGCCCAGCGGGTGGTGACCTGGTCGACGATGTCCTCGCGCATGCGGATGCGGGTGCCCCAGTCGCGGTGGGTCTCGGGAGGCATCTTGGTGGTGGCATCGAGGCCCACCTTGCCGCCCAGGCCCGACTCGGGCGAGGCGAAGTCCAGGTAGTCGATGGGGGTCCGCTCGACCATGGTGATGTCGCGGACCGGGTCCATGCGGGTCGACACCGCCCACATCACGTCCTTCCAGTCGCGGGCGTCGATGTCGTCGTCCACGACGATGACGAACTTGGTGTACATGAACTGGCGCAGGAACGACCACACGCCCAGCATCACCCGCTTGGCGTGGCCGGGGTAGGCCTTCTTCATGCTGACCACGGCGATGCGATAGCTGCACCCCTCCGGCGGCAGCCAGAAATCGACGATTTCCGGGAACTGCTGGGTGAGGAGGGGGATGAACACCTCGTTCAGCGCCTGGCCGAGCACGCTCGGCTCATCGGGCGGGCGGCCGGTGAAGGTGGAGAGGTAGATGGCATCCCGCCGCCGGGTGATGGCCGAGACGCGAAACACCGGAAAGCGCTCCACGGCATTGTAATAGCCGGTGTGGTCGCCATAGGGGCCCTCGTCGCCGCATTCCTCCAGGTCGACGTGGCCTTCCAGCACGATCTCGGCCCCGGCCGGCACCTTGAGCGGCACCGTCCGGCAGTCCACCAGCTCCCCCCGGCGGCCGCGCAGGAGGCCGGCGAACTGGTACTCCGACAGGGTCTCGGGCACCGGAGTCACCGCCGCCAGGATGGTGGCCGGATCGGCGCCGATCACCACCGCCGCCGGAAAGGGCTCGCGGCGCTCCCGCTTCCACCGCTGGAACTGGAGGGCGCCGCCCCGATGGCGCAGCCAGCGCATCAGAGTAGTGTCGCGCCCGGTCACCTGCATGCGGTAGACGCCGATGTTGAAATTGTCGGCCCGCTCCCCCTCCGGGTCCGGGCCCCTCGTCACCACCAGCGGCCAGGTGATCAGCGGCGCCGGCTCGCCCGGCCAGCAGCCCTGGATCGGCAGGCGGCCGAGGTCGATGTCGTCTCCCTGGATCACCACCTCCTGGCACGGCGCCGAACCCACCGTCTTCGGCTTCATCGCCATCACGGTTTTCAGCAGCGGCATCATGCCGATGGCCTCGCGCAGCCCGCCCGGCGGCTCGGGCTGCTTCAGGAAGGCCAGCGTCTCCCCCACCTCGCGCAACTGGTGGGGCTCGCGGCCCATGCCCCACGCCACCCGCTCGACGGTGCCGAACAGGTTGACCAGCACCGGCATGGCATGGCGCGAGCCATCGGGCCGCAGCACGTTCTCGAACAGCACCGCCGGCCCATTCTCCGCCAGCAGGCGGGTCTGGATCTCGGTCATCTCCAGGTGGGGCGACACGGGAACCGACACCCGGACCAGCCGCCCGGACTGCTCAAGCCGCTCCATGAAGTCACGCAGGGAATCGTAGGTCATAGCCTCGCCGCCGTCGCTCGTGAGGCGCCCATAAGGGGGCGGGAGGGGGCGGCGCGTCAAGCCCTGGAGTGGCGATGGGAACACGCCGCGACAAACGCTCTTGACACACGAAGATCAATCCGCCGATGATTCGGCGCACGCTGTGTCAGATGGGGAGAGGGTGACAATGCATTATGGGTTAGAGAATTCACAGCCAAATAGTGACGCTGAAAAAGGTACAAAAGCCAAGCGCGGCAGTAATTCAAAGATGCAGTCCGCTTCGGAAGCGGTTGGCGCCAAGCGGAGCGCGCGAGCGGCAAATCGCGCCGCTGCCTGGCCCGATGTCGCGAAGTCTTTTGTTGATGGAGTCTTTGGTCTTGCAAGAACAGGAAATATAGTTGGCTTGATTGTAGCGGGAATTTTCATAACGACCGCTGTTCTTGCTGTGCGTATGGACGAAAAAGATCTTCCGCTATTTTTTTATCCTGTTTTTGTTTTTCTGTCTGCTGGATGGTATACAAATGTTCCACTTGTATTGCTGATTGTCTATCTTATTTATGCACTTCGACGGCAAAAAAGACTGTATGAAGCGGAAACGAATCGTCAGGTCGAGCTACGAAAGACGTTGATCCATGGTCTGGATGATGGAAGTTTGAAGATTCTCAAGAAACACAATTCCAGCGATACCGCTCTTGGCGAAGACTACGTGGAGCACTGAATATGATGAGCGATAGCGTCGCCATGATCGTCGTCAATACAGTGATCACTCTGATGTGCATATGGGCCGCAATGTACGTCAACGTCAAGATATTGCAGCCCACACTGAGGAATGAGCGTCGTTTCGTGCTCTATGGGATTCGTGATAGGTTGGCATTGCTGGCCATGCGAGGCCTGATCGACGAGCACTCGAAAGAGTACCGTAGCTTTTCATGGATTTTGAACAGATCGATTCAGGCAACTGGCGGCTTTACCGCCACGGCCTTCTTCCGTCACATCTACACGATGAGCAAGGATAAGCACTCCTTCGGGGACGTCGTTTCAGCAATTATTAAACAAGCTCAGGATTCAAGGAACGATGAATTCCAGGCTCTGCTTTTGGAATATTTTACAGTTATGCGGGACATAACCAAGAAGGAGTTGAGGTTTATCTTGTGGTCGCTGCCTCTTGCCGTTCTGCTTTCGCGGTTTTTGGAAAAATCAAAAGTTGGTCCGCACAACCGCTTTCAGATTTGGTTGACTGAAAGGATCGATCACGCTGGTTCCATTACAAAAAATCTGGTTGGTCGGCATTTTGACCGAATTGATGGGTGTTGTTGAGTTCATGGATCGTTCCGGCTTCCCCGTGCTCGCGCCGCTGACTCCGGCCGACCTGCGGGAGATGGAGTTGCGTCTGGAGGCCCGGCTGGAGCGGCTGGAGATGCGCATCACCATCCGCCTCGGGGCGTTGATCGCGGCCGGGGTTGCGTTTCTGGCCGCCATCAAGGTCTTCAAGCACTGACGATCCGGCGGATTTCGCTCCGCGCTGGATTAGCCCTTCCCCCCGCCCCCCCTCTGGCTCTATTCCATGCCCTGTTTTCACGCATGGCTAAGGACCTTGACGTCATGGCACGGACACGACGCGGCAGACCCATCAACGGCTGGCTGGCCATCGACAAGCCGCCCGGACTGACTTCCACCGACGTGGTGACCCGGGTCAAGCGGGCCACCAATGCCGCCAAGGTCGGCCATGGCGGGACCCTCGACCCGCTGGCCACCGGCGTGCTGCCCATCGCCTTCGGCGAGGCCACCAAGACGGTGCAGTACGTGATGGACGGTCTCAAGACCTATCGCTTCCGCATCCGCTGGGGCGAGGCGCGTGACACCGACGATGCCGAGGGCGCCGTGATCGCCACCTCCGAGCATCGCCCGACGGCCGACGACATCGCCGCGGCCCTGCCCCGCTTCATCGGCCTCATCGAGCAGGTGCCGCCCCGCTACTCGGCGGTCAAGGTGGACGGCCAGCGGGCCTATGACCTGGCGCGCAAGGACGTCGCCGTCGAGTTGAAGTCGCGGCAGATCAACGTCAAGAGCTTCCGCCTGCTGGACATGCCCGATCCCGACCACGCCGAGTTCGAGGTGATCAGCGGCAAGGGCACCTACATGCGCTCTCTGGCGCGCGACCTGGCCTTGGCGCTCGGCACGGTGGGGCATATCGCCGCCCTGCGGCGCACGGTGTGCGGCGCCTTCCAGGAGTCCCAGGCGATTTCGCTGGAAAAGCTCGAATCCCTCGGGCATAGTGCGCCCGCTTCCGAGTATCTGCTTCCGGTCTCGACCGCGCTGGACGGCATCCCGGCGTTGGCCCTGACCGAGGCGGAAGCGCGCGACCTTTCCAGCGGACAGCCCGTCTCGCTCTTGCGGGTGGCCTCTCGCAGCCCTCTCGGCTCGATCGGCACCGGAGACACCGTCCGTGCCATGGCGGAGGGAAGGGTTGTGGCGCTGGCACGGATCGAAGGCGGCGAAATCCGCCCCGTGCGTGTGTTGTCCCTCTGACCCTGAGGAGTACCCGATGTCGATTACCCAGGAGCGCAAGCAGACGCTCATTACCGAATACGCCACCAAGCCTGGCGACACCGGCTCGCCCGAGGTCCAGGTCGCCATCCTGAGCGAGCGCATCAGGAACCTGACCGAGCACCTGAAGACCCATAAGAAGGACTTCCATTCGCGGCGGGGGCTTCTCATCATGGTGGGACAGCGTCGGCGCATGCTCGACTACGTCAAGAGCAAGGAAGTGTCGCGCTACGAGGTCCTCATCGCACGTCTCGGACTGCGCAAGTAGCGGCCTCTCGTATTGCTGCTCTCAGGAATCTTCGCGGGCAGCGAAGATTCCTGAGAGCAGCAATACGAATCTTTTTGGTTGCGGCTCCGCCGCGATGAGGACCGCGGGGCGGCAGGGTGGATGGTCGGCGGCCGTGGCGCATGGGCGCCGCGGCCGTGCGGGCCTGTTGACGACGCGGCGGCCGCCGCCGGGACCCGAGCGCAATACGGCGCCGGTCCATCAACGGAAGGGAATCCAAAGTAATGTCGATGTTCAAAGTGTTCCGCAAGGAAATCGAGTGGGGCGGACGCAAGCTGGTGCTGGAGACCGGCAGGATCGCGCGGCAGGCGGACGGCGCCGTGCTGGTGACCTATGGTGAAACCGCCGTGCTGGCGACCGTGGTCGCCGAAAAGGCGATCGAGCGGAGCGATGATTTCTTTCCGCTGACCTGCAACTATCAGGAAAAGGCCTTCGCCGCCGGCAAGATCCCCGGCAACTTCTTCAAGCGCGAGGGCCGGCCCAGCGAGCGTGAGACCCTGGCCTCGCGGCTGATCGACCGACCGATCCGCCCCCTGTTCGCCAAGGGCTTCCGCAACGAGACCCAGGTCATCTGCACCGTCCTGTCCCACGATATGGAGAACGACCCCGATATCGTGTCGATCATCGGCGCCTCGGCCGCCATCACCATCGCCGGGCTGCCGTTCCTCGGTCCCATCGGCGCGGCGCGGGTCGGCTACATCAAGGGCGAGTACGTCCTCAATCCCCGGCTCGACGAGATGCCCACCTCCGAACTGGACCTGGTGGTGGCCGGCACCCAAGACGGCGTGCTGATGGTCGAATCCGAGGCCCGGGAGCTGTCCGAAGAGGTGATGCTGGGCGCCGTGACCTTTGGTCATGACATGTTCCAGGCGGTGATCGACGCCATCATCGGCCTGGCCGAGATGTGCGCCAAGGAGCCCTGGCACGTGCCGGAGGAACCCTCCGAGGTGGCCACCGTCAAGGCGAAGCTGTCGGACGCCGGCATCCCCGCCGAGCTGGCCGAGGCCTACACCATCGTCGTCAAGCAGGACCGCTACCGGCGCGTCGGCGAGGTCAAGGCGCGGGCGATGAGCGTTCTCGCCGGGAACGACGCCGAGCTGGCCGTGGCCGCGGGCGTGTTCAAGCACCTGGAAAGCGACGTGGTCCGCGGCAACATCCTGAAGACCGGCTCGCGCATCGACGGCCGCGACACCCGCACCGTCCGCACCATCGAGAGCGAGGTCCACGTGCTGCCGCGCGCCCATGGCTCCGCCCTGTTCACCCGCGGCGAGACCCAGGCCCTGGTGGTGGTCACCCTCGGCACCGGCCAGGACGAGCAGATCGTTGACGTGCTGCAGGGCGAATACCGCGAGCCGTTCATGCTCCACTACAACTTCCCGCCATTCTCGGTGGGCGAGACCGGGCGCATTGGTTCGCCGGGCCGCCGCGAGGTGGGTCATGGCAAGCTGGCCTGGCGGGCGCTGAAGCGGGTGCTGCCGAAGAAGGAGGATTTCCCCTACACCGTCCGCGTGGTGTCGGAGATCACCGAGTCCAACGGCTCCTCGTCCATGGCCACCGTGTGCGGTGCGTCGCTGGCGCTGATGGACGCCGGCGTGCCCATGCCCCGGCCCGTCGCCGGCATCGCCATGGGTCTGATCAAGGAGGGCGCCGAGTTCGCCGTGCTGTCCGACATCCTGGGCGACGAGGATCACCTCGGCGACATGGACTTCAAGGTGGCCGGCACCGAGGCCGGCGTGACCTCGCTGCAGATGGACATCAAGATCACCTCCATCACCCGCGAGATCATGGACATCGCCCTGCGCCAGGCCCGTGACGGCCGCCTGCACATCCTCGGCGAAATGCGCAAGGCCCTCTCGGACGCCCGCGAGGACGTCAAGCCGACCGCGCCGAAGATCACCGTGCTGAATATTCCGAAGGAGAAGATCCGCGACGTCATCGGTCAGGGCGGCAAGGTCATCCGCGAAATCTGCGAGACCACCGGCGCCAAGATCGACATCACCGAGGACGGCACCGTCAAGGTGGCCTCCGCCGATCCGAAGAAGGGAGCCGCGGCCATCGACTGGATTCGCGGCATCGTCGCCGAGCCGGAAATGGGAGTCATCTACACCGGCAAGGTGGTCAAGGTGGTGGACTTCGGCGCCTTCGTCAACTTCCTCGGCAACCGGGACGGCCTCGTCCACATCTCCGAACTGGCCCGCGAGCGGGTCGGCAAGGTGGCCGACGTGGTCAAGATGGGCGACTCGGTGAAGGTCAAGGTGGTGGGCTTCGACGATCGTGGCAAGGTCAAGCTGTCCATGAAGCAGGTGGACCAGCAGACCGGCGAGGATCTGGCCTCCGAACAGAAGAAGAGCGGCTGAACTGCGTGATCAAGAGCCCTCTCCCCCCTCTTCGGGGGGAGAGGGAGTAGAGGTTCCGAATACGTTATTTGGCTGTGAGCGGACGGGGGAGGACTGGCGGCATGCCGACGTCGGCGTTCTACGATACCGATATCGACGTGTGGTGCGCGGAGCAGGCGAGCGCCCTGCGCGCTGGCGCTGGCGCCGGTGCCGACCCCGATACCCGCCACCTCGCCGACGAGTTCGAGGGGATGAGGACCCGTGACCGCGCGGCCCTCGCCTCTCATCTCGAAGGACTTCTCTGTGCGCTTCTAGTCCGGCACTGCCGGCCGGCAGCCGGTGCCGACCTCGACTGGACTCTCACGGTCACCCGCGACCGCGACATCGTGATCGATCTTCTCGACAACAGCCAGACCCTCCGGCGGGAACTGCCGGCCCTGGTCGAGCGGCTCTATCCGGCGGCCCGGCATTGCGCCGCGGCCCGGGGACACCTGCGCGAGGACGATCTTCCCCCCGTCGCCCCCTGGTCGGCCGAGCGCCTGCTTGACCCCGACGTCATCGGACTCGGCTGACGGAACGACGACCGTGTGGCCTCCCCCCCCGTCCACGTCCGGCAGCGACGCCTCTGCAACGTCGGCCGAAGGCGACCAGAGTGCCGACGCCGGCACCCTGCGCGGGCCGTGCCTGCCGCGGGTGATCGGCCATCGCGGCTCGGCCTCCACGGCTCCGGAGAACACCATCGCCTCGTTCCGGGCGGCGGCGGCTCTGGGCGTCGCCATGGTCGAGTTCGACGTCAAGCTCAGCGCCGACGGACGGACCGTCATCATCCACGACGAGACTCTGGAGCGCACCACCGACGGTCATGGCCGCGTTCGCGAGACCACTCTGGAGGACCTGCGGCGACTCGACGCCGGCGGCTGGTTCGAGCCCCGATTCGCCGGCGAGCGGCTGCCGACGCTGGAGGAGACCCTCGATTTCCTGGTCACCGTGGAACTGCGGGCCAACATCGAGCTGAAGCCCTGTCCGGGCCTTGAGGAACGCACGGCCCACGTCGCCATGGCCAGCGCGGCCGAGCGCTGGCCCGGTGGACGCGTGCCGCCCCTGGTCTCGAGTTTCTCGCGAGTCGCCCTCGCCGCGGCCCGCGAGGTCGCTCCCACCTGGCCCCGCGGCCTGATCGTGGACCGCCTGCCCGACGACTGGCGCGAGGCCACGGCGGCGCTTGGTGTCAGCACCCTGCACTGTCAGGAACGCCACCTGAGCCCGGTGGCCGTCGCCGAAGTCCGGAGGACCGGATTGGTGGTGGTGGCCTGGACGGTCAACACTCCGGAGCGTGCCCGCACCCTGTGGGGCTGGGGTGTCGACGCGGTGATCACCGATACCCCCGACGTCATCCTGGACGCGGTGCCATGAAATATGTTGAAACAATAGCCGGAAGGACAAACGTCCTCGTATGTCTCATGGGCTGGCCGGTACGCCTGCATCGCCCAAGTGAACACGCCCGTGGCAAGGGGGATACCTGGTGAAGAGTATCAATCCGATCATCATATCCGGACGCGAGGTCCTGCCACTGGTCGAGGGTGGGAAGGGTGTCGCCGCCAGCGACGGCCTCAGCTCGGGCAGTTGGGCCGCCGCCGGGGGAGTCGGCACGTTCTCCGCCGTCAACGCCGATTCCCGCGATGCCGAGGGCGCCCTGATTCGCCAAGTCTATCACAGCCGCACCCGCCGCGAACGCCACGACGAGCTGGTCGCCTATGGCATCGCCGGCGGCATCACCCAGGCGCGAATCGCCCATGAGACCGCCGGCGGCCAGGGCCGCATCCACATGAACGTGCTGTGGGAAATGGGCGGCAGCGAGCGGGTGCTCGCCGGCGTGCTGGAGGGCGCCAGGGGGCTGGTGCATGGGGTCACCTGCGGGGCCGGCATGCCCTATCGGGTGGCCGAGATCTGCGCCGGCTTCGGCGTCCACTACTATCCGATCGTCTCGTCGGCACGGGCGTTCCGCGCCCTGTGGAAGCGCTCCTACCACCGGCATCCCGACTGGCTCGGCGGCGTGGTCTACGAGGACCCGTGGCTGGCCGGCGGCCACAACGGCCTGTCCAACGTCGAGGATCCGCGGGAGCCGCAGGACCCCTTCCCCCGGGTGCGGGAGCTGCGCCAGACCATGCGCGAGTCCGGCCTCGATCGCACCCCCATCTTCATGGCCGGGGGGGTGTGGTGCCTGCGCGAGTGGGAGGACTGGATCGACAATCCCGAGCTTGGCCCCATCGCCTTCCAGTTCGGTACCCGGCCGCTGCTGACCCGCGAGAGCCCGATTCCCGACGCCTGGAAACAACGCCTGCCCACCCTGAAACGGGGGGACGTGCTGCTCCAGCGCTTCAGCCCGACCGGGTTCTATTCGTCGGCGGTCAGGAACGGCTTCATCGATGAACTGGTGGAGCGGTCGGAGCGGCAGATCGCCTATTCCCAGGAGCCCTCCGCCGACCTCCCCGTCCCGCTGGCGCTTGGCCCCCGCGGTCGCATCGTCCACGTGGCCGCGGCCGACAAGGCCCGCGCGGAGGCATGGGCGGAGGCCGGATTCTCCGATGCCCTGCGCACTCCCGACGATACCCTGGTTTTCGTGACACCGGCCAAGGCGGCGGAGATCACCAGGGATCAGGCCGACTGCATGGGCTGCCTGTCGGGCTGCGGCTTCAGCAGCTGGTCGCAGACCGAGGCCGGCACCACCGGCCGGCGCGCCGATCCCCGGTCCTTCTGCATCCAGAAGACGCTGCAGAACATCGCCCACGGCAGCGACATGGACAACGAGCTGATGTTCGCCGGCCACAACGTCTATCGCTTTGGCGAGGACCCGTTCTATGCCAATGGCTTCGTGCCGACCGTCCGCCAGCTTGTCGAGAGGCTGATGACCGGCGAGTGAGGGGGCTTGAGCTGACATGGGGCCGGTGAACAGGGGGCAGACCCGGGCGCTGGTCATCGAGGACCAGACGCCCGTTCGCCGCTTCATCGCCGCCTGCCTGGAGGCGGCGGGGTATCACGTGGTCACGGCGACCGACGGGCTCGAGGGCTGGGACATCCTCGAGCGCGATGGGACCTCCTTCGACGTGATCCTGCTGGACCGGCGGATGCCGGGCCTGGACGGCATGGACGTGCTGGCCCGCATCATGGCCGATCCGCGCCTCGGCGGCATCCCCGTCATCCTGGAGACCGCCGCCGACAGTCAGAGCGAGATCGCCGAGGGGCTCAGCGCCGGGGCCTACTACTACCTGACCAAGCCCATCGACCGCGAGGTGCTGATCACCCTGGCGGCGGCGGCGGTGGAGGACGGCATGCGCTATCGCCGGCTCCACGCCGACCTTGGGCGCCTTGAGGCGTCCCTCGGCCTGATGGCGTCCGCGACCTTCCGCTTCCGCACCGTCGAGGAGGCCAACGCCCTGGCGGTGACCCTGGCCCAGGCCTGCCCGCGTCCGGCGACCCGGCTGGTCGGCCTGTCCGAGCTTTTGACCAATGCCGTCGAGCACGGCAATCTCGCCATCGACTACCAGGAAAAAGACCGCCTGATCGCCGAGGGTCGCTGGGACGAAGTGGTGACCACCCGCCTCGCCCTGCCGGAAAACCGGGGAAAGGTCGTTACCGTCGACTTCCGCCGGCGCCCCGGGCGCATCGAGATCACCATCCGCGACCAGGGAAATGGCTTCGACTGGGAGAGCTACCTGGTGCTCGACCCGCGGCGGGCGCTGGCCACCCATGGGCGCGGCATCGCCCTGGCCCGCGCCGTGAGCTTCGACGGCCTCGCCTACCGGGGCCGCGGCAACGAGGTGATGGCGGTCATCCAGACGCCCGACGGGCCCGAGGTCCCGGAGGACGCGGCCCAGAGTCGCATTGAAGCCCTGGAGGCGGAAATCGCCCGCCTGAACAAGGAGATCGAGTGCGACGGAATGGAGATCGCCCGCTCCATGCAGTCGGACCTGTTCCCGGACACGGAGGCACAGACCACCATCGCCGAGCGCTATGGCGTGGCCCTGTCGGCCCATGTGGAGACGTGCTCCCGACTGGGCGGCGACCTGTGGGGCGGGCATGCCGTCGACAACAACCGATTCGCCCTCTACGTGGCGGACTTTTCCGGGCATGGCGTCACGGCCGCCCTCAGCGCCTTTCGCCTCGACACCCTGCTGCGGGAGATCGTCCGGGTCATCAAGGATCCGGGGGAGTGCCTGTCGGCCCTGAACTACAGCCTGGCCGGCATGCTGCCCACCGGCCAGTACGCCACCATGCTTTTCGGACTGGTGGACCTGGCCGCCGGGTCGTTCGTCTACGCCGGAGCGGGTGCTCCCCATCCCATCGTCGTCGACACCGCCACCGCGGCCGTCACGTTCGGCAACGGCGCCGGCCTGCCCCTCGGCATCGACAGGAAGACGCGCTACGTCGAGCGACGGATGGCCTTCCCAGCCGGCAGCCTGCTCTTCCTGCACAGCGACTGCCTGGCCGAGTGCGGACGCGTCCAGGGCAAGGCCCTCGGCCGCGCCGGCGTGGTCAATCTGCTGGAGACCCGGATGAGAGCCGCCTCCCCCGGAACCACCGTAAATGCCCGCTACTTGCTGGCGCCCTTCCTCGAGACCGTGCCGCAGCCCCTGTCCGACGACCTTACCGTCGTCTGCTGCGTGCGGCCGGGCGCGTGATCACCGCCTTATCCAGCCACCGACCACGTCCAGGAGGGAAAGCAGGCGACCGGTCCCGCCGCCGGTTACAAGGTCCACGGTGGCCTTCTCCGCCTGTTTCAGGACCCGCTCGATACCGGGAACGGCGTTGGGGGCCGACGTGGCGGCCGTGGCGAGGCGCTTTGCCCAGTCGCGGACCAGGGAGTCCGGGCTCTCGGCGAGTTGAGCGAACAGTTCCGAGCGGTGGGGAGCGATGAAGTCGTTGCGAACGAAGATGATGTTCTCGCCGGTGTTGTAGCGCTGGAGCAGCTCCGGCTCCAGGGTAACCGCACGGAGCGACAGCACGGTCACCAGCATCGAGAAATGGTCCAGGGACGGGCCGAAGTGCCGCTCGTCGCGTCCCGGGTGCTGATAGTTGACTCCCCCCAGCAGAATCGACGGCAGGCCCTTCAGGTCCGGGACGTACATCGCCTCGTAGTCGATGAGCTTCAGGTGCCCGGCGGGCGTCACCATCACGTTGTCGTGCTTCAGGTCCCCGTGGGCCACCCCCAGGGACAGAAGC
Source organism: Alphaproteobacteria bacterium (assembly GCA_039908285.1). Lineage (GTDB taxonomy): Bacteria > Pseudomonadota > Alphaproteobacteria > Rhodospirillales > Rhodospirillaceae > JAMOBE01. Next base: position 60,468 of record JAMOBE010000007.1, read on the forward strand.
TCGAGGCACATCCTGGCGAAGGCGCGGGTCAGGCCGGCCAGGCCCTTCTGGTGCTTCCTGGCGGCAAGCAGGATGGTCACCTCGCCCATGGTGTGGCCCTTGATCCAGGGCATCACCACCACCGGATAGTCGCCACTGCCGGCGATGGTGGACTTCACATAGAGTTCGCGGGAAAGAAACCGGACCTCGATGAAGCTGTGGGGATTTGTCCGCGCGGCGAAATCGCTGATGGCCTGGTGACGTTTTTCCAGGTCGGGCAGATCGCGGATGAAGCACTTGACCGCCACGGTGGCGTGGTCGCCACTCTCCTCACCACCCGCGTCGGCGCTGAGGCTGGCCTTGAACACGGCGGCGAAGTTGCCGGCCATGAACAGGGGCGCCCCGCTGGCGTTGAGCACCGGCGTCAGGCCGAGGGTGGCGAATCGGCCCGCCGCATTGCGAAAGGCCGTCTTGTAGTCGTTGATGATGGGAAAGGCCATGGCGCGTCCTGACCGGCGTCAGTCTCCCCGCCATGGTGGCGCGCTGGAAGCCCCGTCCATGGCCATGCCACGCTGGTCCATCGGGAAGGCGATGGCCTGCCGCGTGCCGATGTCGAGCAGCTTGATCAGCGCCACGGCATCGGCGTTGAAGGCCACCCCGCGGACGGTCGGCGTCGTGTTCAGGTCGCGGTCGAAAATCTCGCAGATGATGGCGCGATGGCGGTCGGACATCTCACTCGACATCTCGAACAGCAGCCGGGCATAGCGGTCCCGGGGCAGTTGCATCGGGCTCCACGGGAAGACGACGACCTGGTCGCTCTCCCCGGAAATGTGGCAGTTGACCAGCAGCACGTTGCCGTCGCTCGTCTTCAGGCTGGTCAGCCGCCTGGCCGTGCTCAGCAGCTCCTCGTCCGAGTCGACGTCGTTGGCCATGCCGTCGGTGATGTTGATGACGATCGGCGGAAACGAGGCCGGGTGCTTGTAGATCCACTCCTCCAGCGTCGTCCGCGCGAGGAGGAACGCGGCCTTCATCGGCGTGCTGTCGTAGGCGGCGGGACTGAGCCACCTGGAGATGGTGATGGTCTCCTTCACCACCTGATCGCGGATGACGGTCTCGACCTCCATCTGCTCCTGCCGGGCGTGCGCCGCCACCTCGGAAATCGGCACCATGCCGCGCCCGGCCAGCCCCCCCTCCCAGCAGAAGGTGGGGCGGTTGGTCCTGCCATAGCCGATGATCCCGATCTCGAAATAATCGCGCACGCCGTCATCGCGCATGCAGCGGTTGACAAGCTCTTCCAAAGTATTGTTCAGCGCGTCCGCCACGACCGACGCGCGCCGCAGCGGCCGGCCGGCCTCGTCGGTTCCGAAGGGCTTGTTCATCGACATGGACTGGTCGATCAGGAACAGGAAGGCACCGGGGGTGTCTCTACTGATGTCCTGCGAATATGCCATGGCTCGCTTTACTCCCTCTGTCTCCGGACCTCTGACCGCCCGCCGCGCGCCGGGCATGATAGCCGGGCGGAACAGACTGTGGAAGTCCTTCCACGGGATTGGCTAAGCAAATCTGCTGCACGTCCGTCCATTTCCAGCTATGGTACGAGGGGCGGTCGAGTTTGGGATGAGAGGGGCGATGCTGGCTGCGGTCAAGTTCATGGTCGTTGACCATGACGACAAGCGACGCGGCGAGCTGTGTGGCGTGATTCGTGCGCTTGGTGGCAAGGAGATCGTAGACGCCACCACCGCACGCGAGGCCATCGTCCGCATGGAGATGACTCCCCCGGACGTGATTTTTTCCCGCTGGAGTCTCCCCGACCTGGACGTGGTGCAGTTTGCCCGGCAGGTCCGCCGCGCCAAGAAGAGCCCCGGCCGCCTGGCCGCCATCGTCGCCGTCGGTCCCGCCGTTCCGGCGCGGGTTCAGGAAGCCCAGGGTGTCGGCGTGAACGAGTTCCTCGCCGCTCCCAAATCCCGCCAGAGCGTGGCCGAGACGATCAGCTCCATCATCCACAACGTGCATCCCTTCGTCATCGTGGAAACCTATGTCGGCCCGGATCGCCGGGCCGGCCCCGATGGCTCCCCACCGTGGACGGGGACGGAGCGGCGGCGAACGGCGGCCCGGCTGGCCGCACCACCCTACACGCAGACCTTCGCTCGCCTGGCCAAGGCGATTCCCGCGCCACCGAAACCCAAGGCGGCCCCACCGCCTCCTCCTCCTCCGCCGCCTCCGCCTCCGCCTCCACCGCCTCCTCCACCACCTCGGCCCGCCCCGCCGAAGGCCGAGACGACGGAAATAAATCAGCATCACGACCATCAAAAGCCCTCTCCCCCCCCTTCAGGGGGGAGAGGGTTGGGTGAGGTGGGAGCGAGGCCCCCGGATGGTGCCGCTTGCCCCACCCCCTCACCCCAGCCCTCTCCCCCTCGAGGGGGAGAGGGAGTACGGAAGGCTCCGCCTCCGCCTCCGCCTCCGCCACCTCCGCCACCTGCGCCGCCGAAGGCCAAGAAGGCTCCCCCTCCACCTCCTCCCCCTCCCCCACCGGAGGAGCCGCGCGCCACCCCGGCCATGTCGACGCGGGACGTGCTCGCCGCACTTGACAAGATCGATCCCCAGCCGCACGCCCCCGCGGGAGGACCGGAGGGACTTCACGAGGACACGGCCGCGGCGATGGAGCAGAGTCTCATCGCAGCGCTCCAGGCGTGGGCAAGACGAACCTCGCCCAGATCACGGAAACCCGGGCGCCCCGGAGCCCCCGCGCCAGGGTAGGCGACCGTCGGTCATGAATCCGATTTGCCTTCCGGGCGATGATCGCGTATCAACGGCCCCAACTGTCGCCGACGGGAGAGTTATTGAATGGACGCGCAAGGCAAGCAGGAAGTGGCGCTGTCTTCGGTGTACGCGAGCTTGCTGCTGACGGTCGCAAAGCTGGTGGTTGGTCTGGCGACGGGGAGCCTCGGCGTGCTGTCGGAGGCGGCCCACTCGGCCCTCGACTTCGGCGCGACGCTGATCACCTATTTCGCGGTGCGGGTCAGTGACAAGCCCGCCGACCGGGACCATCCCTATGGCCACGGCAAGATCGAGAGCATCTCCGCCCTGATCGAGACCGGCCTCCTGTTCATCACCAGCCTGTGGATCATCAAGGAGGCGGTCGAGCGACTGATGTACGGCGGAGTCGAGGTGAAGACCACCTGGTATGCCGTCGCCGTGATCCTGTTCTCGATCGCCGTCGACTGGTCGCGCTCCCAGGCGTTGAAGCGGGTGGCGGAGAAGACCGGCAGCCAGGCGCTGGAGGCCGATGCCCTGCATTTCAGCACCGACATCCTGAGTTCGCTGGTGGTGCTCGCCGGGCTTGGCTTCGTCGCCATCGGCTGGCAGAAGGCCGATGCCATCGCCGCCCTGGGCGTCGCCCTGTTCGTGTTCCACGCCGGGTACGACATGGGCAAGCGCACCATCGAGGTGCTGGTGGACGCGGCCCCGGAAGGGGTGGCGGAGCAGGCGGGGCAGGTGGCCCGCTCGGTGCCCGGAGTCGTGCGCGTGGACCGGGTCCGGGCTCGTCCCGCCGGCAACATGGTGTTCATCGAGGTGGCCATCCGCGTCAGCCGCACCCTGGCCCTCGGGCAGGTCGAGGCCATCAAGCAGGAGGTGGCCAACAGGATCCGCTTCGGCGTCGACAAGGCCCAGCCCCTGGTGCACGCACGGCCGGTCGCCCTGGACAGCGAATCGATTTCCGACGCCGTGCGGGTGGTGGCGGCCTCCCGCAGCCTCTCGGTCCACAACATCGACGTCCGCGACGTCGGGTCGCAGCGCCACGTGGACCTGGAGCTTGAGGTTGACGAACGCCTCACCATCAACGAGGCGCACGATCAGGCCACCGCGCTTGAACGGGCCATCGGCGCCGAACTCGGCAACGATGTCATCGTCACCACCCACATCGAGCCCCGGGCCGTCCACACGGTCGAGGGCAGTCCGATGGACCCGGTGGCCGCCGCCAGGATCGAGACCCTGGTGCACGATCTGGCGGTGACCGTACCCTCGGTGGTGGGGGTGCACCGCATCCATGCGCAGATGGGATCAGAAGGGATCTGCGTGACGTTCCACTGCCTGTTCGAAGAGAACACGCCGATTCGTGTCGCCCACGACGCCACGGTGCGCTTCGAGCACCTGATTCGCGGTAAGTCGCCTGCCCTCAACCGAGTCATCATCCATGCCGAGCCGACGAATCATCACGACTGACCGAGTCGGACATTCACCCACTCCAGCGACATTCTTTGCCGATCCTGATGCAGGGAAAATGCAATCATAGGCTTTGATATACCCCCCAAAAAGACAACTTATAGTTGAAAACGGGGGGGGGTGTGACATTGGTGGACCGCCGGGTGCGATCATTCCGCTTGCGGAATCCAGTCGGGTCACGTATCAAGGCCACACTCAACGCGATGCGACAGGGGAGATCAAGGGGTGGTTGCAGCATCGACAGTGGCCGCTGGCAAGGTAATGGTGGACTTGGCCGGTGGTGAGACAGTGCGGATCGTCGGACCGGCATCCGTCAAGCTGAAGGGTGTCGAGTTGGTCACTGCCGCCGGCAAGGGTGCGGCCGCCAAGGCTGGCACCGTGACCGTCGCAGCCGCAGCCACCGCCGGCGAAATCGAGAACGAGGTTGCCGCGGCCAAGACGGCGACCGCCAAGGGTGGCGCCGCCGGAGCCAAGGGCGCCGCCGCCGGAGCCAAGGGCGCGGCCGCCGGCAAGGGCGCCGCTGCGGCCGGAGCCAAGGGCGTGGCGGCTGGCAAGGGCGCCGTGGCCGGCAATGTCCTGACGCTGCAGGCCGCCGGGCCGGGTGCGGAGATTGAGGTCGTCGCCGCCAAGGCGGCTGCCGGCAAGGGTGCGGCGGCCGTCGGCGTGGCCGGCAAGGGCGCGGCCGGCGCCGTTCCCGCCGGGGGTGGCGCCGCGACGGCCATGTCGGGCACCGCCAAAGCCATCGCGGTCAGCAAGGGCACCATCTGGACCGGCAAGGGGCTCAGTCTCGGCCTTGGACTCGGTGTCTGGGGACCGGTGGTCGTCGGCGCGGTCGGTCTGGCCGCTGCGGCTGCGGTCTATGGCTACATCCGCAAGCGTCGGGATGTCGTCACCCAGACTGACGAAGAATTGCAGGAAGCGATTTCCTGAGGACTCACGAGCGGAAGGAAGGATATCGACATGGCGAACGGGATTTTCGCCAGCGGCAGTGCCCTGAACACCAAGCTGCTGGCTGCTCTGAGTTACTTTGGAATTCTTTGCTTCGTGCCACTCATCGTCAACAAGGACGATGAATTCGTGGCCTTCCATGCCAAGCAGGGGCTTATCCTGTGGGTGTGGGCGATGCTGGCGCTGTTTGTCGTCTACCTCCCCGGTGTCGGCAAGCTGCTGTTCCAGGTCAGCGCGTTTGGCGTTCCCGCCTATTCCCTGGTCGGACTGGTGGCGGTGGCCCTCAACAAGACCTGGAAGCTGCCGGGCGTCTACGAGGTGGCCAGCAAGATCTAGGGCACCTCCAAACGCCTTCTTTCCCCTCAATGGGCTACCGTGCGCATACCAGCACCCCGCAAACTTAAGCCCTCCCCCTCGATGGGGGAGGGTTTGGGTGGGGGTGGCAGAGGGGCGCGCATATGTAGCAGTATGTTCGCACAAAAGCTGAATTCTTGGGCGCATACCGATGCACCTACGTGCGGCACCATCACCCCCACCCAACCCTCCCCCATCGAGGGGGAGGGCTTAAGTCTGCTGGAAACACTTTTCACCCGTTTGCCCTATCTGGCTCCCGGTGAGCACACCAGGTCCCTCTGCCAGACGTGCACGACCTCGCCGACATAGGCGAACGAGGCGACCAACAGCGCCGCCGTAACGATGGCCGCAAGGTACCATACGCCCCGCGGAGTCGGCCGCCCCGCGCGCGAGGCCGGTTTGCTGTCGGCGATGGCGAGCAGGCGTTCGTTGATGGCGCGCAGATCCTCCTTCAGCTCGGTACGCAGGGCGGTGATCTCGTCCCTGATCTCGGAACGCAGACCGGCGAGATCGCTCTTCGATTCGCTCCGCAGGGCCAGGGCCTCGCTGCGGATGTCCGCCCTGGCCTCGGCCAGTTCGGTCCTCGTGACGAGGTGCGGCATGGTCGCCGTGATGAAACCGTGCATCTCGGCAACCCGCGGCTCCAGGCGCGACAAAATCGCGCTGATGCTGCTGATTTCAGTCTCCATGAGGGAGGTGCTGGCATCATCCATGCCGCGAGACATTGGCGTCGAGTCGTGACCCGTCAAGGAGCGCCCCCCGTATTACTGATCTCAAGAATTTTCGCTCGCGGCGACGATTCTTGAGATCAGTAATACGATTCTTTTTGGTTGCGGCTCCGCCGCGACAGGATTCATCCATGCGCGCAGGGCCTCGGCCATGGTGTCGGGCGACAGCGCCCCGAACGGCTCTCCCCCGGACGCCACCACGCCCGGCGGCGACTCGCCGAGTGCCGCCAGAACCTCGGCCTGCGACATGGCCGGGGCTTCGCCGGAGGAGGGAGGGGGAGACTCAGAGCCTGAAAATGTATTCGGAACCAGAACTCCCTCTCCCCCTCGAG
>JAMOBE010000221.1:0-1756 GCA_039908285.1 Alphaproteobacteria bacterium
GAATGCGGATCAGGGCCTCCACGAAACGGTCCAGTTCCTGGCGCGTTTCGGTTTCCGTGGGCTCGATCAGCAGACACTCGGGCACCAGCAGCGGGAAGTAGATGGTGGGCGCATAGAAACCGTGGTCCAGCAGCCGCTTGGCCACATCCAGCGCGGTCACGCCCCGTTCCCGCGCCTGATTCTTCCAACTGACGATGAACTCGTGCGTGGCCCGTCGTTCCGGATAGGCCACCTGGAAACCTGCGGCGCGCAGGCGGGCCATCAGGGAGTTGGCATTGAGCGCGGCATGGGCCGACACCCGGCGCATGCCTTCCAGCCCGGTCATGCGGAGATAGATGTAGGCCCGCAGCATCACCCCCACGTTGCCATGGAAGGCCGACAACCGCCCGATGCTGCGCGGCAGATCCCCTTCCTCGGCCAGCCGATAGCCCTGCGCCGCGTAGGCCTCCGTCCCGTTAGGCCACAGGTGGATGATCAGGCCAAAGCCGTACTGCTCGAGAAAGGCGACGACGAAGATGAACAGGTTGAGGGCGGTATTGGTGCGGCCGGCAAGGCCGCTCGGAAAGCCCTGGGACAGGACGGCGTAGCCGAGAACGCCGCTGCTGCCCAGCAGGCCGAACGACAGCCAGGTTGGGAGACTGCCGACCGGCAGGTCGAGCACCAGGGCCGCCTGCACCACCATGAAGCCGAACATGCCGGCCCCCGCCACCACGAGCGGTGGAACACCGCGGTGGTCGAGGCGCACCGCCAGGGCGCCGAACAGGATGAACCCGGCGGCCATGGCGGCGGAGCAGGCGGTGATGTGGCGCGTCGCCTCCGCCCGCTCCAGGCCGGAGACGTCCCGCAGCCACGGCCCGATCCACAGTCCGGCGACGGCCATGAAGGTGCCCTGCGACAGCATGGTCAGCGGCGTGACCCGCCAGAACCAGCGGCTGGAGAGGATGCGGCCCAGCCCGCGCAAAAGGTCGCCGACGCCGTCCGTCTGATGGGAGGCGCTCCGGGGCGCGTCCCTGACCAGGACCATCAGGGCCACGGCGATGACGATGGCCAGGCCGGACAGGGGCAGGAACAGTCCTCGCCAGTCGGTCACCGTTAGTACCGCCTGCACCGGAGCCGCCGCGGCGACCGCTCCCAGTCCCCCCGCGAGAAGCACGCCCCCGTTGGCGAGCGGCAGCGTCCGGCGCGGCAACGCCTCGGCCAGGGCCTTCAGCGCCGCCATCAGGCAGGCGGAAACGCCAAAGCCGATCAGGGCCCGGCCGATGATCAGACCACCGAGGGTCTCGGCGCCGGCGAAGATCCACGCCCCGGCGGCGGCGAACAGCAGCAGCGCCGCCTCGACGCGCCGCGGCCCAAAGCGGTCGAGCAGCAGGCCGAGCGGAAGCTGTGCCGCCGCGAAGGTGATGAAATAGACCGCGGTCAGCACGCCAAGATCGCCGGCGTCGAGGCCAAACGTCCGCACCAGGTCCGGTGCCAGCACCGCATTCACGGTCCGGAACAGGTAGGACAGAAAGTATCCGGCACCGAAAACCGCGAACAGCACGGCCGTCGCGCCGACGGAAAGGCCGCCGTCCGGATGGTGGCGTGAATCGGACCTCGTTTCCAGCAGCGTCATGCCCCTACCTTGAATCCGATAATGCGTTATACCCTGTCTACGTCAAAACCCGGAAATCATCCCGGTTTATGATATGGAAGGTATCGGAGACGAAGTCCCTGATTCGTTCCCATTTTGACGGCAAGGTATCGCTGAAGAAGGCGC
>JAMOBE010000098.1:0-13562 GCA_039908285.1 Alphaproteobacteria bacterium
GATGGTATGGCCCGACAGGTCCACCAGGATGTCGATGCCGTCCCGGCGAATCTGCTCGGCCATGTCCTCGTCCGACACGCCGACGGTGTGGCGCCACAGGGAGGCCTGCTCCTTGAATCTTTGGGTCATGGCGTCTTCGATCATGACCCCGGAATAGCAGACGACCTCGAACCGGTCGCGATCGTGATGACGCAGCACTGGCCCGAAGGCGAACGCCGCCGAATGGGCGCGGAAATCCGCCGTCACGTAGCCGACGCGCAGCCGCCGGTCTGGATTGGGACCGTTGGCGTGGGGGGGAATGGGTCCCTTCAGCCGGGCGGCGACGCGCTGGTACCAGGCCCGTCGCTCCGCCTGCTGGGTCGCCACCGTGTGGGCGGGATCGAAATCGGCGAGCAGGATCAGGTTGGAGTGGGCGAAGTCCATGCTGGGGCGCAGCTCCAGCGCCCGGCGGTAGGCGGCATAGGCCTCGTCGTAGCGCCCGATGGTGCCGAGGGCGTTGCCAAGACTTGCGGAAAGCTCGGCGATGTCGGGACGGAGGGCAATGGCCCGTTGCACGGCCGTCACCGCCTCGTCGAGGCGGCCCTGCAGAATCCTGATATTGGCCAGGTTGCCCCAGGCCTCGGCCCTGTCGGGCTCGAGGGCGATCGCGCGTTCCAGGCAGGCGGCGGCATTCCCCAGGTTTCCCGATTCGGAGAAGGACATTCCAAGGTTGATGAGTATAAACACATCATCGGGCGCTAGGTGCAGTGCCTGAAGGAAGGTATCGACGGCCTCGGTGACGAGGCCTCGCTCGGACAGGACGCAGCCGAGGAGAAAGAGGGACTCCGCATTATCGGGCATCAGGGCGACGTAGCGGCGAAAACTCTCCGTCGCGTCGTCGAACCGTCCGAGACGGTTCAGGCACTCCCCGAGAACCCGATGAAAGACGGGCTCGTGCGGAGCGGCGGCGGCGGCTCGGCTCAGCAGGGGAAGGGCCTCGTCGTCACGGCCGGCGGTGGCGGCGATATTGCCCAGCATCAGAAGCGCGCCGGCATGATCGTGCTGCTGGTCCACGACGAGACGGCACAGGTCGGCGGCAACGTCCAGCCGTCCGTCATGGTGCATCGCGATGGCGGTTTCGAAGGCCTCGCGGAGGGAGAGGATAGCGCCCTCCGCCACCGTCACGCCACCCCGCCGTAGGTGAAACCGGCATCGGTCACCGCTTTTTCGACGACGGCGCTGTCGGCGACGCCATCGACGATGACCCGGGCGGCCGACAGATCGACCCGCACCTTGGCGCCCGGCGCCGCCGCCGTGATGGCCATCTCCACCGAGCGGGCGCAGCCGCCGCAGGTCATGCCGGAGACGCGATATGTGGTCGCCATGGCCTATCCCTTCTTACCATCCAGTCTCGGAACCCCACCGGCGGCCATGGTGGACCGCCGGTGGGGCTTCGATCAACCCAAATCGGCGAAGAAGGTCTCCTCGGCATAGCGGGCCAGCCGGTTTACGCTCTCATCGATGGAGAGGGAACCGGTGGCGACGGTCAGTTCCGGCCGTTCGGGAAGCTCATAGGGCGCCGAGATGCCGGTGAACTCGGGGATCTTGCCGGCGCGGGCCAGCTTGTAGAGCCCCTTGGGGTCGCGCCGCTCGCACTCCTCCAGCCCGGCCTCGACGTAGACCTCGTGGAAGTGGGCGGCATGGCGAGCCCGGATTCTGTCGCGGTCGGCGCGATAGGGGGAGATGAAGGCGGTGATGACGATGGCGCCCGACTCGGCGAACAGGGCGGCGATCTCGCCGACGCGACGGATGTTCTCGGCCCGGTCGGCCGGCGAGAACCCGAGGTCGGCGTTGATGCCGTGGCGGAGATTGTCTCCGTCCAGCACATAGGTCTGCTTGCCCTTGAGGAACAATTGCCGCTCGAGGGCCAGGGCGATGGTGCTCTTGCCGGCTCCCGACAGCCCCGTCAGCCACAGGATGCCGCCCCGGTGACCATTGGCGCGGGTCCGCTCGGCGGGACTGACGGCATGAGTCACGGCATGCAGATTGGTGGACTTCGGCTGGTCGGTGGTGTTGACAGGACGGTCGTCATCCTGCCCAACGAAGGTGTCCGTCTGTTCGGTCTCGTGATAGTTGTCCATGGTGGTTCCCTTCAGAGTCCGGAGAAATGAATTCCGCATTCGGTCTTGGCCTGGCCACGCCAGCGGCCGGCTCGCGCCCCTTCGTCCGGGGCGGCGCGTTCGGTGCACGGCAGGCAGCCGATGGACTGGTAGCCATCCTCCAGCAGGGGATGGACCGGCAGGCCACGGTCCTCGGCATGGGCGGCCAGCCGCTCGGCCGACCAGTCCCACAGCGGGTTGATCTTGATGCGCGACCCATCGGCCTCGATGGCCTGGAGAGCGGAGCGCTCGAAGCCGTGGAAGCGCTTGCGGCCGGTGATCCAGGCGGTGAAGCCCGCCATCGCCTGCCGTAGGGGGGCGACCTTGCGCAGGCGGCAACAGGCGTCGGGGTCGCGGCGCCACAGGGTCCCGTCGGGATCCAGCACCGCCACCGCGGCGTCCGAGGGCGTGACGATGCGCAGGTCGGTCAATCCGAGCCGCTCTACCAACTGGTCCCGGTAGCGCCTTGTCTCTCCGAACAGCGCGCCGGTATCGAGGAAGACCACCGGAGTCGCCGGATTCACCGCGGCCACCAGATCGAGGAGAACCGCCGCCTCTGCCCCGAATGACGAGGTCAAGGCGATGCGGCCGGGAAAGGTGTGGAGGATCATCTCCCGCAGCAGATCAGGGGCGTCGAGGTGACCATGGGCCGTCCGCAGGCGGGTCACCAGCTCCGCCGTTTCGGTGATGGATGTCGCCGTCATCGTCCGTGTCTCCCTCATATAACAGCAGCACAGTGTTGAATACGATCGATTACGCATATTATGGTGTACGACCGCGGTGCAGCATGTCAATCGAAATGTAGAATTACCATGAACCACACATTTCGTTGACAGTTTGTTAAGGTTTGGCGTATACGGTCTGGAGAAAGGACGTGGGCGGGATGGTCCCGGCCGCAGGTGCGAACGACGGGAGGAGAAGACCATGGCACGCAGGATGGGCGACGGCCCGAGGGTCGTGACGGCGAATCGGCTCCGGGATGGGGTCGTGGTGTACCTGACCGGCTCGGGCGAGTGGACGGAGGACATCTGCGGCGCCACGGCCACCGACGATCCCGACCATCAGCAACGGCTCGCCGCGCGGGCCGCCGCCGATGTGTCGGCCCGGGTGGTGGTCGGACCCTACGCCGTGCCGGTGGCGGTGGAAGGCTCAACACCCCGCCCACTCAGTCGGCGGGAGCGCATTCGCGCCGGTGGCCCCACGGTGGGACTTGGCGCGACTCTCAGGGGCGCAATTCCTGGTGTGGGGAGGCGGCAGGATGGCCATGTATAGCTATGAGACCCACGACCGGCAATTGGTCCGCGAGCGGGTGTCCCAGTTCCGCGATCAGGTGCAGCGGCGGCTGGATGGGGCGCTGAGCGAGGACGAATTCCGTCCGTTGCGGCTCCGAAACGGCCTCTACCTGGAACTCCTCGGCTACATGCTGCGGGCCGAGATTCCCTATGGCCTGCTGTCATCGCGGCAGATGCGGATGCTGGCCCACATCGCCCGCACCTATGACCGGGGCTACGCCCACTTCACCACCCGCCAGAACATCCAGTACAACTGGCCAAGGCTCGAGGACGTTCCAGATATCCTGGAGTTGCTGGCCGACGTCGACATGCATGCGATCCAGACCAGCGGCAGTTGCGTGCGCAACATCACCACCGACCATCTGGCCGGCATCGCTCCGGATGAGATCGAGGACCCGCGTCCCTGGTGCGAGCTGGTCCGTCAGTGGTCGTCTCTGCATCCGGAATTCTCGTTCCTGCCGCGCAAGTTCAAGATCGCCATCACCGGCTCGCCCAGCGACCGGGCGGCGGTCAGGGTCCATGACGTCGGCCTGCGCATGGTGCGGGCCGAAAACGGCGAGGTGGGCTTCGAGGTGTGGGTGGGAGGAGGCCTTGGCCGGACCCCGATGATCGGCCAGGTGATCAGATCATTCCTGCCGAAGAACGACATCCTGAGTTACCTGGAGGCGATCCTGCGGGTCTACAACCTGGAGGGCCGGCGCGACCACCTGTTCAAGTCACGGATCAAGATCCTGGTCCAGAGTCTGGGGCTCGACCGCCTGCGTGAGCTGGTGGAGGCCGAATGGGCGGCCACCCGCGACGGTGCCCTGTCGGGAGCCGAGGCGGAGGTGGCCCGCATCCGTGCCCGCTTCGCCGCGCCGCCGCTCGAGGTGCTGCCGGCGTCCGACCCGGGCTTCGCGGAGGCGAGGCTGACCGACCCGGCCTTCGCCCGCTGGGTTGGCACCAACGTCGCTCCTCACCGGGTGCCCGGGCACGCGCTGGTGACCCTGTCGCTGAAGCCCATCGGCCAGCCGCCGGGCGACCTCACCGCCGACCAGATGGACGGGGTGGCCGAGCTTGCCGACACCTTCAGCCTGGGACGGATCCGCGTCAGTCATCACCAGAATCTGGTGCTGCCCGACGTGCGGCAGGGAGACCTTCCCGCCCTGTGGCGGCGGCTCGAGGCGCTCGGGCTCGCCACACCCAACGTCGGCCGGGCGACCGACATCATCGCCTGCCCCGGCCTCGACTATTGCGCCCTGGCCTATGCGCGGTCGATCCCGATCGCCCAGCGGATATCCGAGCGGCTCGCGGTGTTCGATGCCGATCGCGATCTTGGGGAGTTGCAGATCAACATATCCGGGTGCGTCAACGCCTGCGGCCACCATCACGTTGGTCACATCGGTATCCTCGGCGTCGACAAGTGCGGCGAGGAGGCCTACCAGATCACCGTCGGTGGGTCGTCGGCCGACGACTGCTCCATCGGCGAGGTCATCGGGCCGGCGCTGACGGCCGATGAGGTGGTGGACGCCGTCGAAGCCGTGGTCGTCGTCTATCTCGGCCTCCGCCGGCACGGCGAACGCTTTCTCGATACCTGGCGCCGGATGGGACCGGCCCCCTTCAAGGAGACCATCCATGCCGCTGATTAAGAATGGCGCCCTGGCCGACGATCCCTGGACGACGGTGGACGATGCCGAGCCGCTGCCGCCCGGGCCGGTGATCCTTTCGCTCCGGCGTTTCCAGGCCGAGCGGGAGCGTCTGCGGGGTCTCGGCGTGCCCCTCGGGCTACGCCTCGGCAATGCCGAGCCGGTGGCCGTCCTCGTCCCCGATCTCGACGCCGTGCGTCTCGTCGCCCTGGAGTTCCCGAGCCTCGCCGACGGCCGGGCCTTCTCCCAGGCGAGATTGTTGCGCGAGCGTCACGGTTTTCGGGGCGAACTGCGGGCCACCGGAGCGGTGCTGCGGGACCAGGTGTTCTTCATGAAGCGCTGCGGCTTCGACAGCTTCGTCCTGCCCGCGGACCGCGACCCCGGGGAGGCCATCGCCGCGCTGACCGAGTTCTCGGTGGCCTACCAGCCGGCCGCCGACAGCCTGCACCGCCCTTTCCGAACTTAAGTCCATGGTCAGGCCCTCCCCCCCTTCTTGTCGGGGGGGAGGGCCTGATTCACATCTTGCTGACTTTGAGAAAGAAACAGATAACACGGATGAACACGGATAATAACGAATGAACACGGATGCAGGATTGTTATGACAGTGCTCCGTCTTCAATCGTATTGAGTAATAATTAATTATAAAATACATCACGATTTTGTTAAGAGTCATCCTGAAGCTCATGTCGAACTCAGCAGCATCCGTGTTCATTCGTTCTTATCCGTGTTCATCCGTGTTATCTGTTTTTTCTGCACCAGCACAGAGCATGATTGAAAGAGTAAAGACGTTCCAATGGAGACCAGCCCCGGCCCCGGCATGCCGAAAGGTCCCTATAACCATGGGCTGATTGCAACCCCCTGGCAATTCTCATAGCTTGCCATGCGGGGAGTTATGGTTACGCCGTGCCCTGAGGGGGGCCGTCTTTCGTCAACACCATGCGCCTGAGGGAAAACGATGAACGCCATAATGGGCAATTTCAAGGTTGGAACGCGAATTTATACGGGTTTTCTACTTGTACTAGCGTTGCTGGGTGGAGTCGCGCTGCTCGGTCTCAATGGACTGACCAACGCCGAGAGCGGCCTTGATGAGTTTTCCCGGATGTCGAAGAACGCCATCCGGGTCTGTTCCATCGATCGCAACGTGGTTGGCCTGCGGCGCAATGTGGCGGTTTTCGCCACCAGCGCCGATGAAAAGGCGATCACGCGGGTCAAGGAGTTGGAGACCACCCTCCGCAGGGATCTGAAGGACGCCGCCGAGGGGACCACCAATGCCGAGCGCCGGGCCAATCTGAAGAAGATGGCGGAAATCTTCGAGGGCTACATCGTCAATTTCGCCAAGGTGGTGGAGTTGCGCAAGAAGTCCGACAAGGTTCTCGCCGAGGTAATAGATCCGACCGGCTCGGACATACGCAAGACGCTGACCAGTCTCATCGACGAGACCATCGAGGCCAAGGATTGGCAGTCCGGTGCCCTGGCCGGCAAGGTGCAGGAGCAGATTGGCCTGGCTCGCCTCAATGCCCGTCGCTTTGTTGCTGATCCGGAGCAGAAGCAGGTCGATACCGTCAAGGAACAGTTCGGCACGGCGAAGAAGACCCTTGCCGAGATGATCAAGACGGAGGACGACGAAAAACACCGTGGACGTCTGGAGGCCGTGCTGCCGATGGTGTCCAAATACGAGGCGGCTTTCCTCGAAATGTCCGGCGCCACCCTGGAGCGCGACAAACTGGTCAAGGAAACCATGGCGGCTCAGGCCCAGGAGATTGCCAAGCTGTCCGCCGCCACCTTCGAGTCGCAGATGAAGCGGATGGAGGAGACCATGGCCTCCACCGATGAGGAGATGGCGGCGACCAGCCGGGAAACCATCGGCCTGTCCATCGGCGCCGCGGTGCTCGGCCTGCTGTTCGCCTGGCTGATCGCGAGCGGCGTCACCAACCCGGTGAAGGCCATGACCGACGCCATGACCCGCCTCGCCGGCGGCGACAAGTCGCTGACCGTCCCGGCCCTCGACAACAAGGATGAGATCGGCGCCATGGCCAAGGCCGTGCAGGTGTTCAAGGAGAACGCCATCAAGGTCGATCGCATGACCGCCGAGGCCGAGGAACAGAAGAAGCAGGCGGAGATCGAGAAGAGAAGGGCCATGAACCAGCTTGCCGACAACTTCGAGTCGAGCGTCAAGGGCGTGGTCAACGGCGTCGCCTCCGCCGCCACCGAAATGCAGTCCACTGCCGAGTCCATGTCGGCCATCTCCGAGGAGACGAGTCGCCAGTCCACGGCGGTCGCCGCCGCCTCGGAACAGGCGTCGGCCAACGTGCAGACGGTTTCGGCCGCGGCCGAGGAGCTGTCGTCGTCCATCAACGAAATCTCCCGTCAGGTGGCGACGGCGGCCAAGATCTCGGCCAGCGCCGTCGATCAGGCCCGCCACACCAACGAGATCGTCCAGGGGCTGGCGACCGCCGCCGGGCGCATCGGCGAGGTGGTGGACCTCATCAACGACATCGCCGCCCAGACCAACCTTCTGGCCCTGAACGCCACCATCGAGGCGGCCCGGGCCGGCGAGGCCGGCAAGGGCTTTGCCGTGGTCGCCAACGAGGTCAAGAGCCTCGCCAACCAGACCGGCAAGGCGACGGAGGAAATCTCCCAGCAGATCGGCGCGGTGCAGAACTCCACCCGCGAGGCGGTGGCCGCCATCCAGGCCATCGGCGGCACCATCTCGGAAATCAGCGAAATCTCCTCCACCATCGCCTCGGCGGTGGAGGAACAGGGTGCCGCGACCAAGGAAATCGCCCGCAACGTCGATCAGGCGGCGGCCGGAACGCAGGATGTGTCGCGGAACATCTCCGGCGTCACCCAGGCCGCCGAGGAAGCCGGCCAGTCCGCCAATCAGGTGCTGGTCGCCGCTGGCGAACTGTCCCGCCAGGCGGAAACCCTGCGCGGCGAGGTCAACGGCTTCATCTCCCGCGTCCGGGCGGCGTAGCGCACGTCAGGCCAGCCCTCTCTCCCCTCGAAGGAAGGGGGGAGAGGGTCCCTGAGAGGGTAAAAATGTATCAACACACGGGGACAATTCGGGGCGGCAGCCCCGCGGTCACTTTCCTGTGTCGAAACATTTTCAGGCTCTGAGGCTGGAGAAATCGAACTCGACGATACTGGCGGCGATCCTGGAGACTTGCTCCCTCCGAGACTGTTCTCTTTTCGAGAACCCTTTTCCTTGACTATCCGTTCGCATTTTGCGAACATGGGGACATGGAAGGGGAGCCGATGATGCTGGTTGTGTTCACGAAATCGGCGACGAAAGTCCTCCTGCGAATGCAAACGGCCAAGGCCCGGGACATCCGGGAAGCCGTTGATCGTGCGGCCGCCACTCCGTTCGCCCACGACAACAATCGCAAGCCGTTGGTCGGCATTCCTGGCGGGTTCCGCCAGCGGGTTGGCGACTGGCGGGTATCGTTCATCGTTGATACGAAGGCCGACCGTCTGGAAGTGTTCGAAATCGCCCCGCGCGGAGGAGCATACCGATGACCGAGACCATCCATACGCCTTGGCAAGACGTCACGCTCAAAGCTGCGCTCGCGGCATTGGGCATGGCCGACGCCGTCACGGGCCAAGCCGGCGAGCCCGTGACCGCGATCCTCGGCCGCCCCGCCGGCGATACCCCGCTGGTCGTCGTGACTCGCGAGGAACTCGCCGATATGTTGGAAGATGCGGCAGCCACAGCCGCATACCATGCCTCTCGTGATGAGGAGACTTTTCCCTCCTCCGTCGTGGATCGCGTCCTGGCCGGCGAAAATCCGATTCGGGTCTACCGTGAGCACCGCGGCCAGACATTGACCGACCTGGCCAAGACGATCGGCATCCCCAAAGGCTATCTGTCGGAGATCGAGACCGGCAAGAAAACCGGACCAGCCGATTTGCTGAAGCGCATTGCCGAGGCACTGGGTGTCGACCTGGATGACATCGTGCGCTAGCCCGCGCGGACTCCCTGCGGGGTGGACTCCCGGTGGACTCCTGTCTGTCGCCAGAAAAATCCCGGGCTCCGGCGACCCGCATTCTTTCTGTGGCGTCGTCACGGCGGACAGGATAAATCACGGTCAGCGCGCGCCATTCGCCCCGGCGACGGAACGGGAGCCCGGTTCATGCCCAGACGCACAGACATCAAGTCCATCCTGATCATCGGCGCCGGCCCGATCGTCATCGGCCAGGCCTGCGAGTTCGACTACTCGGGCGCCCAGGCCTGCAAGGCCCTGCGGGAGGAGGGATACCGGGTCATCCTGGTCAATTCCAACCCCGCCACCATCATGACCGACCCGGACATGGCCGATGCCACCTACATCGAGCCCATCACCCCGGACATGGTGGCCAAGGTCATCGAGCGCGAGCGTCCCGATGCCCTGCTGCCCACCATGGGCGGACAGACGGCGCTCAACACCGCCATGGCGCTGGCCGACAACGGCACCCTGGCCCGCTTTGGCGTCGAGATGATCGCCGCCAAACGCGAGGTCATCGCCAAGGCCGAGGATCGTCTGCTGTTCCGCGATGCCATGGACAAGATCGGCCTCGAGTCGCCCCGCAGCATCCTGGTGCGGACCCTGGACGAGGCCCGCGCGGCGATGACCGCCATCGGCCTGCCGCTGATCATCCGCCCGTCCTTCACCCTGGCCGGGACCGGCGGCGGCATCGCCTATAACACCGCCGAGTTCGAGCAGATCGTCGCCGGCGGCCTCGCCGCCTCGCCGGTGCACGAGGTGCTGGTCGAGGAGTCGGTCCTCGGCTGGAAGGAATTCGAGATGGAGGTGGTGCGCGACCGCAACGACAACTGCATCATCGTCTGCTCCATCGAGAACGTGGACCCCATGGGCGTCCATACCGGCGACTCCATCACCGTGGCCCCGGCGCTGACCCTGACCGACAAGGAATACCAGATCATGCGCAACGCCTCGATCGCGTGCCTGCGCGAGATCGGGGTGGACACCGGGGGCTCCAACGTCCAGTTCGCCATCGACCCGAAGACCGGGCGCATGGTCGTCATCGAGATGAACCCGCGGGTGTCCCGCTCCTCCGCCCTGGCCTCCAAGGCCACGGGCTTCCCCATCGCCAAGGTGGCGGCCAAGCTCGCCGTGGGCTATACCCTGGATGAGCTGGCGAACGATATCACCGGGGTGACGCCGGCCTCGTTCGAGCCCACCATCGACTACGTGGTCACCAAGCTGCCGCGCTTCACCTTCGAGAAGTTCCCCGATACCGAACCGCTGCTGACCACCTCCATGAAGTCGGTGGGCGAGGCCATGGCCATCGGCCGCACCTTCGCCGAAAGCCTGCAGAAGGGCCTGCGCAGCCTGGAGACCGGGCTCACCGGTTTCAACGAGGTGGAGATTCCCGGGGTGGCCGCTTCCGACCAGCGGGACGCCATCATCGCCGCCCTGGCCCAGCCGCGGCCCGACCGCATCCTGGTGATCGCCCAGGCCTTTCGCCACGGTCTCTCCGTGGCCGAGGTCAACGCCGTCTGTAGTTACGACCCGTGGTTCCTCGAGCAGATCCAGGCCATCGTCGCCGCCGAGCAGGAAATCCGCGGGCACGGACTGCCCATCGACGCCCCCGGCATGCTGCGCATGAAACGCCTCGGCTTTTCCGACACCCGCCTTGCCGAACTCTCCGGCAAGAAGCCGCACGAGGTGTCCTTCCGCCGCGACGTCTTCGACGTCCATCCGGTGTACAAGCGCGTCGACACCTGTGCGGGCGAGTTCCCCTCGCGCACGCCCTATATGTACTCGTGCTACGAGGGCGACGGAGTCGGTCGGGGCGAGTGCGAGTCCGAGCCCAGCGACCGCGACAAGGTGGTGATCCTGGGCGGCGGCCCGAACCGCATCGGTCAGGGCATCGAGTTCGACTACTGCTGCGTCCACGCCGCCTTCTCCCTGCGGGAGTCGGGGCGGGAGACCATCATGGTCAACTGCAACCCCGAGACCGTGTCCACCGACTACGACACCTCGGACCGGCTGTACTTCGAGCCGCTGACCGCCGAGGATGTCATCGAGCTGGTGCGGGTGGAACAGCGGCGGGGACGGCTGCTCGGGGTCATCGTCCAGCTTGGCGGCCAGACGCCGCTGAAGCTGGCCGCGGCCCTGGAGAAGGCCGGTATCCCCATTCTCGGCACCTCCCCCGACGCCATCGACCTGGCGGAGGACCGTGAGCGCTTCCAGGTGCTGCTGCGCCAGCTCGGCCTGCTGCAGCCGGCCAACGGCCTGGCCCGCTCCGCCGAGGAGGCACGGGCGGTCGCCGAGAGGATTGGCTATCCGGTGGTGATCCGGCCCTCCTACGTGCTGGGCGGCCGGGCCATGCGCATCGTCTACGGCGTCGATGCCCTCAACGACTACATTCGCCAGGCGGTCAAGGTCAGCGGCGACCAGCCGGTGCTGATCGACAGCTATCTGCAGAATGCCGTCGAGGTGGACGTGGACGCCCTGTCCGACGGCCGCGACGTCTATGTGGCCGGCATCATGCAGCACATCGAGGAGGCCGGCATCCACTCGGGCGACTCGGCCTGCTCGCTGCCGCCCCACACCCTGGCCCCGGCGATGATCGCCGAGATCGAGCGCCAGACCCGGATTCTGGCGCTGGCCCTCAACGTCGTCGGCCTGATGAACGTGCAGTTCGCCATCAAGGACGACCGGCTCTACGTGCTCGAGGTCAATCCCCGGGCCAGCCGGACGGTGCCATTCGTCGCCAAGGCGACGGGGGTGCCGGTGGCCAAAATCGCCGCCCGGGTGATGGCTGGCGAGCCCCTGGCCTCGTTCGGGCTGAAGCCATTGACGCTGCGGCACGTGGCGGTCAAGGAGGCGGTGTTCCCCTTCGCCCGCTTCCCCGGAGTCGACATCATCCTCGGGCCGGAGATGAAGTCCACCGGCGAGGTCATGGGCATCGACACCGACTTCCGCCGCGCCTTCGCCAAGTCTCAGCTCGGCAGCGGCGTCCAGTTGCCCACCGGTGGCACCGCCTTCCTGTCGGTCAAGGAACACGACAAGCCGGCGGTGATCGAGATCGCCCGCCGGCTGACCGCCGCCGGCTTCAGGATCACCGCCACCCGCGGTACCGCTCGCCATCTGACGGAGCATGGCCTGGAGGTGACCGTGATGAACAAGGTGCTGGAGGGCCGGCCGCACTGTGTCGACGCAATGCTGTCGAACGGTATACAGTTGGTCGTCAACACGACCGATGGCGACCAGTCCCTCGGTGACAGCTTTTCCATTCGCCGGACGGCACTGACGAGAAATGTTCCACATTACACGACCATGACGGGAGCGCTCGCGGCAGTTGAGGGAATCGAAGCCTTGAAGTGCGGCACACTTGAAGTTGCGCCTCTGCAATCGTATTTTAGTCCCCTCTCCTGATCGGGACCTCCGGCGGTATCTTGGGGGAGATAGGTGCCATTCCGGGCGCTTTTGATGACTCTATGGGGATTTCGACAATGGAAAAGATCCCGATGACGCCGATGGGGCTCGTCACTCTGGAAGATGAGCTGCGGCGCTTGAAGCTGGTGGACCGGCCGGACGTGATCCGGGCGATCGCCGAGGCGCGCGAGCACGGTGACCTGTCGGAAAACGCCGAGTACCACGCCGCCCGCGAACGCCAGAGCTTCATCGAGGGACGCATCGTCGAGCTAGAGGACATCATCAGCCGGGCCGAGGTCATCGACATCACCAAGCTGTCGGGGGACCAGGTGCGCTTTGGCGCCACGGTGACGCTGGCCGACGAGGACTCGGAGGAGGAAGCCACCTACCAGATCGTCGGCGCCCACGAGGCCGACATCAAGCAGGGCCGCATCTCGGTCCACTCGCCTCTCGGCAAGGCCCTGATCGGCAAGCACCTCGGTGACTCGGTGGAGGTGTCGACGCCCAAGGGCGGCAAAGGCTACGAAATCATCGACGTCAAGTACGCCCTGTAATAGCGGCGAGGGTATGGATCGATTCATGTGGCCTTGCACCGTGCTGGCTTTGAGAAAAAAGGCGCAACACGGATGAACACGGATATCCACGGATAAACACGGATGCAGGGTCACCATGACGCTGCTCCGTCTGCAATTGAGAACTAATAAAATAATTATGCTACTACAACAGACAGCCTGTCTGCCTGTTCATTATCATAGGTAAAGTCAAACACCTCTGCATCCGTGTTTATCTCTTCTTATCCGTGTTCATCCGTGTTGCGTCTTTTTTCTCAAAGCCAGCACGGTGTATGATCATATGAGTCGATCTTTCGGCTCGCCGTTATTACCCCAGTCTTTCCGCCAGGGTCTGGGCCGTGGCGAGGGCGGTCTTGAAGTCGAGGACGGTCAGGGCCGACTCGAGGACCTCAAGGTCCTGGTCATAGCCATATCCCTTCAGGCCCTCGCGGATCTCGTCGGCGAGGGCGACCGCGCGCATGCTGCGGGTCTTCGCCATGTCGATCAGACGCCGGCAGTCCTCGGCCAACTGGTCCTTCCGCGCCGCGGTGAGGGTTGGTGCCGGTGCCGCCGC
>JAMOBE010000222.1:0-1737 GCA_039908285.1 Alphaproteobacteria bacterium
AGGGGGGCGATCACATCGTCCTCGGCGGCACACGCTTTGTCGTCAGCAGCGATCCGCTGCGCGACCCCGAACGGCTGGTGTGGACCCTGTCCGCCAGTCCGCCCGCCCTCTGGGATCCGTCCGCCGGCCCGACGCCGGGGCCGATCGATGGGGGCGTTCTCTAGTCTCTCAACTAAAGAGGTAACAAAATGGCCAACATTATTCGCCTGAAGCGTTCCTACAACCCCGCCTTCGTCCCGGCTCCATCCGATCTGGTCGATGGCGAAACGCTCGTCAATCTTGCCAGCCGCAAGCTCTTCGCCAAGGATGACACCGGAGACGTGTTCGAGATTGGCGGCTCCAGCTATGCGCTGCTGGACTCGCCCGAGTTCACCGGCACGCCGACGGCGCCGACGGCGGCTCTCGGGACCAACACCACCCAGCTCGCCACCACGGCCTTCGTCAAGACCGCGGTGGAGAAGGCGATCGCCGGCCTGGACTTCCAGGTGGATGTCCTCGACGTGCAGGTGGATGGCACCCTGGATCCGGGTGCCACGCCGGTCACCGGGGCCCGCTACATCGTCACCAACGCCACTGACCTGCATGCCAACTTCGGCACCATTGTCGGCCTCGAGAGCAACGACATCGTCGAGTACGACGGCAGCGCCTTCGTCGTCGAGTACGACGTGTCGGTCCAGGGCGAAGGTGCCCTGGTCTGGAACCGTGGTTCCGACGCCTGGTTCCGCTGGAACGGCACATCCTGGGACGAGTTCGGTGGTCTCGCCGGCGTCAGTGGCGGCATCGGCATCACGGTGGACGGGGCGACCATCAGCCTCGATCTGTCCGAGCTGACCGATCTCGGTGAGGGTGCGGCGGTGGATGACTTCGTCGCCATCACCGACACCTCGGATGGTGAGGCGTCGAAGAAGGTCTCCGTCCAGAACCTGGTGGCCAACGTCGAACTCGACGGTGGCGTCTTCGCGTAGTCGAACCAACCGAGGACGGGGGCCGGCGTCATGGGCAACGTCATCAAGATGAAGCGTGCGGCGGTGCCCGGAGTGGCGCCGGCCCCCCACCAACTCGTCCTCGGCGAGCTTGCCGTCAACACGGCCGACGGTGTGGCCTTTCTCAAAAAATCCGATGGTACCGTGGTGGTGGTCGGCAACGCGCCGGGGACCATTCCTTTCGACTTGGCGGGCACCTGCCTCCATCACCACGGAGGATTGCTCCTGTTTCGCTGCGTCCTCGCTCGCCCGGTCACCTTCCCGGCCGGGCTGGCGGGGTCGTTCGGGGTGCGGGACCGGCCCAGCCGGAAAGCCGTCGTCCTTGATCTTCGGCGCAACGGCACCGGGTTCGGTTCCATCACGTTTGCCCGCCGGAGCATCACCGCTTCCTTCGCCTCGTGGTCGAACATGACGTGCGCGGCCGGCGACGTGCTGACCGTCACCGCGCTGTCACGCCGAGATGCTGAACGGGCCGATGGAGCCACCTTCACCCTGGCTGGAGTGCGCTGACCATGCCGACACGACGCGAGCAGGTACTTTCCGCCGTCTTTTCCCGGCTCGGATCGATTCCCGATGCGGAAATCCTTCGCAACGTAGCCTTGCCGGTCCGAATCCCCGAGGCAGGGCTCATCATCATGCGGGATGGGGACCCTGGCTCGCCCGACGTGACCCTGAACCCCCGCACCGAGTTCTACAGCCACCGCATCCCCGTGGAGATCATCACCACCGGTGACGAGGCGGCCCTCGACAGGCT
>JAMOBE010000099.1:0-13203 GCA_039908285.1 Alphaproteobacteria bacterium
CCTCTCCCCCTCGAGGGGGAGAGGGAGTAAAGGGTCCCAATACATTTTCAGGCTCTGAGAGAATGTGAATGCTTCCCTTCGGGTATGGTGGCGGTCATGCCGATCCCTATCTGCTGCTGATGGCGGCGCTCGTCCTCGATGCCGCGGTCGGGGAGATGCCGTTTTTGTTCCGCCGCGTCCCCCATCCGGTGGTGATCATCGGCAGGACCATCGCCTTTCTCGACGAGAAGCTCAACCGCGCCCATCGCGGCGCCATGGATCGGGCGGTGCGGGGGCTGGCGGTGGTGGCGCTGCTGACGACGGGGGCGGCCGCCATCGGCTGGGGCGTGCGGCTTGGGACCGAGGAGATCCCGTTCGGCTGGGTGGTGGAGCTGTTCCTGGTCGTCACCATGATCGCCCAGCGCAGCCTCCATGACCACGTCCGGGCCGTGGCGCGGGGCCTCGATCGTGACGGCCTCGAGGGCGGTCGCGAGGCGGTCGCCATGATCTGCGGCCGCGACACCGAGCAGCTCGACGGCCACGGCGTCGCCCGCGCCGCCATCGAAAGTTGCGCCGAGAACTTCAGCGACGGCGTGGTGGCGCCGGTGTTCTGGTACGTGCTGTTCGGGCTGCCAGGGCTGCTGGTCTACAAGACCGTCAACACCCTCGACAGCATGATCGGCCATCGCAGCGAGCGCTATCGGGCCTTCGGCTTCGCCGCCGCCCGTCTCGACGACCTGATGAACCTGATTCCCGCCCGCCTCTCCGGCCTGTACCTCGCCCTCGCCGCCGTGTTCGTGCCGACGGCGCGGCCGCTGGCGGCGGTCGCCACCATGGTGCGTGACGCCCGCCGGCACCGCTCCCCCAACTCCGGCTGGCCCGAGGCGGCCATGGCCGGGGCGCTGGATCTCGCCCTGGCCGGACCGCGTCGCTACCGGGGCTATGAGGTGCTGGACGAGTGGATCGGCGCCGGCCGTCGCGAGGCCGAGGCCCGCGACATCGCCCGCGCCCTCGGCGTTTTCGGCGTCGCCTGCCTCATCAATGCCGGCGGGGTGGTGGGGATATGGCTGGCCCGTCTGACGCTATAGGTTCTGGCGCTTTAGGTTCTGACGCTTTAGTCCTGGCTCGGTCGTCGGCCACGGTGCGGAAGGTCATGCGGAGCATGCGGG
Organism: Alphaproteobacteria bacterium; assembly: GCA_039908285.1. Taxonomy (GTDB): domain Bacteria; phylum Pseudomonadota; class Alphaproteobacteria; order Rhodospirillales; family Rhodospirillaceae; genus JAMOBE01. The sequence goes on from JAMOBE010000099.1 coordinate 1,149, forward strand.
CCTCGCCCGGCTCCAGGCCGAACACGGCGGTATCGGGGGGGGCGCCGCGTCGCCACATCTCGCGGGCCAGGGCGCCGACGCGGGCCACCTCGGTGGTCTCGGTGGTGGGCAGGACGGCGTCGACGCCCACCACGGCCTCCATCAGGGTGCGCTGGCCCTCCGGCGGCAGGCTCAGCGCCGCCACCAGGCGGTCCAGCAGCCGGCCCTGGGCCGGCCGCAGGGTCGCGGTATCGGGAAAGAACAGGGCATCGGCTTCGAACCGGGCCTCCATCAGGTCCCCGGGCTGCACCATCCGGATGCGGACCGCCGGGATGGCCGTCTCTATCGCGTCCCTGACCTCGGTTACCAGGGGAGGCGGGCCGGAGGGATGGGGCTCGGTCGTCGGGGGCTGGGTGGGGGACGGCTCGGCGAAGGTGGCGGCCAGACTGTTGCTGACCTCCCGCGTCCGGATGCCGTCAAGGGACGACATCGCCGTCAGCACGACGAAGAACACCAGCAGCAGCAGGAACAGCGACAGCATCAGCGACGAGGTGCCGAAACTGTCCCCCGCCGGTCGCGGCCTTTGCGGACCAGGCCAGGGGTCCTCGGGCACCCCCATGGACCTAACCCGTATTTCTCACCGGTCCGGCGGATGCTGGCTTGATCTTTGATCCGCCTATGATTTTTCCTCCCTTGCCAATACATCCAGTATTGGCGGCGGTCGGAAAAACCATAGGCAAATCAAATCTCTGCGCCATCATTCCGCGTCCCGGTGAGAAATACGGGCTACATCCGCCAGAGAATCACGCCCTCGGGCACGGTGGCGCGGTCCAGCACCGCCTTGACGTCGGCGACGAAGCCCCGGCCATTGACCAGGCAGCGGCGGATGAGACTCCAGCCCTCGGCCCGGTACGGCCGGTGGGGCGTGGCCAGCACCACCGCGTCGGCCGGGGTCAGATCCGCGAGCGGCACCAGGGACAGGCCGTACTCCTCATGCACCCGCTCGGGCTCGGCCAGGGGGTCGGCGACCTGCACCTGGACGCCGAAGCTCTCCAGTTCCCGCACGATGTCCACCACCCGGGTGTTGCGGAAGTCGGGCACATCCTCCTTGAAGGTCAGCCCGAGCACGGCGACCCGCGGCCGGGCCGTGCCCTCGCGCATGAGCTGGCGCACCACCCGCCGTGCGACGAACTGGCCCATGGTGTCGTTGATGCGCCGCCCGGCCAGGATCACCTGGGGGTGGTAGCCCACCTGCTCGGCGCGATGGGTCAGGTAGAACGGGTCGACGCCGATGCAGTGTCCGCCCACCAGTCCCGGCGTGAAGCGCAGGAAGTTCCACTTGGTGCCGGCGGCGGCCAGCACGTCGTGGGTGTCGATGCCAAGCCGCTGGCAGATCAGCGCCAGCTCGTTCATCAGGGCGATGTTGAGGTCGCGCTGGGTATTCTCCACCACCTTGGCCGCTTCGGCGGTGGCGATGGTGGGAGCGCGGTGGATGCCGGCCCGCACCACGCTGCCATAGACCGCCGCGACCACGTCCAGGGTGGCGGCATCCTGGCCGGCCACCACCTTCATGATCGATTCGAAGCGATGCTCGCGGTCACCGGGGTTGATGCGTTCCGGGCTGTAGCCGACGGTGAAGTCGGGGCCGCAGATCAGGCCGGAGGCCTCCTCCAGCGCCGGGACGCAGGCCTCCTCGGTGGCGCCGGGATAGACCGTCGACTCGAAGACGACGATGTCGCCGCGCTTCAGGTTGGGACCGACGCTGTGGCAGGCGGACACCAGGTGGCCGAGATCGGGGCGGTTGGTGTCGTTGATGGGCGTCGGCACGGTGACGATGTGAAAGTCGGCGTCGCGCAGGTCGGCCGGGTCGGAGGTCAGGCGCAGCCCGGCCTCGGCCAGGGTGGCGGCGTCGACCTCGCCGGTGGAATCGACTCCGCCGCGCAACCGCTCGATGCGCCGCTGATCGATGTCGAAGGCGATGACCGGGGCGCCCTGGCGCCCGAACGCCACCGCGACCGGTAGCCCGACATAACCCAGGCCGATGACGGAAATCCTGCGACCGTGCTGCATCTGTCCGCTTCTATATCCAGGGGGTGTGACCACGTCTGTGTACGCCTACCCACCCGAATCGGGCAAGAGCCGAGTGATCCAGTCCGATCACTGACGGGCTTGCCGCCGCCACTCGTCCCACAGCCCCCATAGCCGGGCTTCGAGGGCTTGAGTGTAGCCCAGTCCATCGCAGAGTGGCGAGGCCGCAACTCGCTGCCGCAGACCGGCCCGCAGGGCGGCGAGGCGCTGCCGGTCGCCGGCCAGGGCGGCGGCGGCGGCGACGAAGCCGTCGGCATCGGCGGCCACCAGCTCATCCAGGCCGACAACCGTCAGGTGGCTGGCGGCATGGCGGCCAAAGAACGCCAGCCCCGGCATGGCTACCACCGGCACCCCCATCCACAGGGCCTCCAGTGTGGTTACGCCTCCCGAGTATGGCTGGGTATCGAGGGCGATGTCGATGTGGTGGTAGGTGGCGAGGTTGCCAGCCTGGTCGGTCAGGCCGAGAAACGTGACCCGCTCGGGACCGATCCCTCCGTCGGCGAACCGGGCGGCGGTGTGGGCCCGGGTGGCCGGATCTGACAGGGCTCCGGCCTTGACCAGCAGCCGCGACCCCGGCACGGCGTCCAGCACCCGCCGCCACAGGGCGACCGTCGGCCCGCTCACCTTTGACAGGTTGTTGAGGGAGCCGAAGGTGACGACGCCCGCCGCTGCCGCCGCCATCGGCAGGGGCGACACCGCTGGCGCTCCCTCCGGCGGCTGCCAGCACACGTAGCCGTGGGGCATGCGGATCACCCGCTCGGTGAACAGGGACTCGCAGCCGGGCGGGGCCTGCACCGGGTCGAGGATCACCGCGTCCATGGCGTCGAGACCGCTGGAAAAGCAGCAGCCGAGGGCCAGCACCTGCACCGGGGCCGGCCGCAGGGCGAAGGCGAGAAGGTCGGCCGGGGCCGTGAACCCTCCCAGGTTGACCAGGACCTGGATGCCGTCGGCCCGCACCCGCCCGGCCAGGGCCGCAGGCGACAGGGCCGCCGCGTCCACCCAGGCGTCGGCGGCCTGGCGCAGGCGGTCGGTGACCGCGTCCTGGATGAGACCGGTGTGGTAACAGGTTACCTGTACCGCGTTGCGATCACGAGCCGCCAGCACCGGCTCCAGGAAGGAGGCCACCGGGTGGGCTCGCAGATCCCCTGAGACATAGCCGATGCGCAGCCGACCGGACGACTCGTCCCCTGGTTCCGGCGGCGGGGAAGCAGGAGGGGCGTGACGATCGTTCCAGCGGCGATGCTCGGCCAGAATCGCCTCCGGCGTCGTGTCCGGGTCGTAATAAAGGCAGAAGCAGTGGTTGCCGTGCAGGACCGGATTGTCGGGATGCCGGGCGAGGACGTCGCGGAACTGGGCCAGTCCCTCGGCGATCCTCCCCTGTTCGATGCGGGCGACGGCCAGATTGTTGCCGGCGGCCAGGTCGTCGGGATCGGCGGCCAACACCAGGGCTTGGCAGGTGGCTGCCTCCTCGAGCCGCCCCTGGCTGCGCAGGATGTCGCCAAGCCGATTGCGGGCGCGGTGCAGACGCGGGTCGAGCGCCAGGGCATCGGCGCAGGCGGCGGCGGCCTCGTCGAGTCGCCTCAGGACGGCCAGGGCGTCGGCGCGGCCGGCATGGCCATCGGCGGCCCCGGGCTCTCGTCGGATCACCTGGTCGAAGGCGTCCAGCGCCTCCCCGGCCCGTCCCAGGGCCAGGAGGGCGGTCCCCAGGTTGAACCAGGCCGGCAGCAGGTCGGCGTTGCAGGCGACGGCGTCGGCGAACCCTTGAGCGGCGCCCTCGTGGTCGCGGTGGGCGACGGCCACCAGGCCGAGACCGTTGTGGGCCTCGGCCAGTCGGGGCTCCAGGGAGAGGGCCTGCCGGTAGGCGACGGCGGCGCCGTCTCCGTCACCATCCTCACGCAGGGCCTCGCCCAGGTTGACGTACCAGGCGGCCTCAGCAGGACGCAGGGCGACGGCGCGGCGGATCAGCCGCACCGCCTCGCCCGGCCGCCCCAGGTTCCGTTCGGCGATGCCGAGAAGCTGGAGGGCGTCGGCATCGTCGGGTCGCACCGCCAGCACGGCCCGGCACGACCGTCCCCCCTCGGCCCAGCGGCCGGCCCGCAGGTGGGCGACGGCGTCCGCCAGGGTGGGAATGGCCGCATCAAGAGTCATCGTCGCCGTTGCTCCATCATCTCGTTCAGATCGGCGATCACCCGTCTCAACTCGGGGGCCTGTCCCTCGGACTGGGCCGTCACCTCCCGCCCAGTATCGCACCGGAGTCGCGCCAAGTCTTCATTGGCGAGACGACGGGCCGTTTCCATGGCGTCGGCGGCGCGGATGATGCGGCCGACAGCCTCGGTCAGGGAACCGGCCACCGACGACAGCCACACCGTCACCACCACCGCTCCGATGATCAGTACCGCCACCAGCATGACCGGCACACCCGGATGCTCGAGAACCTGGAGAACAGGAACCATGAGGAGTCTCCCCTGGCTGCAACGACGGAGGGGATCATACGACAGGGCGGCAGGGGGGCACATCCCGCAGTCGGTGTACCGCGAATGGTGATCACCAGATCAGGGCAGTCCTATCCACAGAAGGATGTCGTCCCACACCACCTGGGCCTTCAGGTCCCGCAGCAGCATGTGGTAGCCGTCGGGATAGAACACGACTTTGCGCTGTGTGTCGGCGTCGTGGGGGAGGGCATCGATGGTGCGGGCCACCGCCTCCCTGGGGATGATCTCGTCCTTGTCGCCGTAGAGCAGCAACAGGGGGATCCGGAGCCTGGGGGCGGCGGCGAGGGCGGCATCCATGAGGTCCGCCAGGCCATGGATGGCGTCCACCCGGGTCTCCTTGATCACCAGCGGATCACGGCCCAGGGCTCGCAGCATCTCGATGTTGTCGGAGGCCCTGATCTTCAGGCCGCGCCCCGTCAGCGTCAGCCATGGCACGGTGTGGGCCGACAGGAACAGGGCCACGCGGTGGGGCAGGGGCATGGTCTCCCGTCCCCACACCGCCGGAGCCACCAGGATCACGCTGTCGACGCGGGGCGGGGCGGGGCCGGTCGCCGCCACCATCGCCACCGCCCCCCCCATGCTGTCGCCCAGCAGGTGGAGCGGCACGCCGGGATGGCGGCGCCCGATCTCGGCGGCAATGTCGGCGACATCGGCGACCATGCGCTCCGTCCCCGCCCACAGGCCGACATGGGGAGAGGCGCCGAAGCCGCGCTGATCATAGGCATAGACGGCGATGCCCTGCCCGGCCAGATACTGACCCGGCGCGTCGAAGGCTTTTGCGTAGTCGTTGAAGCCATGCAGGGCGATCACGACCGCCCGTGGCGCGCCCTCCACCGGCTGCCAGCAGCGCACCGGCAGCACCAGTCCATCGCGGGTCACGAACCCCTGACTGCCAAGGGCCGGAATCGTCGCCACCGGTCCGGGCGGTTGCAGGGTCGGTGCGCAGCCAAAGAGCAGACCGGCACAGAGCAGACCAGTACAGAGCAGACCGGCCCCAAGGACTCGATGCATGATTACCGCGTCAACTGCAGGAAGATATCCTCAAGGTCGGTCTCCCTGGTGGACAGGTCGACGATGGTCAGTCCCGCCGTCCGCACCGCCGCCAGAATGGTATCTATATGGGTGTCGCTCGGCTGGTAGCGAAAGACCAGGCGATGGCCGTCCAGAAGCTCCGGGGCGAAGGTGGCCAGACCCGGCGGCACCTCGGCGACACTCTCCCGCACGGTGAGGGTCAGCGACTTGCCGTCGACCCGCCGCAGGAGGGCCGCGGTGGTGTCGCAGGCGATCACCTGGCCATGGTCGATGATGGCGATGCGATCGCACAGCTCCTGCGCCTCCTCCAGATAGTGGGTGGTCAGCAGGATGGTGGTGCCGCGCGCGTTCAGGCGCCGCACATAGGCCCACAGGTGCCGCCGGAGCTGGACGTCCACCCCCGCCGTCGGCTCGTCGAGGACCAGGATCGGCGGCTCGTGGACCATGGCCTTGGCCATCAGCAGGCGGCGGCGCATGCCCCCCGACAGGGTGCGGGCATAGGCGTCGGCCTGGGCCGCGAGGCCCACCGCCTCCAGGATTTCGTCGGTGCGGCGGTCGCGGGGAGGAACGCCGTACATCCCGGCCTGCACGTCCAGAAGCTCGCGCGGCGTGAAGAATGGATCGAGGTTCAGCTCCTGAGGAACGATACCGATGGAGCAGCGGGCCTGGCGCTCGTTGCGGTCGATGTCGAAGCCCCACACCCGGGCCGAGCCCGAGGTTCTGGTCACCAGTCCGGCCAGGATGTTGATCAGGGTGGACTTGCCGGCGCCGTTCGGACCGAGGAGGCCGAAGAACGAGCCGCGTGGGACGCTCAGACTGACCCGGTCCAGGGCCGTCCGCGGCGGCGCCCCCCGCCGTCCGGCGTACACCTTGGTCAGATCGGTGACGGCGATGGCGTCGTCGGGGGCGGGAACGGGCTCTGATGAGGACATGTCGCCGGGAATACCATGCGGTTCAGCGAGGGAAGGCATTGGAACATCGGTCGGCAATGGCTATCATCCCGCCATCCCGGGGGTCAACGTCCGGGTTGGGAGAGCATGAACAGGATTTCGGCCATGAATGACGCCAAGGCAGGTGAGACCATCGACGTGACCACGACGACTCCCACCTGCGACGGTGGGGGGGCGGCGCTCGGGCACCCCCGGGTCACCCTGCACATCGAGCCCGCCTCGGGCGTCGCGGTGTGTCCCTATTGCAGCCGGCGGTACGCTCTGAAGCCCGGACAGCGGGTCGCCGCTCACTCCTGAGCCGGCCCGGGGCGCAGCGTGTTGGAGAACCGGCCGACGGGATTCGCAGGAACCGGGCCGGTGTGGCTGCTGTCGACGGCCAGCAGGGTCCGCCGCCCGCCGTCCCCTTCGCCGGCGACCAGCAGGCCACCCAGCGTCAACCACACCGCCGCCGGCACGGCGAACCACATCAGCCCCACCTTCCACCACGGCCAGCGGTCGTGGTCGCGGCCTTCGTCGATGTCACGAAAGGCCGAAAGGGGGAGTTCTGGTCTGGAATGCATCCTCAGCCTCTCGGTCCCACTCATGGCATCCCTCCGTCAGGCAGGCGAAATGGCGCCCGCATTAACCCGGATATCTCACGGGTCCGACGGATGCTGGCTTGATCTTTGATCCGCCTATGATTTTTCCTCCCTTGCCAATACATCCAGTATTGGCGGCGGTCGGAAAAACCATAGGCGGATCAAATCTCAGCGCCATCATTCCGCGTCCCCGTGAGATATCCGGGTTAGTTGTATGGCATCGGGCGCACCCAACTCAACACAAAATGGCAAAACCGACGGAGGACTCACCGAATGCACCAGCGCCGCCACATTTCGCGGTAGGCGGCTTCGATATCGGCGACGACCAGACGGGCGTCGCAGATGGGGGACCCGGCCATGGTCGGACGCAGCGTCTGGCGTAGCGCGGCAAGACGCGGCCGATCCTCGGCCAGCCGCACCGCCGCCTCCACATAGTCGTCGTAGCTGTCGACGGCGAGGTCGCCAAGGCCCAGCAGCGTCAGGGCCGGTGCGTTGGCCCAGCGCTGGGCCGCGTGGTGCCCGACCAGGCCCACCACTGGCACGCCCATCCACAGGGGAATCAGGGTGGTGGTGACGCCCACCACCGGAAAGGCGTCGAGAATGACGGAGACCCGACCGTAGAAGTCCATGTTCTCCGACCAGCCGCCCGGCACGCCTTCCAGGTCGAGACGGGACCCGAGGGGGGCGAACACCTCGCGCCAGTGGTCATGGCCGGTCGGATCGTCGAACAGCCCGTTCTTCAGCACCACCCGGGAGTTGGGGAGGCGATCGAGAATCCGCAGCCAGGCCGCGACCATATCGGGGCCGATGCGGGATGGATCGGAGACGTTGGCGAAGAGGATCGGCTGATCCTCCGGCAGCGGCGGCGCCACCTCGGGCCACGTGTCCCCCGGCAGGAACGGCGCCAGGAAGTGGGGCAGGCGCACCAGCTTTTCGGAGAAATGCGCCTCGTATCCCTCCGGCGTCGAGTGGTGGTCGCCGAAAATGCAGTCTATGGCGGCAAGGCCGGTCGAGGATGCGTTGCCGAGGATGGTGGAGACCTGAACCGGCGCCGGCCGATGGGCCAGTACCCTCAGCCGGCTGCCCTGGCTGTGGCCGGCGCAGTCCACCAGGATGTCGATGCCGTCGGCCTGGATCATCCGCGCCACGTCCTCGTCGCTCCGGCCGGCGGTTACCCGCCAGTGATCCACCTGCTTCTGGATCCTCGGGGTGACGCCGTCGGGAGCGGCCAGCTCCGCATAGGCGTAGACCTCCACCTGCGCCCGGTCGTGGTGCGCGAACCAGGGCTCGAGGAAGAAGGCCATGGCATGGCTGCGGAAGTCGGGGGACATGTATCCGACCTTGAGGCGCCGGTCGGGATCGCGGGTGTTGGCATGGGGCATCGGCGGAACGCCGGCGGCATGCCTGTCGTTCCACCGGCGGCATTCCGCCAGGATGTCGGGACCGGTGCTGTCGGCGTCGTAGACGAGGCAGAAGATCAGGTTCGAGTGGGCGGCATGGCTGGTGGGATCGATGGCCATGGACCGGCGGAAACCGTCCAGGGCTTCCCGCGTGCGGCCGAGCCGGGACAGGGCCGATGCCCGGTTGAGATGACCGGCGAAATGGCTGGGGTTCAGGGCCACCGCCCTGGACAGCGACTCCACCGCCTCCCTCATCCGTTTCATGTCGAACAGGATAAGGCCCTCGGCGTTGTGGGCCTCGAAGCTGTCGGGGACGAGGGCGATGGCCCGACGCGCATGCTCAAGCGCTCCGTCACGGTCTCCCGCATGACTGAGGGCGATCGCCAGGTTGATGTGACCACTGACGAGAGTGGGATCGATGGCCAGTGACCTGCGGCAGGCCTCGATGGCGCGCGCCAGATCCGAGCGCCGCCAGAGGGCGTGCCCCAGATTGCCGTAGGCGACGGCGAGAGTCGGATTGCTGGCCACCGCCCGCTCGAAGCACCGTATGGCGTCGTCGAACCGCTTCGCCGACATGTGGACGAGCCCAAGCGAGTTGAGGGCCAGGGCATCCTCCGGCAACAGGCGCATCGCCTCCGCCAGGGCCGCGATCGCCTCCTTCTCCCTGTCGAGGTCGTTCAGCACCCCGCCCAGGTTGGCCCAGCTCCGGCCGTCGGTGGGGTTCTCCGTGACCGCCCGGCGCAACAACGCCTCGGCCTCTACCGGGCGCCCGGCCTGATAGACCAGAACCCCCAAAGCGTGCAGCGCAGGCCAAAGTCGCGGGTTGATCCGCAGCGACTCGCGGAACATGGCTTCCGCCTCGGCCAGACGGCCCTCGGTGGTGAGACGGTGCGCCTGAAGGGCGACGGCAAAGCCTGGCGTCGCCATCGTCAGCGGCGCCCCGGCGGAAGCGGGAGCGGTGGGAGCGGGAGCGGCGGGAGTCTCTCTCCCCTGCTTGCCGGCCGATGCTGCGCGTCTTTGTTTACGATTCATGGTCTCAAACCTCGCGCAGGTCAGTCGCCCGGATCGGCAGGGAGCGGACCCGGCGGCCGGTGGCGGCGAAGATGGCGTTGACCACCGCCGGAGCCACCGGCGGCAGGCCGGGCTCCCCGACGCCGCCCGGCGGCTCGGTGCTGGCGACGATGTGAACCTCGACCGCCGGCATTTCCGACATGCGCAGCAGGGGATAGTCGTGGAAATTTCCCTGCTGCACCCGCCCGCCGGACACGGTTATCTCCCCCTTGAGGGCGGCGGTGAGGCCAAAGGCCACCGCGCCCTCCATCAGCGCCCGCACCGTATCGGGGTTGACCACGATACCGCAGTCGATGGCGCACACCACCCGGTGGACCCTCACCTCGCCGTCGGTGCCGACGGAGACCTCGGCGACGTGGGCCACCCAGCTCGAGCGGCTCTCGTGGGTGGCGATGCCCCGGCCCCGGCCCGGCGGCAGGGGCGAGCCCCAGCCCGCCCTGGTCGCCGCCAGTTCCACCACCGCCCGGTGACGGGGGTGGGCGGCCAGAAGGTCCCGTCGGAAATCGCGGGGATCGCGGCCGGCGGCATGGGCCACCTCGTCGAGGAAACACTCGGTGGCGAAGGCGTTGCTGGAGTGGCCGACCGACCGCCAGAACCCTCCTGGGACTCCGGGCTCGGTGCGGACCCAGTCCACCTCGAGATTGTCCACGGCATAGGGGAGATCCGCCGCTCCCTCCACCGCCGTCCCATCGATGCCGTCGCGGATCAGGTAAGGGGTGTCACGGTCCAGCAGCGACTGGCTGACGACGCGGTGGGTCCAGGCCACCAGTTCGCCCTCGGCGCCGAGACCGGCGGCCAGCCGGTTGAAGGTGGCCGGGCGATAGACGCCGTGGCGCATGTCGTCCTCGCGAGTCCACACCACCTTGACCGGGGCGCCGACCTCCCGGGACACCTCGACCGCCTCGGCGACGAAATCGGTCTCGCTGCGACGGCCGAAGCCGCCGCCCAGCAGGGTGGTATGGACGGTCACCGCCGATTGCGGTAGTTCCGTGATCTGGGCCGCCGTCTTGCGCACCCAGCTCTGGGCCTCGGTGCCGACCCAGACCTCGCAGGAGTCGGAGCGGACATCGGCGACGCAGGCCAGGGGCTCCATCGCCGCGTGGGCGAGAAAGGGCGTCTCGTAGTCGGCCGTGACGGCCCGCGCGGCGTGGCCGTGGCCGATAACCCGCGCGGCATCGCCGCGACTGGTGGCCACATTCCCCGGTTCGGCGGCGGCGGCGGCATAGTCCTCGCGCAGGGACATGCTGCCGAGGGTGGCGTTGGGACCGTCGGCCCACTCGACCTGCAACAGGCTGCGGCCCTTCCTCGCCGACCAGAAGTCATCGGCCACCACGGCGACGCCTCCGGTGATGCGGACGACATGGCGCACGCCCGGCACGGCCCGAGCCCGGGCGGAGTCGAACCGAACCAGCGAGCCGCCGAACACCGGCGGCCGCGCCACCAGCGCCGTCAGCATCCCGGGCACCCTGACGTCGATGCCATAGACGGCGCTGCCGTCCGTCTTGGCGGGGGTGTCGAGTCGCGGCAGCGGCTGCCCGATGAGGCGGAAGGTCTTCGGGTCCTTGAGGGGAATCACAACCGGCCGCGGCACCGTCGCCGCCTTTTCCACCAGCGCCCCGTAGGTCGCCCGCAGACCGGTCGGAGGATGCACCACCGCCCCATGTTCGGTCACGCACTCGGCGCGATCCACGGTCCAGGTCTCGGCGGCGGCCGAGATCAGCATCTCGCGGGCCATGGCCCCGGCCTGGCGCAGCGGCAGCCACGACAGCCGCACGCTGTTGCTGCCGGCGGTAAGCTGGACGAACGAGCCCGCCGGGATGAAGGCGGCATCGGCCGGAGCCTGCTCGACCCGCACCCGCGACCAGTCGGCGTCCAGTTCCTCGGCGACGATCATCGGCAGCGCCGTCAGCACGCCCTGCCCCATCTCCGACTTGCCGATGATCACCGTCACGGTGTCGTCGGCATCCACCCGCAGGAAGGCGTTGGGCGAGAAGGGCGGCGGCGCGGCCTGGGCCGCGGCGGGGCTCGTCCCGGCCGCGTTCGCCCGGGGACGCCTGAGAAGGCGCGGATGGCGGGCCGTGGCCGCCGCGGTCGGGGTCTCGGGCGCCGTGTTCCTCGCGTTCTCGTGCTGGTTTTTCCGCAACCCCGCCCGTGAGCCCGGCAGCCGCGATCCCCGCGCCGTGGCCAAGCGTGCCCAGGCCTACCTCAAGTACACCGGCATCGGTGACACCGCCTATCTGGGGCCGGAAGCCGAGTTCTTCATCTTCGACTCCGTGCGTTTTGCCACCCGGATCAACAAGGTCAGTGTGGAAATCGACTCCGTCGAGGGGGCCTGGAACACCGACACCGAATACGAGGAAGGCAACACCGGTCACCGTCCCGGCATCAAGGGCGGCTACTTCCCGGTCCAGCCGGTGGACTCCTATCAGGACATGCGCTCCGAGATGTGCATGATCATGGAAGAG
>JAMOBE010000100.1:0-13055 GCA_039908285.1 Alphaproteobacteria bacterium
AGGCGGAAAACGCTCTAGAGCAGTTTCCGCTCAAGCGGAAACTGCGAAAAGCCCGCGCGGCGCTTGAGCGGCCAGAGGCAAATTCTAGAGCGTTTCCGCTCAGGCGGAAAACGCTCTAGGGCTTTGCCCAGACATAACCGCACCAGCGGCGCCACATTCCCCGGTATGCCTCCTCGAGTTCGGCGACGTGGGCGGCTGGATCGAACAGCGACGAGGCCTGCATCATCGGGCGGAGCGCCCGGCGATAGTGGCGGCGCCGTTCCAGGTCCTGGGCCAGGGCCACGGCGATGTCGGCGTACTCCGCCGCCGTGCGCGCGCACAGCTCGGGCGCGCCGATGCGGTTCAGGTGCGCGAACGTGTACGAGCCATAGCGCGGATCACCGAGCAGGCTGACGACCGGCACGCCCATCCACAGCGCATCGATGGTGGTCTGTCCCCCGTTGAACGGGATGGTGTCGAGCATGATGTCCACCAGGTCGTGGGCGGCCATGTGCCCGGAGGCCCCGGGAATCCACGCCATGAGATCGAGGCGCCCGGCGGAGATGCCGAATTCGGCCAGTCGGGCCGACAGGCGCGCGCGGTTTTCCGGCTGCGCCAGCCATCGCCCCTTGATCAGGAGCCGGGCCGAGGGCACTCGCCGCAGCGGCTCGCTCCACAGGCGGAGGCAGTCGTCGGACAGCTTGGCCGGATTGTTGAAGCAGCCGAAGGTGACGAACCCTTTTTCCACCGAAGGCGCATCGCCGATCGGGATATCCATGTCCCATTCGGTGGCTTCCGAGCCGGTCTCAAGCTCGATGACCTGGCTGGTCGAGCGGGCCTGCATCTGGCCCTCGTGGTTCAGCCAGCGGTCGCTGATGATGTAGTCCATCGCCGTCAATCCGCTGGGCAGCCCCTGGGGAAAGTAGGTGACCTGGATCGGCGCCGGCTTGCGGGCGAACACCGGCAGCCGATTGCCTTTCCAGTGGGTCATGGTGTCCACCAGGATGTCGATGCCGTCGGCGGCGATGCGCGCCGCCACCTCGTCGTCGGACATGGTGTGGATGAAGGTCCAGGCGTCCGCCCAGCCCTTCAGGCGCCAGGTGACCGCGTCCGGCTGCGGCACCTGGGCGTAGACGTGGATCTCGAACCGGTCGCGGCGGTGCAGCCGCAGCACGGGACCGATCTTCAGGGAAATGATGTGCCCGGTGAGGGACGGCGACAGGTAGCCGATCTTCAGCCGGCGCTCCGGATCGGGCACGTTCGGCCGGGGTGCCGTGGTCCACCGTGCCTTGAAGGGGGCCTCCAGCAGGGCGCCGAAGCGATGGGCCGCGGCGATCACGGAGGCGCTGTCGTAGCGGGACAGAAACAGCATGGTGAGGAGAAGATTGCAGTGGGCGCTCACATTCCCGGGGTCGTGCTCGATGGCCGTGCGGAAGGCCTCCACCGCCTCTTCGAAGCGGCCCATGAACGCGAGAGTGCCGCCGAGCTTGTCGTGGGCCTCGCCGCTGGTGGGAGACAGGCGCAACGCCTCGCGAAGATTGGCCTCCGCCTCATCCAGCCGGCCGGCAATCGCCAGCACCGAGCCCAGGCCGCACCGGGCCTCGACAAACCCGGGCGCGAGGCGCACGGCCTCGGTCAGGCTGTCGATGGCCTCGGCGAGCCGCCCGGCCCTCTCGAAGGCCGCGCCGAGATTGTTATGGGCCGCCGCCAGATCCGGCCTGACGGCGATCGCCCGGCGGCAGGCGTCGATCGCCTCATCCCCCCGCCCAGCCCTGGTGAGGATCGTGCCCAGGTTGGCCCAGGCCTCGGCGTAGTCCGGCCGCAGGCGTACGGCCTCGCGGGTTGCGGCCTCCGCCTCGTCGAGCCGGCCGAGCGCCGCGAACACCGAGCCCAGGGCGAAGCGGGTGTCGGGATGATCGGGCATGAGGCGCGCGGCCTCGAGCAGGGGAGCGACCGCCTCGCCGAACCGTCGGGCCGCCTCCAGCGCCAGACCGAGGGTGTGGTGAGCGATCGCCAGGTCCGGCGCCAGCGCCACCGCCCGTCCGCAGGCCTCCGCCGCCGCGTCCGCCCGCCCCCGCCTCTTCAGAATGACGCCCAGGGTGAGCCACGTGTCGGCATGGTCCGGCACCAGGCGCACGACCTCGCGGAAACTGGCGATGGCCTCGTCGTCGCGCCCAAGACTCGCCGAAACGTGCGCGAGGCCGAGGTGTGCCTCGAGAAAGGCCGGCCGGAGCGCCGCCGCCTGCCGCCAGGAGGTCGCCGCTTCGTCCAGCCGACCGAGCGCCTGCAGGGCGACGCCCCGGTTGAACAGCGCCTCGGGGAAATGGGGGGCAAGCCGCAAGGCCTCGTCATAAGCCGCCACCGCCTCCTCGAGCCGCTCCTGATCCTGAAGGTCATTGGCGCGGTCGAAGTGCGACAGGGCGTCGTGTGATGGGGCGATGTCAGCCGTCATGCGCCACCCCGGCCTCTCAGGCGCATTTCGAATGGCCGCAGCTTGCGCAGGTGTCGCACCCCTCCATCCTCACGAAACTGGGCTGGCCGCATCGCGGGCAATGGCGGAAGGAACCGCCGCCGTGTCCTCCCCTGCCCTCCGCCCCGTGCCCGGCCTCCCCCGGAAGAGCGAGCGGGCGGGGCAGGAAGCCGATGGCCACCATGTGGCGCTCGATGACGTCGCCGATCGCCGCCAGCAGCGACGGCACGTAGCGGCCGTTCATCCACTGGCCGCCGCGGGGATCGAACACCGCCTTCAGCTCCTCCACCACGAAGGCGACGTCGCCGCCGCGCCGGAACACCGCCGAGATCATCCGGGTCAGGGCCACGGTCCAGGCGTAGTGTTCCATGTTCTTCGAGTTGATGAACACCTCGAAGGGGCGCACGCGGGCCTGGCCGGCGGTCGCACCGTCCTGGACGATGTCGTTGAGGGTGATGTAGATGGCGTGGTCGCTTTCCGGCCAGTGGATCTTGTAGGTCTGACCCGGCAGAGTCTCCGGGCGGCTCAGGGGCTGGGTCATGTAGACCACGCCGCCCGTCTCATGAACGCCGGCCTCGTGGACGACATCGGCGGGCCGTGGCGCCGGCCGCTCCGGCGCCGGCCCGGCCTCCAGCACCGCACCGGTGATGGCGTTGGGCCGATAGGTGGTGCAGCCTTTGCAGCCCAGGTCATAGGCCTCGCGGTAGATGTGCTTGAAATCATCGAAGGCGATGGCTTCCGGCACGTTGATGGTCTTGGAGATGGAACTGTCCACATGCCGCTGGACCGCCGCCTGCATCACCAGGTGGTCGCGGGGCGTGAGGCCGGAGGCATCGACGAACCCCTCCGGCAGGGGGGTCCGCTCGCCTTTCAGCCGGCGGAACAGGCGCCAGGCGAAGTCGCTGACGCTCTCCTCGCGCGGCGAGCCGTCGGGCATGCGCATGGTGCGGGTGACGGTGAAGCTGAACACCGGCTCGATGCCGGAGGACACGTTGTCGGCGAACAGCGAAATGGTCCCGGTGGGGGCGATGGAGGTGCGCAGGGCGTTGCGGATGCCATGGCGGGCGATGGCGGCGCGGAGGTCCTCCGGCAGCCCGCCCACGTACTCCCCAGCCAGGTAGGCATCGGGTTCGAACAGCGGGAATGGCCCCTTTTCCCGCGCCAAGTCGATGGAGGCGAGGCAGGCCTCCCGCTCGATGGCCGCCGCCCACTCCTCCGCCAGCCTCACCGCCCGGGCCGAGCCATAGCGGGCGCCACACATGATCAGGGCATCGGCCAGGCCGGTCAGCCCCAGCCCGATCCGCCGCTTGCTCTGTGCCTCGTGGCGCTGCTGCGGCAGGGGGTAGGTGGACACGTCGATGACGTTGTCGAGCATCCGCACCGCCACCCGCACCAGCCGGCCGAGGGCATCAAGGTCGACGGCGGCATCGGCGGCGAACGGCCGCTCCACCAGCCGCGCCAGGTTGATGGACCCCAGCAGGCAGGTGCCATAGGGCGGCAGCGGCTGCTCGCCGCAGGGGTTGGTGGCGGTGATGGTCTCGCAGTAGGAAAGGCTGTTGGCGCGGTTGATGCGATCGATGAAGATCACCCCCGGCTCGGCATAGGCATGGGTGGCCCGCATGATGCGATCCCACAGGTCCCGCGCCGATACCGTTCCATGGACGGTGCCGGCGAACACCAGGTCCCACGGAGCGTCCGTCTCCACCGCCCGCATGAAGGCGTCGCTGACCAGGACCGAGAGATTGAACATGCGCAGCCGGCCCGCCTCCCGCTTGGCGGCGATGAAGGCATCGATGTCGGGATGGTCGCAGCGCATGGTGGCCATCATGGCGCCGCGGCGGCTGCCGGCGCTCATGATGGTGCGGCACATGGCGTCCCAGACGTCCATGAACGACAGCGGCCCGGAGGCGTCGGCGCCAACCCCCAGCACCGGGGCGCCCTTCGGCCGCAGGGTGGAGAAATCATAGCCGATGCCGCCCCCCTGCTGCATGGTCAGCGCCGCCTCGCGCAGGTGTTCGAAGATGCCGCCCATGTCGTCGGGAATCACTCCCATGACGAAGCAGTTGAACAGGGTGACACGACGGTCGGTTCCGGCCCCCGCCAGGATGCGTCCGGCGGGCAGGAACTTGAAATCGGTCATCGCCTGGAAGAACGGTTCTTCCCACGTCGCGGGTGTTTTCTCGGGCGCGGCAAGTGCCCGGGCCACCCGCCGCCAGGTGTCGGCGATGGTTTTGTCCACAGGCGCTCCCTCGCCGGTCTTGAGCCGGTATTTCATGTCCCAGATCCGATGGGAAATCGGCTCAGGTTGGGTCATCCGCCTCTCCACCCCGCTCCCGCCTGCCGCCCGAGACCACCCGGCCGCAACAGGCGCCGCAAGAAAACCGTGTAAAATCAAGGCTCGGCACGGCTACTCCCCGCGACTCTACGGACTCGCCGGCTTGGCGTCAAGATAAATGTTCCCGATATGTTTTGATCGCCGACGACCCGGGTTAATGCCTTGATTCGCCGTGGATTTACCGGCAGCCGGGTCCGGCGCCGCCGCGGTCATCCACAAGGTTATCCACAGGCCTCGACCGCCGGTGTGGTCTGCTCCGCCTGGTTCATCAACCGCTCGGTGGCCGATTCGATCCGATCGTACAACAGGTCCATAAAGGCCCGGCGGTCGAGGCCGCGGGGCATGGGCGGCAGGAACTCGACGACGATCACCCCGGGCTTTTTCATGAAGCTGTTCCGGCCCCAGAACAGCCCGGAGTCGAGGGCCACAGGGATCACGTCCACGTCCAGGCTTTGATAAAGCATGGCGACGCCCGGATGGTAGGGCCGATGGCTGCCGGGGGGGGTGCGGGTGCCCTCGGGAAAGATGATCACCTGCCGACGCTCGGCCACCGCGGCGGCGGCGCCGCGCACCATCAGCTTGAGGGCGCTCACCCCCCGGCTGCGGTCGATGCCGATCATGCCGGTCTTTTTCATCAACCATCCGACGAATGGAATGAAGAACAATTCCCGTTTCAGAATATAGGCCGGGTCGGGCAGCAGGGTGTGGAACAGGAAGGTGTCCCAGGCGGACTGGTGCTTGGCGGCGATGACCACGGCGCCGTCGGGCAGGTTCTCGAGGCCCCGCACCTCGTGGCGCAATCCGATGATCACCCGGGCCAGAAACAGGAGCCCGTGAGTCCAGACCCTGGCCCCGGCCTGTCCCCACCGCCGCGGCATCAGCAGCAGGGGCGACATGAGCATCGAGGAGACGATGCTCCACAGGATGGAAAGGATATTGAAAATCGTCGAGCGCACGAAAATCACGGCGTCATCCCCCCATTGCCGCGGTCGCCCAGCCGATGGCGGCCGACGGCCAGCATATACTTGACATATTCGGTGGCGATGAGGCTGGCGGTCCCGGGCCACAGCCACCACTCGTCCTGCTTGACCGATCGGGGAAACACCGGATGGGGAATCATCCGCACCGTCGGCATGGCGTGCTGGAACTCGAGCAGGCTGCGTCTGATGTGATAGGACCCGGTCACCAGCCGCAGGGACGTGAACCCCCGGTTCCGCATCCAGGCGGCGGTTTCGCTGGCATTTCCCACGGTATCGTTGGCGGCGTGGCCAAGGGTGATCAGCCCCTCGAGGCCATCCAGGCTGTCGTGGACCGAGCGCCCGAGGTCGGTCAGGTCCACGCCCTCGTGAACCCCCGACACGAACAGCGTCCGCGCCGCTCCCTGGCGCAGGAGATCAAGGCCGGTCTTCAACCGGACGCTGCCGCCGGTCAGCACGACGATGGCGTCGGTGGGCGAGGCCGGGTCCTCCACCGCACTCGGGATATCGGCGGCGAACCACACCAGACCGCCGAGCCACAAAAGACCCGCCACCGCAATTCCGAACGCCGCTCCGCGCAGTCGCCGTCCCATGGTCAGGGCATCCGCGCCAGGGTGCGATGGACGGTGATCCGCGCCGTCAGCATCGCCAGATAGCCGGCCGCCACCGGCAGCGCCGCCAGGGCGGCCCAGTGCAGCGGTCCAAGACTGAAGTCGGGCACGAGCGCCCCCTCCATGCGCGCGGTCAGCCAGCCGATGCCCCCCAGCACCGGACCGGCCAGGGCGA
The DNA here is from genome assembly GCA_039908285.1 of Alphaproteobacteria bacterium. Classification (GTDB taxonomy): domain Bacteria; phylum Pseudomonadota; class Alphaproteobacteria; order Rhodospirillales; family Rhodospirillaceae; genus JAMOBE01. The sequence continues at coordinate 6,548 of JAMOBE010000100.1, forward strand.
GGCCCACCAGCCCGCCGCGCAGGCCGAGAACCAGCGACCGGTGAGCGAACTGCCGCGCGATGTAGTCATCCTGGGCGCCGATCAGGTGCAGCACCTCGATCACCGGCCGATGCACGGCGAGCCCGGTGCGGGTGGCATAGACCACCGTCGCCGCCATGGCCGCCGCCACCAGTCCCACCACCGCGAGCGCCAGCAGCTCCAGTCCGTGGCCGAGTCGCACCAGCTTCGACAGCCACACCTGGTGATCGTCGAGGGAGGTCCCCGGCGCCACCGCCGTCAGCCGGCTGCCGAGGGCGACGAGGTCGACGCTGAACCCCGGCCGGATGGTGACGTCGATCAGGCGCGGCACCGGCAGGTCGACCAGCACCTCCCGGCTGCCGAGCCAGGGCTCCAGCAGTTCGGCGATCTGCTGCTGGTCGAGAGGGCGGGCCGCTCCCACGCCGGGCGTCGCCAGCAGCACCTCCACCGCGGCATCGACCCGCCGTCCGGTCTCCGTCGCCGCCCTGGCCGGCTCGCCGGTCACCGGCATGACCTGGACGGTCAGGGTGCCCGACACGTCGCGCTGCCAGCGGTCCATGACCATCTGCAGCACCATGGCCCCGGCCAGGGCGATGGCGGCCAGGAACACCATCGCCCCCACCATGCCGGGGAGGAAATGGCTGGTGGTGTCGTGGCCAAGGGGAAGATCGGAGCGATGGCGGAACATCATCCCTATCCCTCTTCGAGAGTGTCGGAGTCCCCACTCGGTTCGAAAAATGCGAGCTGGCCGAACTCCAGGTGCATGCGCGGGAACCGGAACCGCCGGACCAGGCGATCATTGTGGGTGGCGATGACGACGGTCGTTCCAAGCTTGTTCAATTCGACGAAAAGATGCAACAGCCGCATGGCGATGCGGTCGTCCACGTTGCCTGTGGGCTCGTCGGCCAGCAGAAGCTCGGGCCGATTGATCACGGCGCGGGCGATGGCCACCCGCTGCTTCTGGCCGCCGGAAAGGGTGGGTGGCTTGCTGTGCAGGTGGTTGGCCAGCCCGACCCAGGCCAGGAGTTCGGGCACGTGCTTCTTGATTTCGTCCTCGCTGACCCCGGCGACTCGCAGCGGCAGCGCCACGTTGTCGAGGGTGGACAGGTGGTCGAGGAGACGAAACTCCTGGAACACGACTCCAAGACGGCGGCGGATGGCGGGCAGGGACTTGCGCCGCGCCGCCGACACGTCACGGCCGAACAGCGCCACCATGCCGCGCGATGGCCGCTGGGCCACGTACATCAGGCTGAGAAGCGAGGATTTCCCTGCGCCGCTCGGCCCGGTCAGAAAATGGAACGACCCGGGGGGCAGTGCGAAGGTGATGTCCTGCAGGATCTCGGGGCCTTGTCCGTACCGCAGACCAACGCTTTCGAACCGGACCACGCTGTCGTTTTCCGTCGCGATCTCGCGCACAGTCCCTACCTTGTTCGCTACCCTGCGGCGGAGCCTGCCATCGGCGTTTCGTCAGGGGCCGTGAGCATGCTTGTGCCAGAGCTAGGGAAGCCTTATAACTATCAGAATCGCAACGCAAAAAAAATCGTTCAGTCAGCAGGATGCGCATAACCTGTCCGAATTGCGAGGCGCGGTTCTCGATCGCCGATCACCTCATGGGACCGACCGGCCGCAAGCTCCGGTGTACGAGCTGTGGCCTGGTATGGCATCAGGCGCCCGGCGATGGCGAGGACGCGACGCCAGCCGCCCCGCCAGCCAAGGCTGCTCCGCGGCCGGCCGCGGCCAAGCCCGCGGCCAAACCCGCCGCCGCACCCGCGCGCGAACCCCCGCCCCCCCGGGCGCGGGACGCCGCCCCGATGCCCCTCGAGATGGAGCCATCCTCCCAGGCCGCCGCCGAAGCGGCCGCCGACGTGGCCGTGCGCAACGTGCTGGCGCGCGAGTTTCCCATGGAGGACGATGAGCCGGAGAGAACTGAGAGAGCGGAGAGGGATGACAGGCGGCGGGACGAGGAGCCGCCCCGAAGCCGGCGCGGCGGCAGGGGTGGCCTGGACGAGTCGTTCTCCCTCGCTACCAGCCTGCTCTCGACGGCCTCGAACGGCGACGACGGTCCGCCGGATATCGAGCGCATTCTGGCCGACGACGATCCCGATCCGATTCCCGAGGTCTTCTCGGGTCCCAAGCCGCAGACCAGCGGGAGCGGCAAATCCCATCGCCTGCTGTGGGTCGTCCTGGTGCTGCTGGTGCTCCTCGGCGGCGCCGCGGGCGGAGCGTGGTACAAGCGCGACATGATCCTCGAACGCTGGCCCGAAGTGGCCGGAGTCATGGAGATGCTGCACCTGCCGGTCGCATCGCCCACCAGCATGCTTCAGGTCAAGGACATCGTCGCCGACCGGTTCGCGAAGAACGGCGTCGACATCCTGGTGGTGAAGGGAATCATCACCAACACCTCCGATCAGCCGCGACCCGTCCCCAAGCTGCGGCTTGGTCTCTACGACGCGGCCAACGCCCTGATCCAGGAAACCGACGGCCAGGCCCTGAACGCCACCCTGCCGCCGGGCGAGTCCACCCGCTTCACCATCCAGCTCGAGCACCCCGCCCAGGCAGCCCACCACTTCGAAATCGGCTACGTGACGCCGTAATACCCGTGGCATCGGGAGCACGGCATCAAGGTGCTACTTCTCCCAGAAGCCCTCGCCGTTGACCGGATCCAGGTGGAGCAGCGTCCACGGCCGATCGGGAACCGGCCCATAGGCCAGAACGTAGAAGCGACCATTCAGCTTGAGAGGAACGACGCCGGTTTCGCCGTGCTGGATGGACTCGATGGCCGCGGCGAAGTCGGGATCGGCGCTGATGGCGGCGGCCGGCCGCAGATAGTCCTCGACCCGGTCCGCTGACTGATCGTCAGGCCGCTTCTTCTCCAGGCGGTGGCCCATCGGGATGTTGTAGCGGGTCTCCTGGCGGCTGTCGGCGACCAGCCGTCCCTTGCCGTCCATGATGAAGAACCGTCCCTCCTCGTCCCGATCGACGGCGGTATCGCGGTTGCTGACGAAGGCGAACTCCCGGGTACGGATGACGCTCTCGTAGACGGCGATGGGAACCTCGAAGTGGAAGAAGCCGAGCTTTTCGTTGTCAAGGCTGACCACCGGCGAGGCGAAGGCCGTCACCCATTCGTAGGCATCGGTGGACAGGTAGGGGTCGGACATGAACACTCCGCCCCGGGAAAGCCGCAGGGTGGGGCCGAAGAAGGACGTGTCGCCCTCCTCGGACGAGAACAGGGACGACGGCTGGACCTTGCCGCCAACCACCCGCATGTGTTCCTGGCCCTCCTTGTCGACGAGACAGCTTTCGGCGATGGGAAAGCGCTTGTGCAGGACCAGGACCCACACCTCCATTTCCTTGCGCAGGTCGTTCTGCGTGGGCGTAAGCTGTATCTGTCCGAGCACATCGTATCTGTTGCGGCGCGACTCCGTCAGGGACAGGTAGCCGGCGAACAGCGGCAGGTCGAGCGACGACAGCATGCTGCTCCTGGTCTCGCTGTGGAACATCTTGAGGCGGAACTGCATCAGCTCCAGCTGCCGCTGTGCCTGCGCCTCCGCCTCCGCCACCGTCGCCGCCGGAGCGGCCGCGACCAGCCCGGCCATGGGCGGAGCGGCCAGCGTCCCAACCACGAGTGCCGGCACCATGATCCACGCCGCAACGAGTGCCCTGATCGTCGTCCGCATGATGACCTCTCCGCCAGTCCAGAGGAATACTCATACACGCTTCGGGGAAATCTTGGAATTCTTAGAAATGCCCGGGATACAGGTCACTGGTCGATTCCCGTCCGGTCTCGAACTATAGTGACCCCCGGCCACGGCGGAACGGGACGGGGAAACCGGGAAATGAGCGAACGTCTTGGAATATAGAAACGGGCCAGCAACGCATGCTCCCTCTCCCCCTCGAGGGGGAGAGGGCCGGGGTGAGGGGGTGGGGCAACCGGCACCCTGTCGAGAGCTTCGGCACCCCCCTCACCCAACCCTCTCCCCCCTGAAGAAGGGGGGAGAGGGCTTGCTGATGTTGCGGCGGCTCCTGCCGATCCTGATCCTGTCCCTGATCCTGTCGGCCGGTCGCGCCGCCGCCGGGGAGGCTCCGGCCATCGCCGCCGCCGCCGATCTTCAGGTCGCGCTCACCGAGCTGGCCGGCCGGTTCAGGGCGGACACGGGCCGGGAGGTCAGGCTCGCCTTCGGCTCGTCGGGGAACTTCGCCCGCCAAATCCGTCAGGGCGGCCCGTTCGAGCTGTTCCTGTCGGCGGACGAGGAGTACGTCCTGGCGCTCGCGCGCGACGACCTGACGCGGGACGAGGGGGCGTTGTACGCCGTCGGACGGATCGTCCTCGTGGTGCCGCGAGACTCGCCCCTCGAGGTGGACGGCTCGCTCGCCGACCTGCGGGCGGCACTGGCGGACGGGCGACTCGAGAGGTTCGCCATCGCCAACCCCGAGCACGCGCCCTATGGCCAGCGGGCCGAGGAGGCATTGCGCCACGCCGGCCTGTGGGACGCGATCGCCCCGCGTCTGGTTCGCGGCGAGAACGTCGCCCAGGCGGCCCAGTTCGCCACCTCCGGCTCGGCGCAGGGCGGGATCGTCGCCTGGTCCCTGGCCTTGTCGCCCGGGTTCGCGCACCTTGGCGCCTTCGCCCTGATCGCCGAGGACTGGCACACGCCGCTGCGGCAGCGCATGGTACTGCTGAAGGGAGCCGGCGCCGTGGCCGAGCACTTCTATGCCTATCTGCGGCAGCCGGCGGCCCGCGAGGTTCTGCGCCGCAACGGCTTCGCGCCACCGGACGGGGAGTAGGCGCCATGGACTGGACCGCGCTCGGGTTGTCGCTGCGGCTCTCGCTGTGGACCATGCTGGTGCTCCTGCCGGTGGGGGTGGGGCTTGGCCGCCTGCTGGCCTATGGGCGGTTCCGCGGCCGCGGCGTGGTGGAGGCCCTGCTGGCCCTGCCGCTGGTGCTGCCGCCGACGGTGATGGGCTACTACCTGCTGCTGGCCTTCGGCGGCCAGGCGCCGTTCGGACACCTGTGGCGCGACCTGTTCGGCCGGTCGCTGGCCTTCTCGTTCGAGGGGCTGCTGCTGGCCTCGGTGCTGTTCAACCTGCCATTCGCCATCCAGCCCATGCAGCGGGCGTTCGAGACCATCCCCCGCGAGGTGCGCGAGGCCGCCCTCTGCTGCGGGCTGTCGGCACGGCGCACCCTGTGGCGCATCGAGCTGCCGCTCGCCTGGCCGGGCGTCGTGTCGGCCATGGTGCTGACCTTCGCCCACACCCTGGGCGAGTTCGGCGTCGTGCTGATGGTGGGCGGCAACATCCCCGGCGAGACCCGGACCATCGCCATCGCCATCTACGACCGGGTGCAGGCCCTGGACACGGCGGCGGCCGGGGTGATGTCGGCGGCGCTGCTGGCCGTGTCGCTGCTGGCCATCAGCCTGTCCTACGCGGCGGCCCGGCGGGGGAGCCCCCATGCCTGACTCCGGCATCGACCTTGCCGTCCGTCAGGCGTCGCCCATCGGGCTCGACGCACGATTCACCTGCGCGCAGGGCGAGGTTCTGGCCCTGGTCGGTCCCTCCGGCAGCGGCAAATCAACGCTGTTGCGCTGCATCGCCGGGCTGGTGTCGCCTGGGCAAGGGCGCATCGTCGTCGGGGGGGAGACCTGGCTCGACACCGCCTCGGGAGTGGCGCTCGGGCCGCGCCGGCGGCGAGTCGGCTTCGTGTTCCAGAGCTATGGCCTGTTTCCCCACCTCTCCGCCCTCGACAACGTGCTGGAGGGGATGGGGCGGACCGGCCAGTCAAAGGCCATCCGCACGGCGCGCGCGCGGGAGTTGCTGGCCCTGGTGCGCCTCGCCGGACTCGAGGACCGCCGGCCCGCCGCCCTCTCCGGCGGCCAGCAGCAGAGGGTCGCCGTCGCCCGCGCCCTGGCCCGCGAGCCCCGCGTGCTGCTGCTGGACGAGCCCTTCTCGGCGGTGGACCGGGTCACGCGGGAAAGGCTCCATGCTGAACTGGCCGGCCTGCGGCGGCACCTCGCCATGCCGGTGATCCTGGTCACCCACGACCTGGAGGAGGCCACCCTGCTCGCCGACCGCCTGTGCGTGCTGGCCCATGGCCGGACGTTGCAGACCGGCGCCCCCCTCGACGTCCAGGAGCACCCGGCCAGCGCCGAGGTGGCTCGCCTGCTCGGGATCCGCAACATCTTCGACGGCCGTGTCGTCGAGCATCGGGAGACCGAGGGTGCCACCGTGCTGGACTGGGATGGGCGGACGCTGCTCATTCCCCTTGAGCCGCGGTTTGCGCCGGGGAGCCCCGTGACCTGGGCCATCCCGCCGCGTGGCGTGCTGCTCCTGCCCCGCGGCGAGACCACTCCGCGACCGTGGGACAACCCACTGGCCGGGACCGTTGCCGCCGTGCTGGTCCTGGGTGACCGGGTGCAGGCCTCCGTCCGCGCCGATGGCCCCGGCTCCGGCCCCGGCCCCGGCCCCGGCCCCGGCCCCGGCCCCGGCCCCGGCC
>JAMOBE010000223.1:0-1721 GCA_039908285.1 Alphaproteobacteria bacterium
CCATGATCGAGGACCTGGCGCAGCAGGGGCTGCTGGTGAAGACCGAGCCGCCGGGCGAGACCACTCCGAACGACCCCGGGGCGATCAGGGCCCTCGCCGAGGCCAGGGCGATGATCGCCCCCTGGACCAGCCGGGGCGGGCCGGCACAGGTGGTCGTCAGTCTCTCCCATGATCCGCGCGTGGTCACACGGGCCGACGGCTATCTGGTCCTGCTCCCGGGGGTCGAGGTCAGGTTCCCCGGGGCCGATGGCGCGCTGGTGGTGGGGACGGTCAGGCTGCTGATGACGCCGGAGGGGCCGGATGCCTATCGAGTCGCCATGACCCTGCCGGGGCGTCTGCGGCTCCTCGGCAGGGATCGAGCGCCGGTCGCCACGGCAACCCTGCCTCACCAGGAGCATCGGATGCTCTGGTCAACGCGGCACCGGCTGGCCATCGAGACGGATGCCCTCTTCGAGGGGATGAGGATCGTCGATGGCAATGACGATGTTCACGTGGATTTCGGTCCGGTTCGCTATGTGTCGCGGACGAAGGAGACTGGCTCCGGTCGCTTCGACCGCGAGGATGAGGTGCGGCTCGACTCGGTGCACCTTTCCGTCCGGCAGGAAGCCAAGGGAGGGGTGACCATTGCCCGCGTGGTGCTGCGCAACCGGATGAAGGGTCTGGACCCGATCGCGTTCGAGCGCTTCCTCAGGAAGAACGGACTCGACCGCCGGGAGACCGGGACCGAAGCGGCCGCCGACGCTCCGACGTGGCTGTCCGCGCCCGATCTGGCGTCCATTCTCGACGACGGCGAGACCAGTCTGTCGTTCGATGGCCTGCGCGTCAGTGGCGCCAAGGGGGTGATTCTGGCCATCGGCCATGGCGAGACGGGCGTCTCCATTTCCGGCGGCCGCACGCCGGCTGGTACCCTTGGCATCGCCCTGGGCATCGATGATCTGGAGGATCCCGGCGGTGCTCCCCTGCCGCGGCGCCTGGTGGTCAAGGCGAGCCTCGATCGGCTTCCCGCCCAGCACCTGACCAGTCTGCTCGGGAGTCTGCTCGGCGAAATGCTCGAGCTGAAGGACTCAGGTCAGGGCGGGGACGACGGCATGGTCGCGGCCGCCGTCGAAGGCCGGCTCGACGAGCTTCTCCGGACCCTGGTGGAAAGCGGAACCGTACTGCGGTTCGACGACGTGGCGGTGGCCGGCGATGCCTTCGACCTGCGCCTCACCGGCAGCCTGCGTCCCGACCCGGCCGCGGCCTATCGCGGCGTCGGCGATATCCAGGTGGACGTGCGCGGGCTGGAGGCGATGCTGGCGGCGGCAATGGCCGACCATGGCGCCACCGCGTCCGGCCTCGGGCTCGGCGGCAAGGGCAAGAGCCAGGAGAAGAAGAAAACCGGTCGCCTGCCACGCCTCGAGCCCGTGCCGGTCGACAAGTCGGCCGTCGACCCGGCGATGCTCGAGTCCCTGCGCGGAGTGGCCGAGACCCGGGCCGACGCCTCCGGCCGCACGGTGGATATCTTCCGCTTCACTTTGACGGCGTCGGGAGAGGTGTTCGTCAACGCCCGGCCACTGACGGAGATCATGACCGGCAAGAGGGACAAGAAGGAGACCCCGGGCCAGGGACCCGCGCGCCGAAACAACCGACCCGACCGCTGGACGCCGCCGGGAAGCGGCCGGTGAACAGGGCAATCGGGTGAAGGAGTGAACGCCTTGAAGAGTGAAAACGGACTGGCAACA
>JAMOBE010000224.1:0-1712 GCA_039908285.1 Alphaproteobacteria bacterium
ATTTGATCCGCGGCACCAGCGGCTGGGAAGAGCCGCAGGAGTGGGACACCTACGACCAGTTCACCCGGCGGGGATGAATGTCTTGACGCCCTGCCACCGTCAAAATGGAGGCCGCATTGAACAATATCGAGCCGGTCGCCCGGGCAATTTGTGAACGCGATGTCCGCTGTTGGAAGGACGTGAGCGAAGCGGAGATTCCCAACTTGGTGAACCGCTATTGGCAAGTGGTTGCCGCAAAAATGATGGCCGGGCTGATCGATGACGATGGCCAGGAAGTGCCGCATACGATCGAACGGGGTCTTGCCGCCTGGGATGCTTGGCTTGACGAACGCGCCAGTCATCGCTCTCGCTAACCGAGTCGCGCTCAACCGACGAAATCCTACGCCTTCATGAAAGGTGTGACGTGCTCGGAGCTTCGAATGATTTCTCCCGGCCGCGATAGTGCTTTGATTTAATTGCATAACGTTAGACCTGGCGCATAGCCTTGGCGATGGCGGGTGACGTCCCGCCGGCCATCGACCAGGGAAAACACCGTGAACGCCATCCCTCCCAATCGCATGACCCCCGCCGAGCGACTCGACGAGGTGGCCGCCATCCTCGCCGCCGGGATCGCCCGCCTGACGGCCAGGAACGCCGCCCACAGTCAAGCAGACAAAAGCACGCGAGAGAAAGTTCTCATCTCGACTTCTCCGCTCCCCAGCGCGTCCATGGACAAGAAAACCAGGCGTGGAGAACGGCTATGAGTGAAGGAGTCCTGAAGCAAATCGCGGCGCTTGCGGGCATGTCATCCGACGAACTGCGGGCGATGTGGAAGGATATGCTGGGCGACGACCCGCCGCCCTTCAACAAACAGTTCCTGGTCCGCCGTCTGGCCTATCGGCTGCAGGAGTTGGCGTTTGGAGGCCTCGCGCCCGCGACCGCCGCCCGGCTGGACGAGATGGCCGAAGATCTGGCGAGGACCGGCACCGTCAAGTCGCGCCGGGCCGCCGCCGCGCCGGTGGTGGGAACCCGGCTGGTGCGGGAGTGGCAGGGTGAGACTCATGAGGTCACCGTGATCACCGGCGGCTACGAATATCGGGGGCGTCTGTTCAAGTCCCTGTCGGCAATCGCCCGACAGATCACCGGCACGCGGTGGAATGGGCCGGCGTTCTTCGGTCTCCGTTCCAATGGAGGCGACCGATGACGACGGTCACCACGAAGATCCGCTGCGCCGTCTACACCCGGAAGTCCTCCGAGGAAGGGCTGGAGATGGAGTTCAACTCCCTGGACGCCCAGCGGGAAGCCTGCGAGGCCTTCGTCGCTAGCCAGAAGGCCGAAGGCTGGCTGTTGGTTCCCGACCGCTACGACGACGGCGGCATCTCCGGCGGCACCCTGGAGCGGCCGGCCCTGAAAAGACTGATGACGGACATCGAGGTCGGCAAGGTGGATTGCGTCGTCGTCTACAAGATTGACCGCCTGACCCGGTCGCTGACAGACTTCGCCAAGTTGGTGGACGTGTTCGATCGCCGCCAGGCCTCGTTCGTCTCCATCACCCAGCAGTTCAACACCACGACTTCCATGGGGCGGCTGACGCTCAACATCCTCCTCTCCTTTGCTCAGTTCGAACGCGAGGTGATCGGCGAGAGAATCCGCGACAAGTTCCTGGCATCCCGCCGCAAGGGCATGTGGATGGGTGGCATGCCGCCGCTCGGGTATGATGTCCGGGACCGTCG
>JAMOBE010000101.1:0-14115 GCA_039908285.1 Alphaproteobacteria bacterium
CCTGCCCACCGGCAACGCCGTTCTGGCGGCGAGAAAGCTTCGTGCCAAAGGCCCAGCACCGCGTCAGTCCAACCAGGGTTTTTGCTGCTGTAAGGGCAGCAAAAACCCTTAATTCGTTGCCGGAGACGTTGGCGTCCACCTGGACATCGAGACGGCCGGCCCACGGATTGGCGTCCCCCGCCTTGGTCGGGGTGATGTTGGCCACCAGTTGCGAGGCCTCGACTTCCTTGTCCGGCCCCACCACCAGGATGGCACCCTCGATGTTGAGCTTCAGACCGTCGAGACTGGCCTGCTTGCGCATGGCAGCGCGGGCCTTGCCGACGTTGGCGACATCGATCGCCGTGCCGCTGGTGGCGAGATTGCCATGATCGGCATGGAACAGAGTCTTGCCGTCGGCCATCACCGGGTTTGCCGACAGCACGGCATAGGCCATGGTGTTTTCATCGGCCGCCGTGCGCACGGCAATCATCTGCGAGAAATCGGACAGGGCCGACAGGTCGTCGTTGATCAGCGCCTTGCGGCCGACGATGATGCCCGTAGCGTATTCATCGGCGGACACCTGTTCGCGATTCTCGCTCATGGTGCCGTACCTGACTTCTCCGGACTCGGCGAGCTTCTGATACCCGGGGAAGTCGCCCACCCGCAGGAACTTGTGAGCCTTGAAGTCGGTGAACGACTTCCGGGCCGCCCACTTGCGATAGGTGGGGGCCGCCATCTGGTACTGGGCCAGAAGGATCTTGTTGCCGGCGTCCTGCAACAGCAGTGGAAAATCGGACGTTCCGTGCGCGCCGAGCGCCCGACGCAGCAACTCATCCTGGTTGAAGCGATTGAGCCGTTCGCCGCGCGATGACGCCAGTTCGCCGGCCATGTCCAGCGCCCGATAGCCCATGAACTCGCGGGCGCGCCCCTCGGGCTTCACCAGACCGGGCGCCAGGCGAGCGGCAAGGGCTCCCGCCATGGCGGCACGGACCTGCATCGGGTCGTCATGACTGCTCACCACATCGACGCGCACGGCTTCGGTGCGGAGGGGGCCGCCGCTGCGACGGGCCAACTCGGCGAAGGCCGCGGATCGCGCCTCGTCCGCCGTGGCGCCACGGTCAATGAGGTCATCGGCGAAACCGGAGGGCAGGCCAGCGATACGCGCGATGCTTCGGATATCCATGTTGGTTGCGGCGCGGGTCTGGGGGACCGAGTCGGGGTGACCAGCGGGCGCGACACCGGGTGCGGCGCCAGGCGCCTTGATGTCCGACCGTGCGGCAGCGCTTTGGTTGCCGTCGGCGGCGGGATCGGATGTCGTGGGGGCGTTGCCATCGGGCATGGGTGCAGTCCTTACGGTGACCTTGCGACCATTGCGCATGCCGGCTGGTTGCCACGTGGTGACGCGATAGCCGAGAGACACGCCGCGAAGGATTCCGCTGGCGACATCGGTGAAGATTTCTTCGGCCGCCGGCTTGCCGCCGAAACGCACGGTCGCGACGATGCGCCCTTGCTCGATCTGTGCACGGTCGATGGCGCCGATGTGATGATCCGTGGACGGACGATGATCCCGCAGCACTGGCCCGCCGATAAAGGCGGACAGGTCCGCGCCGGAGGCGTCCAGTTCCTCGATCCAGGGGGCCGGGCCACCATCGGGCGCGGGACGATCGGTGCGCACCACGGGCGCCAGGCCAGACAGCGCCACCACCTCCACCGTCCGGGCCTCGCGGTTCAAAGACGCAGGTGTCAGGCCGGCGGAACGGGTCAGGATGGTGGACGTGGTCATGGGGCGGTCTCCGGAGCTGTCGGCCACGCGGCGGCGGTCGCAACCGGGGGCGCAAAGGCAATTCCAAGGTCAGCCGTCATCCGCTGATCGGTTGCGATCTGGCGGAACACGTCTTCGGCGTCATATCCGCGTTCGGCGATGGATTGGGACCGACTCTTGAGGCCGGCGTTGATCTGTTCGATTTCGGCGCGGGCGTCCTTCAGCGGGTCTACCCAGTCGAACCGGGGCGGCAGCCAGTCGACGGCAAGATACGAGGCCGAATCCGCTTCGAAGTCACGAACCGGCAGGGCGCCGCTCAGGACGGCGTTGCGGACGAACCGCTCCCAGACGGGCCGGCAGAACTGAAAGACGACGACGTTGTGCTGGAGTTGTTCGATGCGGCGGCGGAACTCCACCAGGCCAGCGCGAATTGAGCTATAGGTCACCCCTTCAAGGTCACCGGAGACGTTCTCATAGGGTACGCCAAGCCCCATAGCGATGGCGCGGATGTGGCTCTTGGTAAAGGGGCCATAGTCCTTCGTCTCGGCGGGATTGGAAAATGTGATATCGGCGCCGGCCGGCAAGGGGATCAGGCTGCCTGGTTCCATGCCAAGTTCGAGAATCCCGTTCAGGGTGTTTCCGGCCGAAGCCTGTCCGGCCGCCGTGCCGTCAAGATCCCGGATGAAGCCGGCAAACAGGGCTGCAACCTTGGCCCTCACCAACGCCGCATCCTCGAACTGGTCAAGCTCGTGGAGCCGCAGAAGAACCGGGGCGAGCCAGGTCAACCCGCGAAGCTGTCCCGCCGCGAGCGGCTGGAACAGGTGGCAGATGTCGGCGCCGGGAATGCGAACGGTCTGGTAGGACAGGCCGGCCAACGGCGCGAAGGGATCACCTGGGCGAGCCGTCAGGACGTGGTATGCGCAACGCCGGCCATCGGCGTCGAATTCGATGCCCGCGCGAACGCGGGACTCAAGCCGGAGGTCGGAGAAATGGTCAAGGGGCACCTGCTCCCGATCCAGAAGTTCGATGGTCAGGGGCACGGCACCCGGGCCGGCGTCACGAAGCCGGGCGAATGACTCGCCCCCCTCGATCATCGCCCGTACCGCCAGGGCCTGAAGGCCATAGAAATCCGCGAGCCCCGCGCCGTCCGCCTGGTTGGTCCACCGGTCCCACAGAGTATGGAGCGCCTCCCGCACCTTGGGATCCGCATGGCGGGAACGCGGCTTGATTCCGGACCCGACGGCATTGCTTACCAGGGAAGCCACGGCCGCCGAGATCCATGGGTTGTTGCGTGCGTAGTACCCGGCCCGCCGCGCGGCCGCGGTGGCAGAGGCCAGAACGGCGGCATTGATATTGTCGATGCGCTTCGCGCCATCCCAACGTCGCCCGCCGGCCGCGGCATCAATGGAGCGGTGGAATAGGCGTGACGCCAGGCGTGCAAGACTTGAGAACACGGATGAACCATGAATAACGGAATTCCGTCATCATGATGACGCGAAACGATCAGTGCTGGTCAACAACAAATGCAGTGAAGACGAGATTTAGTTTTTCCACTGTTTGCCGCGATTGGCTTGAGTTTTCCGCGCATTCATCGACTCATCCATCGTGACTTTATTGCGGCCGGTGGTGTCGCGGCGGGAGTCGTGGTGTCTGCCCCCTTCACGGCAAATCGCACCCCGTCGGACGGTGTTGTCGGCGATGTCTGGGAGCGACCGGCAAGCTCTCGACCGGCAAGCTCTCGCCACTTGCCGTCCGTCCACCGGTCCACACCCGATGCCACCGCCGCCGCCATGGCGTAGACGCGGCAATCAAGGGCCTCGTTGCGCGGTCTGGTCTTCACCCATTCCGTTACCGGGTAACCGGTGCGGGTTGTGCGACGAACAAGCTGTTCCGCAGTCAGTTGTTTGAAGAACTCGGGCTCGTACCGGGGAAAATGGCAGTATGTCGGCTGAGACACCGCAGCTTCGTCACGGGACTGGGCAAGCCAGTCGTACAGCTGGCGCTTGAACAGGTTCACCCCAACGGGAAAGATCTTTACGCCACTGCCGATCTTTCGGCCGGCAATGGTCACGTCAACGGGGCTGGCACTGCCCACAAGCACCGATGTACGAGTCACGCCCTTGACAACCATCACCCGCCGGAGCCCTCGCTGTCGGGCGAACGCGTAAACCTCTTGCGTTGAATATCCGGAGTCCACCGCCATTCGACCAATGCCGATGGTTCCACCCCCCTCCCTCGGGAACGTTTCGTCAACCAGGCGGGACAAGTCCAACCACACCTCCGGCCGACTGGTGTCACCCCACAGGATGCGGTAGTCGATCGACCATGATTCGCGACCCGGTCCCCAACCGACGATTTCCACCTCGATCCGGTCGCGCTGGATGTCGGCGCCGGCCGTGAGGTAGCATGCATTCGCGGGCACCACACCGATTGGATAGGCCTCCCGTCGTTCATAGAGCCGTTCCCAGTCGGGAGCGTCCCCCCGCTCCGCCCATGTCTCGGCGAGTTTCGTGTTGGTGAACACCTGCAACCGGACCGGGCTGTCCTTCGCCTTGATAAATTCTTCAGCCAGGTCCCCCCACGAACTCCAGCCCACGGGGCTGTAGAGACCGCTCAGGTGGAAGCCGGCCGTGCGGCCATCACCCGCCGCCCGCGATCGCCACTCGCCACGCGGAAGCATGCGCGACTTGGCGCCATTCGGCAGAACTGCGCCGCAGTGCTCACAGAGATAGCCAGCGTCGCGGGGCTTGCCTTCGGGCCATTGCACCTGGCTCCAACGGAGCACCTGGAATTCGTCGCACTCGGGGCATGGAACCCAGAACTGGCGTTGATCGGACTCGAGATAAAGGCTCTCGATTCTCGACAGACCCGTAATGGTCGGGGTGGAGCACGCGAAGATTTTCTTGCGCCGTCCGAAGGTGACTGTACGTTGGATGGCGAGTTGCACGGGATCGCCCTCACCATCGGCGTCTGGCGGATAGCCGTCCACCTCATCAAGGAACAGGTAGCGTACCGGCATCGAGCGCAATCCCACCGCCGAGTTGGCGCCGGCAATGATCAGGGTGCCTCCCCGGAAATCCTTCTGAAGCACCGTGTTCCCGGAATCGCGGGACCGTGGCGTGCGCACCAGGCCGGCAAGGGGTGGGGACTCAATCAACGGATCGAGGCGTTGTTTCGACCATCGCTTGCCCCCCTCGACGGTGGGTTGAACGGCCATCATCGGGCCGGGGGCGTGATGGATCACGAAGGCAACCCAGTTGTTGCCGGTTTCGGTTTTGCCGATCTGGGCGCCGGCCATGAACACCACCCGCTCGTAGGGACTGCCGGGCGAAAGAGCGTCCATCACCTCCCGCAGGTATGGCGTGCGGTCGGTGCGCCAGCGGCCGGGCTCGGAACTGGCCTTGCCGGCCAGCACCCGATACCGGTCCGCCCATGCGCTGACAGACAGCATCGGCTCGGGAGATGTTCCCCGCCGCCAGATTTCATCCGCCCATCGAGCCGTGTCCATCGAGTACCTCCAGGGACATGTCCGCAAGTTCGGCCAGGTGCTGGCGCATGTGACGATCCAGCACGGCCAGCATGTCGGACTCCCCCACCCCAAGTTCGGCAGCCATCAACGGCGCCGCTCTCACCACGAAATTCTGGTGGGCTTCCCTCTCCAGTCGGGCGCGGGTGAAGATGGTCCGTTCCACCTCATCCCGGTCCACCAGGCAGCCGCGTTCCTTTTCCAGGAGCAGGGCCAGCCGCTGCCCCTTCAGTTCCTCGCTCACGGTCTTCGCCGACAGGTAGTCACCGGCCGGCAGGGGAGAGGGGATTTGTCGCACCGTCTCCCCGGTGGGCGCGCCGTCCCCCCGGTGGTCACTGGATCGGTTCTTGCGGCGGGTTGGATCAAGGTTGGCATCGAGCCAGGCCATCGCATCGGCCAGCACGACGCGCCCGTCAGGCCGTGTCGGCATTCCCTTTGTCCGCAACTGAGAAACGCGCCCCCTGGTCACCCCCAGTCGCCGCGCAAGCTCAGCCTGCGTCACGATCGCGTCCTGTTCCACGTCGATGGCGCCCGTCTGGTGAGTCAACTGCTTACCTTGATAAATGTCGTGTCGCTGGAAAACTCACGGGCCTCGCGGACCCGTATACGATTCCCCCCGGTAGGACCCGCGTTCCGTGTCGCCGTCAATCACGAGGCGTCATCCCACCCCCTTCGGCGTGGTGTTTCGTCTTCGTCGATGTCGGAGTAGCGACCGGTCGCCGGGTCGTAGCTCAGCGTCGCCGAACCGATCCGGCCCACCGACTTGAAGCGGCACTTGCGGACGTGGATTTCGGTGCGGGGTGGGATGGAGTCCGAGGCTCGGTGCACCACGATCCCCAGGTCCGCCTTGTTGGCCCAGTTGGCCGAGCCGGAGATGTCGTAGAGCGTCGGCACCGGCAGTTTGCCAGATTCACGCTGCATCTTCGCGGGGTGGGCAACGAACCAGACGTGCACCCCTCGTTGCGCCGCGAAGCGTTTTACCTTGCCGAGCGCTTGGCTCACGTATTCGGTCTCGGTCATGTTGGACGGCCGCCGGTGCTCAAGCTCGTTCCATGGGTCGATGATCAGCCCGCGCACGCCGTGACGCATGACGGCAGCCGCCGCAGTCTCCAGTACCCAGTCCAGTGTCGGGCTATCATCGTCGGCGCGGATGAAGGTGAAATGCCGTTGCGCCCAGTCGAGCGCACGCGCCAATTCGTGTTCGTTCATGCGCGGTCGGGGGCCGTCCCAGAATGGCGCGCCGACATGCTTTTCGGCGAGCTTGGACAGGTGCTCAGCGGGAGGATTCTCGAAGCTGCATACTGCGAACCGCCACCCGTAGGTGTGCGCCAGGTTGATCATGAGGGCGTCGATGAACTCTGATTTTCCGCTGTTGGGGATGCCCGTCACCACCGACAATTCGCCCTCCCGGATAGTCATCAATGGATCGAGTGAAGACCACCCGGTCGAACACGCCCGTTGCCGGCCGACGCGATAAAGCTCAACCACAGAATCCCGGAAGTCCTCGACATCGTGGAGACTGCGGATCGGCCACGGCCGGGCCGTCTCGATGCACTCCCGGAGTACGGCCGGCCCGTCGGTCACCAGCACCTCGTTCGCGTCCTTGCGCGGCGCATCGTTCGAGGATGGCCACTCGACGCGCCAGCACCGTTCGCGCCCAAAGCGCCGGGCGAGTTCTTCGGCCAACGCCTGTCCGGGGCCGTCCGAGTCGGTGGCCAGGACGATTTTCTCCGTTCCGGCCAGTTCCTCCCGACAGTTCCAGACGTAGGAGAATTTCACGTCGTCTTCGGGGGCGATCGCTTCGTCACGGACCTGTTGTGGCGCGCCATCGGGAACGGACACCACGTTGGTGAAGCCGATTTCGCGAAGGGACAGGGCGTCAATCTCTCCCTCGACGATGATGATTTCTTTTGAGTTTGCAATATCATCGATTCCGTAGAATACCTTTTCGGCGCCTTTCTCTTGCCGAAACCGCTTGTCGCTGGTGCGGTACTTGACGTTGACGACTTCGCCCTTGCGGCGGTATGGGAAGGCGATGGCGCCGACGGTGGCACCGGGATCGCAGCCGGGCATCCATGCCTGGACGTGGGTCACGCCTGCGGTTTCGAGGGTGGTGCGGTTGATACCACGCCTGGCGAACCAGGCCGCCACGCTGTCGGGCAGGGTACCGGGGGTGAAGGTCGGCTTGATCGGCTTTGACTTGGCGCGGTGACCACGGGACCGGGGGGCGCGGTCTTCAGGATCGTGGGCGCCGACACCGCCGATCCACCCGCAATGATGACAGTTCCAGGTCGCTCCGCCGTCCGCGTCCACCGTCACAGACAGACACTGGTCAGTCTTGTGCCTCCTGGTGTGGCTACACCTTGGGCACATCATCTTGTTTCCACCCGGTGAATATTGGCGAAGGCGGATGCCATGCTCAAGGAGACGCTCAGCAAGTGACATGTCAGCACCACCCGTCATCTTGCCGGGTTGGCGCCGGCCGCCGCTGATACTCGGTCCACCGCTCCTGGTTCAGCCAGGTGACGGCTTGGGCGACGAAGCGGGGGTCCGTGCGCTCTTGGGCCATGGCTGCCGCGTAATTCCTGGCTCCCCGGACGATCGCGGCAGGATCGGCGCCGCGCTTGACGGCACCGGCAAACCGCTCGGCTGCCGGCTTGCGGGGATTGCTGTGCGCTCCCCGGGTTGGGTAGGCATCCCAAAACGCGTCGAAGGCGCGGTCCACGTCCGCCGGCGGGGTGGTGGGTTCGGGATGCGGGTGGTGACTGCCCCGTGATCCACCGCGATCGACACTCACGCGCTCACCTTCGTTCGATCGGGCAGCGACTGAGTCTATGAGTCTTTCTTGGTTCATTGGTGGTTTGGGTGAAGCCGGCTTCAGGGGGGGGCTGAAGCCCGCTTCAGGGGTTGCTGTTTGTTCCCTGAAGCCGGCTTCAGGGGTGAAGTCAGCTTCAGGGGTGAAGTCAGCTTCAGGGGTGCCGCAGGTGATGCGATAGATCACCACCCCTTGCGGGCCGGTGCCGGCGGCGGCAATGTCGCCCGCCTCTATCAGCCCGCGCAATAGGCTTCGCACCTGCCTGTCTGTCAACTTCGCCAGGCGGGCAAGGGTGGGAACGGATGGCCATGCGGTCAAATTGTCGCCGGCATGGTCCGCCAGGGCGAGAAGAACAACGAGGGAGCTTCCGGAGGCTTTTGAGTGTTCCCAAACAAGACGAGACGCTGTGATACTCATTCGGCGCCCCCGATGCGTTCATCGTAAATACGCTTCAAAGTCGCGGTCTGCTTCTCCGAGAGCCGTCGGCCACGGCGGAGAGTGCAAGCCAAGGACATAACAAATGTCGCCTCCCAATCGGTCAGGCTGCCGCAAGAACTCAACTCTGCGATCATTGTGCGCTGGTCGCGGGTGTTCAACGTTGATGGCGGGACAACAAGTATTGCGGACGTCAAGTCGTGCCAGGTCAGCCCCGCGCCGGTCAGCGTCCGGCCAATCGCGGCGGCGGTTGCCACAACCTCTCCCGGTTGATCGGATGAGAGCAAGGGCAACAGTTTCGCCAGTCTCGGGGCGACGGGAGTGAGTGAAGCTGCGCCAGGCATCGGTTCAACCCTCAATATTCGCTTGTATTGCGGGCCGGCTTGCCGAGCTTGTCGCGCGCCCAGATATCCAAGTTGATGATTGAATACAGGGGAGTTCGATTGAACTTCTCGAAGACAGGTCCCCCGCCGACAGACGCCCATTTCGCGAGCGTCGCGGCGGCAACTTCGATTCCATGGGCGAGCCGAAGGTATTCGGAGGCCTCCCACCTGCGCAGGCGCGGCTTGCGCAAGGTTGCGGGTAGGCAAACAGCGGGCGCCACCCCTTCGAGGGGTGTATCATGACTTGTCATCGGAAGTACCCCGTTGAGCTTTGATTACCTGCTGTCGCCCCCTCTCCTATATTTCAGAAGGAGAGGGGGACATTGATCACTCCTCGCGAAGTGCGCGGGCGCGAAGCCTTTTGTGCAGGCGACGATCAACCGCGGAAAGAAGCGCGGTCACGTTGACCGCAACGACTGAGCGAATTGGTGCGATGAGGTCAGGATCCGGATCCTTGTCGCGGATCCTCGCCGTGAATGCTTCACACAACTCGTTAATATCGATGGACGGTCCCTCCACGAGTTCCCACATATCTTGGGTACTACGGTATTCTCCAGGATCGGACGGAATGACCAGGAATGTGGGAGCATTCTGCCTCTCCTTGGAGCGATCCAGAATCGCTGGATAGAAGGTCAACCACGGAAAATACGCAATCCTTCTGTGACCGCCATTCACCTGGTTTACTTCATCATCAGTACAGCGTTTCCACATGTCGTCGGACTCGATCTCCTTCTTTGTCTCTTCATCCATAGTCAGGAAGCGAAGCATAGCCTCTCCATCCATAATGTTGAAAAAGTGTCTGACCACACCGACCGCTCTCTCTCGCGTCAGCACCTTCGAGAGTTCGTTGATGATGGCAAACTCGTAGATGTGAGCCAGCCGAAACCTCGGCCGCGCCGGGTTTTCGTCGACACGCGGGACGTACAGCGAAAGACAGTGTGACAATAGAACGCGTTCAAGGTTCTTGCGGAAAACCGGGAAATCGTGGATTCCGAGCGCGAATGACACGTCTGAGTTGTCGAAACTCGCTTTGTAGATTTCAGGGATGTTGGTCGGGTACATGTCGCCCTCTGAAGTGATTGCTTTCATGGCGCACACTATATGCCTCACTGCAAATCGGATCAAGATAATTCGGTTGATTGCTGCGGGAATAAGCGTGACGCACACGACGGCGCCTCAGCACCCAACGAATTCGTTTTTTTGCGGCATGAGCGGAATCCCCTTACCAATCATCCCCCACAGGGGCCGACGCTCCTGCCGGCCCCTGTCCAGACGACGTCGAGTGATCAGGCGGCAGCCTTCTTCCTGCCCAGCGCGTCGGTTGCCCGCTGGTGGAGGATCAGCGTCATCAGGTCATCACGGGCGGAGGTCGCCAGAAGGTAGTCAACCACTTCCGCCTCGTGCTTCGGCTCCAGCACCACACGCATCCTAGCAACCAGAGTGTCGAGCTTCCGCACGACGTCCTGAAGAGTGCTGCTGGGGATGACGCCGAGACCGATTGCCGCCGCCCCCATGTGGTCGTCGAGATGATCCCAGAGTTCATCACCCACACCAAGTGGCAGGGGCATGCCGAGGATGGCGAACTCTCCCGCCAGTTCCTGAATTCGCCCTCCGCCAATGGCGCTATGGGCCTGCCCACGGTCATCGTTCGTGCCGAGGAGCAAGGCGGCGAGGCTCGCGTCGGGGCAGGCAGCATCCCCCGGTGCGCTGCCGGCCAGCCGCTCCACGTCGGCCAGCGCGCTGCGGAAGGTGTCCCCACTCAGATAGTCATCCTTGCCGATGTTGCCGTGATCGGCGAACACCTTCAGCTTGGCGGCAAGGCCGGCCGCAGTGGTGGCGGGAGTCTCGGCAATCTGTTTCTCGATCGCCGTTGCAATATCGCGCCGGGCGTTCACTTCCTCGTCATCATGGGCTGCATTCACCCGCCTCAATGCCGCATCCCGCAGGGCCGACAGTGCAACGACGGGATCAGTGTTGGTCTCGGTCATGGTCTTCCCCTCTCTATGGTGGCGCCGAACCGGTCTCCGCCGGTCGGGCGTGGTGGTGGTAGCCCAAGGCGAAGTGGGAATTTCCCACTTCGGTCGGGCGTGGAGGTCAGCCGCTTGCCAGGTCACGTACCGCCCATTCAAAATCCGTCACGGCGTTGTTGATCTCCGACAATAGGCGTCCGAATGCGTACCCGGCCGACTCCGCATGGAATGCCGCTCGGCAGCCGGCGAACGGCTCCATTGCCTTACGGATGGCACCTGCCAGGCTGGCGGCGGCAGCAAGGTCGTGAGCGTCGGGTCGGGCTGGTGTCGAGTGCATTGTGGTTGCCTCTGTCCGCATTTCCATGCTAAGGTATGCATGAATTAGGCAACATATTTTAGGCAAGGTCAACATGTTTTTTGCAACGAGCATCCACCCATGATAACCCCAGCACAATGCAAGGGTGCCCGCGCCATGGTGGATCTTTCGCGAAGAGACCTGGCCGAAAGGGCGGGAATCGCGGAACGTACCCTCGTGGACTTTGAGCGAGGGGCACGCACTCCGCACCCAAACAACCTCTCCGCCATCCGCCGCGCCCTGGAGTCGGCCGGCGTCGAGTTCATCCCCGAGAACGGCGGCGGTCCCGGCGTGCGGCTGAGGAAGGGGGGGTGATGCCGCGTCGACACCATTTCGCATGCTGGATGACGGCGTGTTGCTTGGCGTACCCCAGCGTATCCGGGCGTTTCATGAATGCGCCTTGACGGGCACCTTATCGGCTACCAATATCTATCCATACCCGCTCACGGCGTGCCGTGGGCTCAAGGGCCGTTCGAGGCGAAAGCCGCGACGGCTCTTGCTTTTTGGGGTGGGGGGGACGTGCGAACATACGTGTATGTTGACGGCTTCAATCTGTATTATCGAGCATTGAAGGGCGGTCCCTACAAGTGGCTGAACCTTCGGACGTTGATATCTAGCCTACTACTTCCAGAAAATGATATCGAAGTGCTTCGATATTTCACGGCGCGGGTGGCGGGGCGCTCCGATCCGGACGAGCCAAGACGCCAGCAACTCTATCTCAATGCGCTCAATACATTGCCCGGCGTGACGGTTCATTTTGGTCGCTTCCTCACAAAGACCAAGTTCCGTCCGCTGGTGGTAGCCGGCGGCGGCGTAGGCAGCTTCGTTGAAGTGCATGACACCGAAGAGAAAGGCTCGGACGTAAACTTGGCTGCCCATTTGCTCAACGACGGTTGGCGGGGACGTTATGACGTGGCAGTGGTTGTTTCGCAGGACACCGACCTTGTTGAACCGATACGAATGGTGCGGGATGAAATTCGCAAGCCAGTCGGCCTGATTTGGTGTGATGGCGGGGCGGTAAATGGGCGTCTCGAGCGCGTGGCGTCCTTCGTTCGGCACATCACGCCTAAACGTTTGGCTGACGCGCAATTTGCCACCCCGATCATGGGGCGCAACGGGCATCTGATATACAAACCGGCATCCTGGTAGCCCAACTCCGCAGATCCACCATAGCAGCCGCCCCCGTTCCCGGGATGCCCCGTGCTGCCCCAGGGAAGCGCTCTGGTGCGTTTCTCGCGTAACGGCGGGGATTGTGTGGCCTATCCCTTCCGCCCACCCTTCGGCAAGGTCACCACGTCGGCCTTGCTGCCGTCCATCGCAGCGGCAATCTTGCCTGCGACGCTCGCGGCGGCAGCCTTCACCGGGTCGGACTCCAGGTGCGCGTAGCGGGCCGTCGTCTGTGGTTGGGTGTGGCCAAGAAGCTTCCCGATAATCGGCAATCCCATCCCGGCCGACGCTCCGACGCTGGCGAACGAGTGCCGTAGATCGTGAAGCCGCAGACCGGGCAGACCGGCGGCTTCCCGGATCGCTCGCCACGGTTTTTGTGCGTTGACCAGGTGTCGACCACGGCGCTCACCCACAATCACGAAGGGATTTCCCTCAACGCGCGGCAGTTCGACAAGCACGGTCATCGCCGGCGGCGGAAGGTGCAGCGTCTTCGCCCCCGTTGTCCGGTCGGTCTTGTGGTGTGTCAGACGGACTTCCTGTCGCTCGAAATCGACCATCGACCATTCCAGCGTCTGAATCTCATTCAACCTGGCGCCGGTGAGGATCAGGAGCTTGACCAGGGCCACGACATAGGGCGAACCCTCATAGGTGGCCAGCGCGTCGCCGAGTCGCGCCAATTCGTCGCCCGACAGGAAACGATCGCGCTTTTGCTCGGGGAACTTCTCGATACGACGGCATGGATTGCTGTTGTCGGGCAGAAGCCCCCACGTTTCGGCCAGACTGAACGCCTTGGACAGGAGGGCAAGCGTCCGGTTTGCCAGGTAGGGCGTATCACGAAGATCATGGTGCAACCGGACGATATCGGCCCGCCTGATATCAACGACCTTGCGCACGCCAAGCACGGGCAGAATTTTCTTGTCGAACAGGCGACGATATTCTTTCGCCGTGCTGACCTTGCGCTTCGAGTCCGCATGCTCTGCCAGAAAGCGGGCTGCAAGATCCGTCATGGTCGGTGCCTCTCGCTCCGCTCGCTTCGCCTCAAGGGGATCGTTGCCGGTGGCGATTTCCCGCAGCGCCTCGATGGCTCGGGTGCGTGCCTCTTCGCAGGTCCACGGCGAGCCATGCTTGCCGATGGTGTAGCGACGTTCCCGACCATCGATCCGGTAGTTGAGGATGTAGCTTTTCACACCGGCCGGCGTCACCCGTAGCCCGAACCCTTTCACGTCTCCATCCCAGAGGATCAGTTGCCGCCCATCCGCGGCCGGAGTCGCCGCATCCACAATGCGCTTCGTGAGCTTCATCGAACTGGCCCTCCATCACCATGTCCGCGTGCTTCCGACATCGCCGTGTCAGCAGGTTCCGTGTCAGCACCATGTCAGCACGAGGAGGAAAATGCCCGGCATGGACCGAGCTTTCCCGAGTAGGATGGTAGGTCGGAAAATGGCAGATTTGCAAGGGTTTCGGAAAGATCAGGCAATAACGGGAAAACTGCGGAAAACCGGTGAACCTATGATTCGTAATCAGTAGGTCCGGGGTTCAAATCCCCGCTTCGGCACCAAGGAAATCAAGGGGTTGCGGAGAAATCTGGTAACAGGGGCAAAAGGCCGGGCGGGAGCGGTTCAGGGGGCGGCGACGAGCTGGGCAAGATTGGGGATGTGTTCGCCGCAGACACCCAGACGGCTTCCCAGGTAGTCCCAGAATGAGACGCCGAGCTTGCCGCACG
>JAMOBE010000102.1:0-12883 GCA_039908285.1 Alphaproteobacteria bacterium
GGGCGCATGCGATATTGTTGCTCGATGACGGGATGTCGGCGCCGGACGTGGCCCGGGTCATGTACGTGGACGATGACACGGTCTATCAGTGGCACCGGCGGTGGGGCGAGGGTGGAGCCATGCGGTTGTCCGAGTTCGGGTGGAAAGGCTCGTCTCCGCGACTGTCGCCGGCACAGCAGCAGTTCTAATTATGGCCATCTGGAGGGAAATTAGCGGGCTTCCGCCCGCACCAGACCGGGGATCGGGGCGGTAGCCCCGAAAGTCGTCTGGCGGCTCATAATTAGAACTGCCCCCTCCCCTCCCCTTCACGCCACGGGAATGTTGTCGATGAGCCGTGTCGAGCCGAGCCAGGCGGCGACGATGACCCGGGCGGGACGGGTGGCGGCCGCCGCCGTGGACAGCGGCGCCAGAGTCTCGGCGTCACGAACCTCGAGATAGTCGATGCTGGTGAAGCCGGCCGCGACAAGACGGGCTCGGCCGTCCGCCGTCGCCGCGTCGATGGGCTCGCCGGCCTTCACCGCCGCCGCCACCGCGCTCAAAGCGGCGTACAGCGCCGCCGCCTGTCGCCGTCCCGCCGGGTCCAGATAGGCATTGCGGGACGACATCGCCAGTCCGTCGGCCTCGCGCACCGTGGGCACGCCGTCGACGGCCACCGGAATATCCAGGTCCCGGACCATGCGCCGGATCACCTGGAGCTGCTGGTAGTCCTTCTCGCCGAACAGCGCCACGTCGGGAAGAACCTGCAGCAGAAGCTTGGCCACCACCGTCGCCACGCCGGCGAAGTGCCCGGGGCGGAAATCCCCGCACAGCCCTTCGGACACGCCGCTCACCGTCACCGTGGTGGCGAAACCGGGTGGGTAGATCTCCGCGACGCCGGGCGCGAACAGCAGATGGGCACCGGCCGTGGCCAGCAGGGCGCGGTCGCCCTCCTCGCGGCGGGGGTAGCGCTCGAAGTCCTCATTGGGGCCGAACTGCATCGGGTTGACAAAGATCGACACCACCACCCGGTCGACCCGCCGCCCGGCCTCGCGGACCAGGGTGAGATGGCCATCGTGCAGCGCCCCCATGGTCGGCACCAGCCCCACCTTCAGGCCAAGACGGCGCCACTCCGCCACCTGCCCGCGCACGGCCTCAACCGTCCGGATCACCGGCAGTCCGGCACCTTCGCTCATGGCTCTTCCTCCCCCGCTCTCCGCCCGCCGGATTATGTCGGGTCGGAGGCGGCGGTGGAAGAGTCTCCGTTCAGTCCTTGTCTTCTTCGTCCTCGGCCAGGTCCAGGTCCTCGTCCTCGTCCTCGTCCTCGTCCAGGCCTTCGTCCCGCAGGGCCTCCAGGTCTTCGAGGCTGATGGCGCCATGGCGTTCCATGATGGCCTCGACATCCGGCGCAACGACGTCGTCGGCCCGTGCCGCCACCAGCGTCTTGCCGAGCCGGGCCGCCTCGGCATAAAGCTCGGCGTCCTCCAGGGAGAGGCCCCGGTCGAGCAGGTCCTCCATGATCTCGTCCTCGTCCGCGTCGTCACTGGCGGAGTCGAGAATCTCCACGTCGTCCTCGTCGCAACCGGCCTCGATCAGGTCGACGATGACCTCGCGGGCCACCGTGGGTTTGTCATAGGCGCTGATGATGCTTGAGATCATGGGTATACCTCCCCAGATAGGGTGACACTCATGGGCGGTCCCCCAGCAGGGACTGCAACCCCGCCAGCGGAATGGCCAGGAGATCGGGCCGGTGCACCATTTCGTGGGCCACCTCGTAGAGCGTCTTTTCCAGCAGAAACAGGTCGAGGAGCGACTCCGTGACCCGGGTGTCCGTCGGCACGCTGGGACAGCCGCTCACCATGTCGCACCAGCCGCCGAGGAACGCCGCGCCGGCCGCAAGCTGCCACTGGCCGAGACGGCCTTCGCTCACCCGCTGCCCGGTGCCGGAACGATGGCTGTGACGCACCACCGCCACCGCGTAGTCGATGGAGCGCAGCACGCCGGCCACGTCCCGCAGCGGCGAGTGCTTGGCCCGTCGGAACGACAGAGGGCGCATCGGCTCGCCCTCGAATCCGGCGATATAGGTGTCGCTTCCCACCACCAGCACCTGGCCCAGGTGCAGATCGCCATGGCAGCGGGTCTTGACCGGGTCCAGGTGGTCGGGGACCAGGGCGGAGATGCGCTCCATCAGATCCCTCTCCCGCCGCAGCAGCAGCACGGCCCGCACCCGCGCCGCATCGGGAAGATCGGCCCTGGCCCGCCGCAGGTCCCGCATCACCGTGCTGGCCGCATCGCGCATCGACTCCTGCCAGACATACAGCTCGTCCTCGCTCACCGGTTCGGCGGCAAAGGCGGGATCGTCGGTGGCGATGGACAGCGCCCGGTGAAACTCACCCGTGCGCTGGCCCAGGCGGCGCATCAGCGCCACATGGCGGAAGCGCTCGGGATCGTCGCTGGTGGTTCCGGTCAGATGGTTGATGGCGCACGACCACGCGTCTCCCTGGTTCGGGACATAGGCGTGCAGGAGACAGAGGACCGTCCGACACCCGTTTTCGGCCACGTACTCGAGGGCGCCGAGCAGGGGCGGCGTATTGGCATACCCCGCCACCTCGGTCAGAAAACGCCCCACCTCCAGCTCGGGGTGGGGGCCGGGGGTGACCTTGCGATAGGCCTTGAGGACAGCGCGATCGCCAAGCCGCAGGGTCGTGTTGGAGCGCTCGACGGCGGGACGGCGCACGGGCTGCCGCGCGGCGTCCACCGCCAGCCTGGCATACGCCGAGGTGTGGTGGAAGGCGAGGCCGGGACATTTCTCCGCCCGTCCCATGGCCGCGACCAGCTCGCTGACGACGCGATCGTCGGCCAGGGCGTCGTAGAGAAGACCGCTCCGACCGGCCCAGGTGACCCGGGTCAGGGCGAACGGGGCAAGCCTTTGTTCCTCCCGGCTGCCGGGTTCGGTCAGGGACACGGCGATCGGCAGGAAATAGAGCTGCCTGTCGTCTCCCGGCCGCTCGACCCACACCTGTGCCAGCAGAACCGGCGCCAGCAGAACCGATCCGGGCCCGCCGATGGCAAACGGAACCGAGGGCCCAAGCGAGACCTTGAGTCCGCCGGCCCCATTCCGCCCGGGGATCCAGCTCCGGCCGGCAAGAAACCGTGGCAGGACCTCCTTCTCGAAGGAGCTTCGCGCCACGCCGGTCATCAGGCTGGTCCAGCCGTCCGTCAGCACGAGAACGGTCTCATCCCGCAGCAATGCGTCGTCACCACTTATGGTCATGGCCTTTTGCCTCCCACCCGTCGGTGCAAGCCATCAACGCCCATGTCCGGGGTCGGTTCCTGGCCACGAAGGGGGAGTGCGGGGTCTCGCTGGGGGCAAGCCTATCGCGCCCATCATCGACGATGCCGCTTGACGCGGCGGCGTTTGGGCCAT
The DNA here is from genome assembly GCA_039908285.1 of Alphaproteobacteria bacterium. GTDB lineage: Bacteria > Pseudomonadota > Alphaproteobacteria > Rhodospirillales > Rhodospirillaceae > JAMOBE01. The sequence continues at coordinate 3,404 of JAMOBE010000102.1, forward strand.
ACTTCCAGGGGTACCACAACGGTATCGACGAAACGTCAGGCCATGACGATACTCCCCATCATCGAGGTCCCCGACCCCCGGCTTAAACTGAAGGCGGCACCGGTCGACCGCGTCGACGCGGCGGTGGTGCGGCTGATGGACGACATGCTGGAGACCATGTATGTGGCCCCCGGCATCGGCCTCGCCGCGCCGCAGGTGGGGGTCGCGCGGCGGATCATCGTCGTCGACCTCGCCGACAAGGACGAGCCCAGGCGCCCCCTGCGCATGGTCAATCCCGAGGTGGTGTGGGCCTCGGAGGATCTCTGCGTCTACAGCGAGGGCTGCCTGTCCGTTCCCGAACAGTTCGCCGACGTCGAGCGGCCGGAGCGGATCCGGGTCCGCTATATCGATCACCACGGTGCGGTTCAGGAGATCGATGCCGACGGTCTGCTGGCCACCGTGCTCCAGCATGAGATCGACCACCTGGAGGGCATCCTGTTCCTCGATCATCTGTCAAAGTTGAAACGGGACATGCTGGTGCGCCGGGTGCAGAAGGCCCGCAAGGGCCGGCAGACGGAGGCCCTGTAGCCCGATGGCCCCCGATGCCAGCCCCGGCGACACCGGCTCGGATCAGCGGCCACGCCTGCGGATCGTGTTCATGGGCACGCCCGACTTCGCGGTAACCATCCTCGAGGCGCTCGTGGCCCGGCATGACGTCGTCCGCGTCTACAGCCAGCCGCCGCGCCCGGCCGGCCGCGGGCAGAAGGAGCGGCCGAGCCCGGTGCACGAGACCGCGATCCGCCACGGCATCCCGGTGCACACTCCCACGTCCCTGAAAAGTGCCGAGGAACAGGCCATCTTCGCTTCCCTTGGCGCCGACGTCGCCGTGGTGGCGGCCTATGGCCTCCTCCTGCCGCCGGCGATTCTGGAGGCGCCGCGACTCGGCTGTCTCAACGTTCACGCCTCGCTGCTGCCGCGCTGGCGGGGGGCGGCGCCGATCCACCGGGCGGTGATGGCCGGCGACACGGTGAGCGGCGTCACCATCATGCGCATGGATGCCGGCCTGGACACCGGCCCCATGCTGCTGACCGAGGAGGTGGCCCTCGGCGATACCACCACCGCAGGCAGTCTCCACGACCAGCTCGCCGAGGTGGGAGGCCGCCTGATCGTTGCCGCCCTGGACCTGCTGGCGACCGGAACCCTGGTGGAGAGGCCGCAGCCGGAGCACGGCGTCACCTATGCCGCCAAGCTGAAAGCCGACGACGGCCGACTGGACTGGCGGCGACCGGCGGTCGAGCTGGCGGCGATGGTGCGTGGCCTCTCCCCCTGGCCGGGCGCCTGGCTGGAGCACGCGGGGATCCGCATCAAGGTCCTGTCCGCGGTCGCCGCTCCCGGCGTCGGAGCCGCGGGCACGCTGCTGGACGACCGCCTGACGATCGCCTGCGGCGTCGGTGCGCTGCAACTGACAACGGTACAACGCTCCGGCCGCAACCCAATGGACGGCGCCGCCTTTCTCCGCGGCTACCCTCTGGCGATCGGTACGATCCTGGAATGATACGGTTTCCAGAAAATCCGGGGACCTTCCGAAAAGCTTACGAGGGCTCCCGAGTTGACGAACGATGCCGCTTACCATCGATTGTTCTCCCACCCGATCATGGTCGAGCACCTGGTGCGCGCGTTCGTGCCCGAGGCCATGGCTGCTGGCATGGACTTCTCCCGGATGGAGCGGGTCAACGCCAAATTCCACGGCCGCCGAGGACGCCGCCGTGAAGGTGACGTGATCTGGCGCCTGCCGATCCGCGGCGGAGGGGACGTCTATCTGTACCTGATGCTCGAGTTCCAATCGCGGAGCGATTGGTACATGGTCGTGCGGATCATGGTCTATGTCGGCCTGCTGTGGCAGCAGATTATCAACGAGCGAAAACTAAAAGCCGGTGAACACCTGCCACCGGTTCTGCCCATCGTGCTCTACAATGGCGATCCCCGATGGAGCGCACCGGTCGCCCTCGCCGACCTGATCGCGCTGCCACCCGACTCACCGCTCTGGCATTGGCAGCCGCACCTCCGCTATTATCTGTTGGATGAGGGGTCATTTCCCGGCGACGAGCTGGCCCGCCGGGAGGGTTTGGCGGCGCTGCTGTTTCGACTGGAGACCAGTCACGAGCCTGGGGAACTGCTGGACGTGGTCGACGAGGTGGTCGGCTGGTTTCGCCAGCATCCCGGCTACGACGCGCTCAAGCGGGTCTTCACCGAAGTGGTGCACCAGGCGATGCGCGGTCCGGAAGACCAGGACATGACGGTTCTTCTTCCCGACGACATGTTGGAGATCAGAGCCATGTTGGCGACAAAGGTTGAGAAATGGCAGCAACAGTGGTTCGCCGAAGGCAAGGCCGTGGGCGAAGCCAGGGGCGAAGCCAGGGGCGAAGCCAGGGGAAAGGCCGGCATCGTGCTCCGCCAGCTTCGTCGGAAGTTCGGGACGCTGTCTCCTGAGATTGAAGATCGCGTACGAGCCGCCAGCAGCGAGCAGTTGGACGATTGGAGTGAGCGCCTGCTGGATGCCCGCACGTTGGAGGACGTGTTCGATGAGCCCACGACGCACTGACGGAGCGACAGGGTTAGGCTTTGCCCAATGTGAAAAATGGGGGGATGGATAAGAGGTTGATCCCTCCCTTGCAACGTCTCCGCCATGAAAGTTCAGTGAACATCGCTCTTTCCCTGTCGATACGCGCATCGGCGACAAAAATCCGGCTGTTGCCTCAGGTAAGAGCGCACGAAATTCCTAAATCCCTCGTCCTCAACGATGTCCGCATATGGTGTCGTAACCAGGTTTTGTCGGCCCATGATCGTGGCATCATGAGGTCCGATACAGCACGGCATCAGGTACCCATCCGCTGATACTGCCGGCATCAATAGAGGGGAGAAGCAATATTTGTCATTCTGTTGATTTGAGACGGAAATTGAAATATTTGGATACTTTTCAGAAAAACCATCCTTCATTACATGCACGCTCTTCATTTCATCTTCATCTAGACGAAGATCAACCGCACCGTAGTCAGAGAGAAAATCTATCAGCACATTGTAGGTACCCATGTTGTTCAAAGCAGCCAGTGTCGTTGGCATGTCGTGAACGTTCATCTTGCTGAGAGTGTAGGAAATAAAAAATATGCAATCCAGGCTCTTCATCGAAAAAATTGCATCGATCAAACGATGAAAATCAGTTCCTGACCGCGTGCGCTCAGCGAGATCCTGGTCCATTGAATCAAGAGACACGCCAAGTCTGTCAACTCCAGCCGATACCAATTCATTATAATAGTCATTGTCTTTAACCATGGCATTTGTTATTATCTGAATAACGTCAAATTTCCGTGAAGCCTTGGCGATACGTACGATGTCGATCAGGTCCGGGTTCAGCGTCGGCTCTCCGATCCAGGTAAGGTTGCAGAGATGTATGGACGGAAGATGTTCTACGATGCGTCTGAAAGCGGCAGACTTCATGTGGTGATTATTCCATGCATTATCTTTTACAGCCACGCTGCGTGGGCATCCGGGACATTTCAGGTTGCAGGCACTTGATACTTCGATATTTATGCCGTCGAGCCGGTCGGGAATTATTGAAACAAAAGCATTCTCTGCCTCCACGAAATCTCGCCTCATCCAGTGCAAGCCGCCACGAGTTGTCGCCGAAGCCCGGGCAAGGTCCGGTGAGAGCGCCGATGCTGCAGAGAGTTCCCTCAGGGCATCCTCGTATTGGTCCATCTGCAAATACAAACCACCAAGTTCGTGATGGAGCTCTGGCTTGCCATGATAAATAGATATCGCACGACGCAATATGGAAACAGCCTCATCAGCTCGTTCCAATTTCATCAGGATGGAGCTGATAGTTGTAATCGCATCATGTCTGCTTGGGTTTATTTTTACGGCAATCTCAGCGAACACCAGGGCTTCATCGGGCTGTCCTGCCTGCTCAAGGCTTACAGCGCAGTTGTAGTTGGCGTCGAAGTTTTCCGGATCAATCGCGCACGCCTTTCGATACCATTCCGCAGCCCGAATGAAATCACCGGCAAGATAACTGATGCCCCCGAGGTTTATGTGCGAGAGCAGAAAATTCTCATCATACATTATCGCCTTCAAGAAATGATCAGATGCCTTGTCATTGACACCTAGAGAAAGAAAGCAATTACCCACATTGTGATGAAGCTCGCAACTGCCCCCTCCCAGTGAAAATATCCGTTCATATATTTCTATTGCTTCTTTCCATCGGCGCCGTTTGCCAAGCACAGCACCATAAATGTTGAGCGCGCCTATATGATCTGGCTCTTCACGAAGAAGGTCCAGAACCGAGCATTCTGCCTCGTCGAAGTGCCCTTGATGAAAAAAACGGAGCGCCTCGGCATGCGACCGTCCCATTCCAACCATCCTTTTCATGCCATTTCCGACACGCCGATCTCTCAAACACCGTTTTCAGTGGCCGAGAAACCATTGTCCGCGGCACCGCTGGGCTGTGCAACCAATTTTCCGTAAATTCGTCGAGGCGGCTTTGACAGGGGCAGCGCCTTATGCGCCTTTAGGGTGTGGTTGATTATTGCAGTCACCTATTCTTCATGCAGGGCAATCGGGTGAAAAAAGTGCCCCGATGGAAGAGCCTTGACAAATTCCTCCCCTCGGGTGTTTCATGGCCGTGGATGGTTTCAGCATCCCGGAACACGGTGCAAATCCGTGGCGGTCCCGCCACTGTAATCGGGGACACCGGCTGAACGGCAGATGCCACGCCACTGACGGGGAACGCTCCGTCGGGAAGGCGCAGCCCAGGTGGACGATCCGAAAGCCAGGAGACCTGCTGAGACCACGACGGAACGAAAGACGGAATCCGATGGCAAAGGGTTTCGGTGGGCACGTGTGCCCGCCGAAACCCTTTTTTTATTGCATGGAGTTGCACGATGGAACGGATCAGCGAAACGACACTCACCCCCCCGACCCAGACGACCGAGGACCGGCAGCCCAAGGCCGCCGACATCATCGCCAGCCGCAGGAGCTGTAACGCCGACGGCACCGGCCTGTCCCACTACATCCTGATGGACAAGACCCCCCGCTCATGAGTGCCAGGGGCACGAATGCGGTGCGAGCGGCCTCCGTCCGGGGCCGCTCCACCGACGCCGGCGACGACTCGCCGCTGCGGATCGTCGACATCGGCCATCACAGCCATGACGTCCTGATGGATGCCGAGGTGGCCTTCTGGTCGCTGATCGCGCGCAACCGGCTGGACGACGTGCTGGCCGATGGGCCGCTGATTGCCGCCTGGCGGGCCAAGCGCGCCGCCTTCGCCGAGGAAATGGACGTGCTGCGGTTCCGGCTGACCCCTTCGGCCGTGTACTTCAATCCGACCGAGCGCTGCAATCTTGACTGCACCTATTGCTACATTCCCGCCGACATGCGCCGACGCGGCCAGCACATGGGGGAGACGGAGATGACGGCCGCCCTGGACCGGCTGCGGGACTATTTCCGCACCACGGTGCCGGAGGGACGCAAGCCGCAGATCATCTTCCACGGCGCCGAGCCCCTTCTCAATCGCGAGGTGATGTTCGCCGCCATCGACCGCTATCATGACGATTTCCGCTTTGGCGTGCAGACCAACGCCACCCTGCTGGACGACGACGCGGCGGCCTTTCTGATGGAGCGCGGCGTCGGCATCGGCCTGTCCCTGGACGGCCCGGTGGCCGAGATCGCCGACCGCACCCGCCGCTCCTGGGGGGGAGAGGGCACCTACGCCGCGGTGATCGCCGCCATGGAGCGGCTCAGGGGCTATGACGGATACAACGTCATCGCCACCATCAACCAGGGCAACGTCGCCGAACTGACCCGCCTGGTGGAGCTGTTCCATGCCCACGAGGTTCCGGCCTGCATGCTCAACGTGGTCCGCTGCACCCAGCCGGCGGCCGAGACGGTGCGCGCCGACGATGCCCTGGTGACCCGCCACTACCTGGCGGCCCTGGAGCGCTCCCACGCACTTTACCGCGCCACCGGGCGCAAGCTGGTGGTGGTCAACTTCGCCAACATCCTGATTTCCATCCTGGCCCCGACGGCGCGGCGGCTGATGTGCGACATATCGCCCTGCGGCGGCGGACGCTCGTTCTTCGCCCTGGCCCCCAACGGCGACCTGTTCCCGTGCAGCGAGTTCATCGGCCTGCCGGCGTTCAAGGGCGGCAACCTGTTCCAGGACCGCATCGAGGACGTGCTGGCGAGTCCGGCCTTCCGCACGGTCACCGGCCGCCGGGTGGAGGACATCGCCGCCTGCCACGACTGCACGATGCGCCACTTCTGCGGCGCCCCCTGTCCCGCCGAGGCCCACGAAATGAACGGCGGCATGGACCAGACCGGGGCCTACTGCGGGTTCTATGCCGAGCAGGCGAGCTACGCCTTCCGCCTGATCGCCGACGGGCGTCATGATGACTTCCTGTGGGACGGCTGGGACGACGGCACCGAGGTTGCGTTTTCACTGGATCTGGCGCGGTTATCCAGGTCGACCCCCGGGGTGGGGGGGGAGGGCTCATCCTGGATTACAGGATGAGCCTTTCATGCACGAGGTCAGGCACATGAGTCGATCTCCCGGCTCGCCGGGATTACGCCCCCCGTGCCATCCGTCCGAGACGCAGCCTCAGGGCATTGAGCTTGATGAAGCCCTCGGCGTCGTGCTGGTCGTAGACGGTGTCCTTCTCGAAGGTGACGTAGTCCATGCGATAGAGCGAGTTCGGCGACCGCCGCCCGACCACGGTAGCGTTCCCCTTGTACAGCTTGAGCCGGGCCACGCCGTTGACGTAGGTCTGGGTGGCATCGATGGCGGCCTGCAGGGCCTCGCGCTCGGGCGCGAACCAGAAGCCGTTGTAGATCAGCCTGGCGTAGCGGGGCATCAGCTCGTCCTTGAGGTGCAGCGCCTCGCGGTCCAGGGTCAGGCTCTCGACGGCACGGTGGGCCGCCAGCAGGATGGTGCCGCCCGGAGTCTCGTAGACGCCGCGGGACTTCATGCCGACGAAGCGGTTCTCCACCAGGTCCAGGCGGCCGATGCCGTGCCGTCCGCCAAGGGTATTCAGGCGGGTGAGCAGGGCGGCCGGCGACAGATGCTCGCCATTGACGGCGACGGCGTCGCCCCTCGCGAACTCGATCTCGATGTATTCCGGCTGGTCGGGGGCCTTCTGCGGCGACACGGTCAGGCGGAACATGTCCTCATCGGGCTCCACCCACGGGTCCTCCAGCGCCTTGCCCTCATAGGAGATGTGCAGAAGGTTGGCGTCCATGGAATAGGGAGCCTCGCCGCGCCGGTCCTTGGGCACCGGGATCTGGTGACGCTCGGCGTAGTCGATCATGTCGGTGCGGGATTTCAGATCCCACTCCCGCCAGGGGGCGATGACCCGGATGTCCGGCTTGTGGGCGTAGTAGGTCAGCTCGAACCGCACCTGGTCGTTACCCTTGCCGGTGGCGCCGTGGGCCACGGCGTCGGCACCGGTCGCCATGGCGATCTCGATCTGGCGCCTGGCGATCAGCGGCCGGGCGATGGAGGTGCCCAGCAGGTAGCAGCCCTCGTACACGGTGTTGGCGCGGAACATGGGAAAGACGTAGTCGCGGACGAACTCCTCCCGCAGGTCCTCGATGAAGATCTGTCTGATCCCCATCATCTCGGCCTTGCGGCGGGCCGGCTCCAGTTCCTCGCCCTGACCGATGTCGGCGGTGAAGGTGACCACTTCGCAACCGTATTCGTCCTGCAGCCAGCGCAGGATGATGGAGGTGTCGAGCCCCCCCGAGTAGGCCAGCACCACCTTCTTCACGTCGCCCTTCATTCCCCGCGCCCTTCCTTGCATGTTATTCCCGGCGGACGGCAGTATAGGGGAATGTCGATTCCGGGCAAGAGAGGAGGCTCTGGGGGGAGAGGGCTATTTCTCCATCAATCGGGTTACATAGCGTGGCAGGGCGAAGCTGGCCACGTGGACCTCGGGGGTGTAATAGCGGGTGTCCAGGGACAGGGCGGCGACGCGGGCGGCGACGGTCTCAAGCGGCAGACGGCGGTGGGCCGGGTCGCGGCTGGCCCAGCCCAGGGTCATGAAACCGCCCACGTAGGTCGGCACCGCCGTCACATAGAACCACACGTCGTCGAAGTGAGGCCGCAGCCTGTTCCAGCTCGTTGTCAGCTCGTCCGGTTGCAGGAATGGCACCCCGTTCTGGGTCACCATGATCCCACCGGGAGCCAGGCGCCGCCGGCAGTCGCGGTAGAAGGACTCGGTGAACAGCACCTGACCCGGTCCGTGGGGGTCGGTGGAGTCGACGATGATGACGTCGAAGGACTCGCCTTCGGCCGCCATGTAGTCCACCCCGTCGGCGATGAGAACCTCGGCCCGCGGATCGTCGAAGGCCCCGGCCGACAGTGTCGGCATGTGTCTGCGGCTGGTCTCGATCACCGCGCCGTCGATCTCCACCATGGTGGCGCGCACGTCGGGGTGTTTCAGCACCTCGCGCAGGATGCCGCCGTCACCGCCGCCGATGATCAGCACCCGCCGCGCCCGGCCATGGGCCACCATCGGCACGTGGACCATCATTTCATGGTAATGGCTCTCGTCGGCCTCGGTGGTCTGGATGACACCGTCCAGGGCCAGGACCCGGCCGAAGGTCTCCGACTGGAAGATGACGAGATCCTGCAGCCCGGTCTTTTCGTGCAGCAGGGTCTCCCACACCCGGAAGACCTGCGCCCAATGGGCGTGCAGAACCTCCTCGAAGCGGATCACGTGACCAGGCCCCGCTTCTGCTCACCCACGTTGACATGGGTGGGACGGAAGGCTCGGCGCAGGATCGGGATGGCCTTGTAGGGGTCACAGTCCCCGCACATGAATACGTCGAGCGCCGCATAGCTGCGCTCCGGCCACGTATGGATGCTGATATGGGACTCGGCCAGCACCAGCACGCCCGAGATGCCGCCGTTGGGCGAGAAGTGGTGCAGGTGGGTGTGCAGCAGCGTCGCTCCCGCCTCCTCCGCCGACTCCTTCAACGCGGCCTCGACGACGTCGATCTTGTCGAGGTTGGTAGCCCCCCACAGGTCGATCAGCAGATGCATTCCGGCGAACTTCACGCCGTCGCGTTCGATGAAATAGTCCTTGCCATTGTCCACGACCGGCCACAAATGTGGCTCGGTCCTGTCCGAGGGCCTGTGAACTGTTGAAACCCTGTGGGTATCCCTCGGATTGACTTCCGAGTTCATCCCCAGTTGGGCAAGAGAGACTTTTGACATCGCTCCCACTCCTAACCAGCAGATGGACCAGAACCATGAATGAGGGCGCGTTTCTCGCCGATTTTTCCCTGTTCTGCAAGCAAAAAAGCGCCCCTTCCGTCCTTTTCCCGGTTGATGAGGCCAGACCCGCCGAAGTCCGTGACGTCATCCCCGGGGGTCAGAGCCTGAAAATGTATTCGGACCCTGGACTCCCTCTCCCCCTCGAGGGGGAGAGGGCCGGGGTGAGGGGGTGG
>JAMOBE010000103.1:0-12834 GCA_039908285.1 Alphaproteobacteria bacterium
GCCGTCGTCGCCGCGATGGCTGCGGGGGAGTTGACACCCGAAGAAGCCGGTACCGTGGCGGCTGTCCTGGAAACCCGCCGCAAGGCACTTGAGACCGAGGAACTGGAGCGGCGCATTGCAGCGCTTGAACAGGGGTACCGCAAATGACCACGAACATCGAGCGGCGCGTTGGCAGGATCGAAGCGCTTGCCGGCGCGGGGCGCGCGTTGACCAGCGAGGAACGTGCCCGCTGCTGGGCAGCCCTGGCAAAACGAGCGGCCGGCCAGCCGCTTGACGATCTGGACCAGTGCCATCTGGGATTGGCGATGGCTCTTCCGCGACCCCCCGGATTTGAAGCAATGACCGCCGAGCAGCGGCTTGAGTGTTTCAAGTCTCTGGTCGCACGACGCGGACACGCCACGCGCTGACTCGGGGATGGCCTGTGGGGGCTTTCGCTCCCAGTTCCCGGCAAACGCGAGAAACGCACCAGCAAGTCTCCCCGTGGCAGCGCGGGGCATTCTGTGGGCGGGGTGCGGGGACAAGCCCCAACCCACCCAAGCATTGGCTGTCAGCAAGCGCGGGAGATAAGCACCGACTGTGGGCAACTCGCGAAGCGGGGTGTCCCCTACCACCCGACCGGTCCCCTGACCTTGAGAATCCTTGCGCAAGCAGACGCCACGCCGCGATGGGCTTACCCTCTCAAGTGCCCCACGATACCGGGAGTGGCTCCCTGTCGGGTCATCCGCGACTCGTTGAAAGGTGGCTCAAGGGCGAGTCGAACACCCCGCCGCATCCCCTCATGGGGCATTCCGGGGAGGCGGACAGTCCATCACCGTCTACCACCATCCACCCCAAGCGATCTTTCGTTTGTGGGTTGGCTTGTGGGTTGATCCCCGGACCGTTTCGTTAAGCCATTGAAAAACAAATGAAGTCTGCTGTCTGCTGGCGGAGGGAAAGGGACGGTTTCGAAACAAATTCTCCATTTTTCCAGAGCGCTTCAAACCCATTCTCCGCGAAAGTTTCGAAGGTTCACTCGGTGAGCGATCAGCCGGATCAAAACGAAATTCGCCTGTAAAATCAAATGTGTACATTTCCGACGCCCGCCCCGTCCGCTTGTCTGCAAGGGTTCGAACTTTCTCTGCATGCGGGTGCCCTCAAATCGGTTGCCGGCGGGGACGGACGCGAAACACGCTTCGTCAGTGCGTCGTGGGCTCATCGAACACGTCCTCCAACGTGCGGGCATCGACAAAGCGTTCACTCCACTCATCCAGTTGATCGCTGCGGGCTGCCCGAACGCGCGCCTCTATTTCAGGTGACAACGCTCCATGCTTCCGGCTGAGTAGGTGGAGGAGCATTTCGGCCTTGCCCTCGGTGCGGCCCAGTTGGACGCCCTTTTCGATACCGATTTGCTCAACACTGGTCACGTAACGCATCCTTGATCCCTCCTCCAACGTCTCGATTTCGTGCCACAACTGCCGGGTCAGGCCATCGGGCAGGCGCATCATCCAGTCGATGACAGTGAACAGATCGATGACCCGCTGTCGGTCCCAGCCTCGCTCGTAAGAATTCCAGGGTGTGCCGGCAGCCAAGGCCGCTGAAACCGAAGGACGACGGTTTCCAGCCTGGGTCGTCATCGGCCAGCACCGCGAGACTCACCACCGGTCTGTGGAATTTGTCGAACAGACGATAGTTGTAGACGAACATCCGCTCGGGGAAGACCCCGTCCCGGGTGCCCTGCACCTCGATGTGGATGAGGATCCAGCCCTCGCCGCCTCCCAGCAAGGTCACCCGCACCAGCTTGTCGACATAGCGCCGCCCCAACTCGGCGTCCTGCGCAACCGCCTGAAGCTCCTGGTCGAGGAACTCGTAGCCTTTCGACCAGTCGATTTCGGCGAACGCCTTCGGGAAGAAGAACGCCAGAAACCCCGGGAGATAGCGCTCAACCGCTTCCTTCCAAGGACTGTCGTAGTCGTCATTCTTGGCCGGCATCGCGCGGACCTTCCACCATTCCTGCCCTCTCGTGATCGTCAAGCCCGAATCATCATCATGAGTCGCGGACCCACCTATTCCCTGGGCAAGGATATCCCGGAACCCCGGCCGATCCAATCCCCAAGTGAGGGCGGGAGGGTCGTCGCCCTCCCGCAAGTCGGCGGCCTCCGCCATCGCTACGAGCGATTGGCCGCCTGAGAGGCGTTGGTCGACTCGTGTCAGGTGTCCGAATCAGTCAATGCCGCTCGGCAACGGTGCCGCCGATCACTTTAACCGAACGCTAACGCGGCTTTGATCTCCGGCTTACCTCGGTTACGGGAAGTCGTATGGCGCTCTGACGGGCTGGCGCGGCACCATGGCGTCATCATTCGCGATGCCCTGGAGTCCCACAGCATGCTCGATCTCGTGTTCATCATCGTCATCATAGCCTCCTTCGGGGCCTGCGGGCTGTTTGCGCGCGCTTGCGACCGGCTGTGAAGGGAAAGGCCATGAGCTTCGAATTGATCCTTGGCGGGGCGGTGGCCGTGCTGTTGCTGGGTTACCTCGTCTATGCCCTGATCCACCCCGAGCGTTTCTGAAGGGAAGCGAGCCATGATCGCGGTCGGCATGCTGCAAGTTCTTGTCTACCTTCTGCTTGTCCTGGCGCTGACACCATTCCTCGGCGGTTATCTGGCGCGGGTCCTGTCGGGTGAGCGTATTCTGCTCGACCGGGTTCTGGGACCGGTTGAACGCGGCATCTATCGGATCTCGGGCATCGACCCGGCCCGCGAGCAGCATTGGCTGGCCTTTGCCGCCTCGCTGCTGGCCTTCAATCTGGTATCGGTGCTGGTGCTGTATGGACTTTTGCGGGTTCAGCACCTGCTGCCCCTCAATCCGCAGGGACTGCCGCAGGTGCCGCCGGAACTGGCCTTCAACACGGCCATCAGTTTCGTCACCAACACCAACTGGCAGGCCTACGGCGGCGAGAGCACGCTGTCGTATTTCTCGCAAATGGTGGGGCTCGGCGTGCAGAATTTCGCGTCCGCCGCCACGGGAATGGCGGTGGCGGCCGCATTGGCGCGCGGGTTCAGCCGGCGCGCGGCGCGCACGGTCGGGCACTTCCATGTCGATCTGGTGCGGTCGGTCCTTTATGTCCTGCTGCCGCTGTCCCTGGTGGTGGCGGGGCTCCTCGTCTGGCAGGGCGTGCCGCAGAATTTCGACCCCTACGTCACCGCCGATACCCTGGAGGGTGGCCGCCAGGTGATCGCCCAGGGACCGGTGGCCTCGCAGGTGGCGATCAAGCAACTCGGCACCAACGGCGGCGGATTCTTCAACGTCAATTCGGCCCACCCCTACGAGAACCCAACGCCGCTCGCCAATTTCGTCGAGATGCTGACCATCCTGCTGATCCCGGCCGCGCTGGTGGTCGCCTTCGGCCGCATGGTCGGCGATCGGCGCCAGGGATGGGCGATCTTCGCCGCCATGGCGGTGATGCTGACCATTGGTATCCTGGTCGCGAGCTGGGCGGAGAGCGCCGGCTCCCTGGAGGGCAAGGAGGTCCGCTTCGGCACGGCTGCCTCGGCCCTGTGGGCGGTGGCGACCACCGCCGCCTCCAACGGCTCGGTCAACGCCATGCACGACAGCTTCACGCCGCTGGGCGGCATGGTGGCGTTGGTCAACATGCTGCTGGGCGAGGTGGTGTTCGGCGGAGTCGGAGTCGGGCTCACCGGCATGCTGGTGTTCGTGATGCTGACGGTGTTCATCGCCGGACTGATGGTCGGGCGGACACCGGAATACCTGGGCAAGAAGATCGAGGCTCGCGAGGTCAAGCTGGCGGTGATCGCCATCATCGCCTTCCCGCTGCTGCTTCTCGGCTTCGCCGCGCTGGCCGTGACGGTGCCGCAGGGCGTGGCCGGCATCACCGCCCCCGGCCCGCATGGGCTGTCACAGACGCTGTACGCCTATGCCTCGGCGGTCGGCAACAACGGCTCGGCCTTCGCCGGGTTCAACGCCAACACCCTCTATCACGATACCGCCATCGGCCTGGCCATCCTGTTCGGCCGTTACGCGGCGCTCATTCCAGTGCTGGCCATCGCCGGCGGCCTAGTGGCCAAAGGCACCGTGCCGCCGTCGGCGGGGACCTTTCCCACCCATGGTGTCCTGTTCGTGGTCCTCCTGGTCGCGGTGGTGGTCGTGGTCGGCGGGCTGACGTTCTTTCCGGTGCTGGCGCTTGGTCCGATCGCCGAACATCTCGCCTTCGTCAATGGCACCCTGTATTGAGCGAGGCTTTCATGAGCATCCATCGTTCCGAGCCGATTTCCCTTCTCGATGCCCGGATCGCCATCGCTGCCGCCCGCAGTGCCGTAACGAAGCTCGATCCGCGCCAACTGGTCCGCAACCCGGTGATGTTCGCCACCGCCGTGGTCGCCGTGCTCGCCACCGTGCTGTATGGCCACCACCTCGGCGAGGCGGACAGCGCGGTGGTCGGCCAGATTGCCGGCTGGCTGTGGTTCACCGTTCTGTTCGCCAATTTCGCCGAGGCGATGGCCGAGGGGCGTGGCAAGGCTCAGGCGGCATCACTCCGCCGCACCCGCACCCACACGATGGCGAAAAGGATCATGGCCCCCGGGGACGAGACATTCGAGACCGTATCGGCGACGGCCCTGTCGGCGGGCGATCTGGTGGTGGCAGAGGCCGGGGATGTCATTCCCGGAGACGGCGACGTGATAGATGGAATCGCCACCATAGATGAGTCAGCCATCACCGGCGAATCTGCCCCGGTCATCCGCGAGAGCGGTGGCGATCGCTGCGCCGTCACCGGTGGCACGCGAGTGGTATCCGACCGCATCGTCATCCGCATCACCGCCAATCCGGGGGAGAGTTTTCTCGACCGCATGATCCGACTGGTGGAGAGCGCCAGACGCCAGAAGACGCCGAACGAGATCGCGCTCACCATCCTCCTGGTCGGCATGACCCTGATCTTCCTGATCGCCGTCGCCACCCTGCCGGCCTTCGCGGCCTATGCCCGGGCGACGGTGCCGGTGGTGTTCCTGATCGCCCTGTTCGTGACGCTTATTCCGACCACCATCGGCGGCCTCCTGTCGGCGATCGGAATCGCCGGCATGGACCGCCTGGTCCGCTTCAACGTGGTCGCCAAGTCCGGCCGCGCCGTCGAGGCGGCGGGAGACATCGACATACTCCTCATCGACAAGACCGGCACCATCACGCTCGGCAACCGCCAGGCCAGCGAATTCATCCCCTTGTCGGGGGCGAACGAGCGCGAACTTGCGGAAGCCGCTTTCCTCGCCTCGCTAGCCGACGACACGCCGGAAGGCCGGTCGATTGTCGCGCTCGCCCGCAACCGTTTTGGTTTCAATGATCCGGGCCTTGATGCCGCCACCTTCATACCCTTCACCGCCCATACCCGCATGAGCGGCGTCGATCTGGGAAGAAGCGGGATTCGCAAGGGTGCGAGCGATGCCGTGCTGGCGTGGACGAAGGCCGCCATCGCTTCGGGCGAGCTGGCGGCGGCGGTCGAAAGGGTGGGCAAGGCGGGCGGCACCCCGCTGGTGGTGGCGCGTGACGGCAGAGTCCTTGGCGTCATTTACCTGAAGGACATCGTCAAGCCGGGGATCCGCGAGCGCTTTGCCACCCTGCGCACCATGGGCATCCGCACAGTGATGATCACGGGCGATAATCCGATAACCGCCGCCGCCATCGCCGCCGAGGCCGGGGTGGACGATTTCCTGGCCGAAGCGACGCCGGAGAAGAAACTCGACCTCATCCGCCGCGAGCAGGTCGGCGGACGGCTGGTGGCGATGTGCGGCGACGGCTCCAACGATGCACCGGCCCTGGCCCAGGCCGACGTCGGCGTGGCCATGAACACCGGTACCCAGGCGGCGCGCGAAGCGGGCAACATGGTCGATCTGGAGAGCGACCCGACCAAGCTGATCGAAATCGTCATGATCGGCAAACAGTTGCTGATGAGCCGGGGCGCGCTGACCACCTTCTCGATTGCCAACGACGTCGCCAAGTATTTCGCCATCATCCCGGCGCTGTTCATCGCCAGCCACCCGGAGATGCAGTCGCTCGACGTTATGCACCTGGCCAGCCCGCAGAGCGCCATCCTGTCGGCGATCATCTTCAACGCCCTGATCATCATCGCCCTGATCCCGTTGGCGTTGAAGGGCGTGAGGTATCGACCGGCACCGGCCGAGACACTCCTGCGCCGCAATCTGGTGGTCTATGGTCTGGGCGGGCTGGTAACGCCGTTCGTCGGCATCAAGGCGATCGACATCATCATCACCGCCCTCGGGCTGACGTAATACGGTTTCCAGAAAATCCGCGGATTTTCTGGAAACCCGCGCTCAATCGCCGCGCGGCCTCCGGCCTTGGCTTTCGGCGCATTCGCGCCGGCCCGCTTCATGCCGAAGGCATGTCTTCGACATGATGCGGGCTCGGGTTCCAGAAAGTCTGGAGACTTTCTGGAACCCGTATAAGGGATAGGGAGAAAAGGACCATGCTCGCCCACGTGCGCGCCGGCATCGTGATGCTGGCCATCCTCACCGTCCTCACCGGACTTGCCTATCCGCTGGCGGTGACGGCCTTTGCCGACGTCCTGTTTCGCCGCGAGGCCCACGGCAGCCTGATCGAACGGGATGGCCGGACCGTCGGTTCGACCCTGATCGCCCAGCGGTTCGCCGGTCCGGCCTGGTTCCACCCCAGACCATCGGTCGCCGGTAGCGACGGGTTCGATGCCGCCGCGTCGGCGGCGAGCAATCTCGCTCCGACGGCCAGGGCCCTGAAGGAGGCCACCGCGGACCGGATGGCCCGTCGTGCCGCCGAAAACCCTCAGGCCGGCCGGCCGATCCCCGCCGACCTGATCACCACCTCCGCCAGCGGCCTTGATCCCCACATTTCTCCGGAGGCGGCGGAGTACCAGATTCTCCGGGTGGCGGCGGCACGCGGCATGGCCGAAGATGAACTCCGCCGCCTGGTCGCCATGCATACCGAGGATCGGACGCTGGGCTTTCTCGGCGAACCGCGCGTCAACGTACTGGCGTTGAATCTGGACCTCGCAAGCCGGTAGGGAGATGGCCATGCCCGAAACCGGAGACGCCAAACGGCTCTCCCCCGATGCTCTCCTGGCGGAAGCCGCGAGGGAGTCTCGTGGGCGGCTGAAGATCTTCCTCGGCGCCGCGCCCGGCGTCGGCAAGACTTACGCCATGCTGGAAACGGCGCACGAGCGCCAGCGCGAGGGTATCGACGTCGTCGGTGGCGTGGTCGAGACGCACGGCCGCCAGGAAACGGAGACGCTGGTCAAGGGCCTGGAGGTGATTCCCCGCCGTCCGGTCGATTACCGTGGGCGCCACTTCCTCGAACTCGACCTGGATGGCGTGCTGGCACGCCGACCGGCCATCGCCCTGATCGACGAATTGGCCCACACCAATATTCCCGGCAGTCGCCACGTCAAACGGTATCAGGATGTCGAGGAGCTGCTCGCCGCCGGCATCGACGTCTATTCCACCCTGAACGTCCAGCACCTGGAAAGCCTGAACGATGTGATCGAGCGCATCGCCGGGATCCGGGTGAGGGAAACCGTGCCGGATGGTGTTCTGCAACAGGCCGACGAGATCGAATTGATCGACCTGCCGCCGGGCGACCTGTTGAAGCGCCTGGCCGAGGGCAAGGTCTACGTCCCCGAACAGGCGCGTCGGGCCACCGACCATTTCTTTTCGCCCGGCAATCTGACCGCATTGCGCGAACTGGCCTTGCGCCAGGCGGCCGAGCGGGTGGACGCGCAGATGGAGTCCTACCTGCGCGCCCACGCCATCCGTGGTCCGTGGCCGACCCGGGAACGGGTGATGGCCTGCATCGGCAAGGGGGTCGAAGCCTCGCGGGTGGTCCGCTCGGCAAAACGGGTGGCGGAACGACGCCAGGCCCCTTGGGTGGCGGTGTTCGTCGAAACCCGCCGGCATCACGGCATGTCGGAAAAAGCCAAGGTTCAGGTGGCGCAGGCACTGAGCCTTGCCGAGGAACTGGGCGGCGAAGCCGTAATCTGGCAGGGCGATGACGTAGCCCAGGATCTGCTCGCCTATGCCGCCGGCCACAACGTCACCCAGATCGTGGTCGGCCGGCCAGGCCACGGCCGTCTCCACCATCTGTTCGGCAGCCGCTCCATCACCGATCGCCTGCTTGCCCCCGATGTTCCCTTCGATGTCCTGATGGTGGGAGGCGAGGCGGACGAGGGAGACCGACGCCAAGGCGTCGAGGCGCAGCCGGTGTGGGTTCCACCGAAACGCTCCGACTGGGTCGGTTTTGGTGTCGCAGCCCTGGCGGTGGCGGCCGTCACCGGACTGGGCTTCCTGATCCACGGCTGGCACCTGCCGCTTGCCAATATCTCGGTGGCCTTTCTGATCGCCGTCCTGCTGGTGGCGATGCACGTCGGTCTGGGCCCGGCGATCTTCGCCTCGATCACCAGCTTCCTCACCTTCAACTTCTTCTTCACCGAACCTCGCTTCACGTTCGCCGTTTCCGATGTTCGCAACATCCTGACCATCGCGTTCTATCTGCTCGCCGCCGTGATCACCAGCAACCTGGCCAGCCGCCTGCGCAGCCAGGTGGAAGCCACCCGGGTCAGCGCCCGACGCACCGCCAACCTCTACGAGTTCAGCCGCACCATCGCTGGCGCGGCGACCCAGGACGACGTGCTGTGGGCCGTCGTCCATCATGTCTCGGCCACGATTCACGGCCGGTCTCTGGTGCTGCTGCCGCGAGATGGCCGGCTGGAGGTGCGGGCCGGCTACCCGCCCGAGGATGTGCTGGACGAGAAGTCGGCCGCCGCCGCCGACTGGGCCTGGAGCCACGGTACTCGCGCCGGACGGGGTTCGGCGACATTGCCGACCTCGGACTGGCTGTTCCTGCCCCTGAAGACGGCTCGGGGGCCGGTCGGCGTGCTCGGCGTGCAGATGGAACAGGGCGATGCCGTCCTCATCCCCGACCAGCAGCGGCTGCTCGACGTCCTGTCCGATCAGGCGGCGGTGGCCATCGAGCGCACCGCCCTGGTCGCCGCCATCGAGGCCGCCCGTGTCGGGACCGAGAGGGAGCGGTTGCGCACCGCGCTGCTGTCCTCGCTGTCGCACGATCTGCGCACGCCACTGGTGTCGATCATCGGTGCGGCCGGCAGCCTCCTCAAGTATCATGAGCGCCTGGACGACGACAGCCGGCGCGAACTGGCCCAGACGATCCAGGACGAGGCCGAGCGGCTCAATCGGTTCGTGCAGAACCTGCTCGACATGACGAAGCTCGGCGCGGGGGCCTTGAAGCCGCGAGTCGACTGGGTGGATCTGCGCGACGTGGTTGGACAGGCCTATGAGCGGGCGCGGCGGCTGCTTGGGCGACGCGTGGTCGGCATCGACATCGACCACGCGTTTCCCCTGCTGTGCATCGATGCCATGCTGATGGAACAGGTGTTCTTCAATCTGCTCGACAACGCCGGCAAGTATACGCCGGAGGCGGGAACGATCAAGGTGTGGGCGCGCCCCCGTTCCGAGCATGTGGTGATCGAGGTCTGCGACGAGGGACCGGGCATTCCCAGTGAGGACCGCGAGCATGTCTTCGACATGTTCTACCGCGTCAACGCCGCCGACAGCCAGAGCGCCGGCACTGGACTTGGACTGGCCATCTGCCGGGGCATCATCGAGGCCCATGGCGGCGCCATCCAGGCGGCCGGGGGCCTCCACGGCCACGGCACCTGCATCATCATCACACTGCCGCTGCCACCTGAGCCGGACCTCGGCGCGGCCGCCGCGGATGGTCCAAGGGAGTGAGGCGATGGCCGCCCGGATCCTGATCGTGGACGACGAGCCCCAGATTCGCAAGTTCATGCGCATCACCCTGGCCGCCACCGGCCACGCCGTGCTGGAGGCGGAAACCGCCGGCGAAGGAATCGCCCACTGCCGGGCCGAGCAACCCGATCTGGTGATCCTCGACCTCGGCTTGCCGGACATGGACGGCCAGGAAGCGATCAGCGCGATCCGCGCCTTTTCCACCGTCCCCATCATCGTCCTGTCGGTCCGGGCCGGGGAAACCGACAAGGTCGAGGCGCTCGATCGCGGCGCCGACGACTACATCGTCAAGCCGTTCGGTATCGGCGAACTGATGGCCCGCCTCCGGGTGGCCCTTCGGCGCGAACAGGCCGACCCGGCGCCCGAGGTGTTCACCATCGGCGGACTCGTTCTCGATTTCGAACGCCGGCAGATCAGCCGTGACGGCGCCGAGGTCCGCCTGTCGCGCAAGGAATACGACCTTCTCCACCGCCTAGCCCGCCAGCCCGGCCACGTCGTCACCCACGGCCAACTGCTGAAGGATGTCTGGGGGCCAGCGCACATGGAGGATACGGTTTACCTTCGGGTCTACATCAACCAGCTCCGCCAGAAGCTCGAAACCGACCCGTCCCAGCCACGCCTGATTGCCACCGATCCTGGGGTCGGATATCGATTGAAGCTGGATGAGGAATAGTGAGTGGTGACGTTCTGGCCCGGCCATGTCGGGGACGAGGCCAATCAGTAGCGGAGGCGATTTTCGACCGCCCCCTCCGCTTATCCTAAAACCACAACGCGAGAAACCATGCGCGCGTGTCTATCCACGCACTGATTGCAGGTGTGTATCAGCTGCGACTCGGTGCTCCGGAGGGCCAAAGACGCTCTGTCATCCTCCTTCGAGGGGAGGAGCGCGGATGAAATCCGCAGGTGTCACCGGGAGGGAAAGAAGCCAAACCGTCCATCCCCTGCGTGGCCAGTAAATTCTTGAATCTTCGTCAGATCGTAGATACCCTCCGGGAGGTCGAGATTTTCGAGCACGATAAATTGCCCGATATCGCGGATACTGTGGAGGTGTTCAAAGAATTTCTGTTTTAGTGCCGTCTGTGCCAGAATTTTCTCGTCGTCTGAAAGATCGCCATGCCTTGGATTGCGGATAGGATCCCGGTATGTCAACAATGGCGTGTCGAGGACGACGAAGCCGGGGTGAGGGAGGTTCTGCTCGCGGCAGAAGATCAACGTGGCCACCTTGAATGCGGCGTGAGTTACTGCGCGCACACCCTTGCCGTTGCTGGTCCGCAGTTTCCCATCGATCCGGAGATCATAAGTCTTCTCATCAAAGGAAACGTGCCGCTCACCGGGGAACTGCCATTCGGATAGAACGTGACTCACGACCTTGCAAAATTCGTGGGCAGCCGTGCTGGAAATACTGAGATTCGGCTTGTCCTCCTTGACGGATGTTTTTATGTTTCCCGCCTCACTGCGTTTGTCCAGCAGGCTTTGTCTCTGATTGTGGACGGCCAGCCCCTCTCTGGCCCGGTCCCGTGCTGCGAGAACCTCGCCCAGCGTCCGTTCCGTTTGGGTGACTTGTGGGAGAAGGTCTGCAATCTCACGCTCCGTTCTTTCGAGCCGCGTCAGCATGCCGGGCAGTTCGTTCTCAAGACGTTGCCGTTCAGCCTGGAGATCTGTGACTGTTTTCTTGAGATCTGTACGTAGTTTTCTGATCTTGCCAATTTCGGCAAGGGCGGCTGCCTGGACCTGTTCCACGCAGACGGCGCATCAAAGTCAGGCTCCGCTCGATCAAGGGGCGTCGAACAAGCAGTTCACCGCTGCGATGTGGTAGGTCAGGATGCAGGCTGTCCGGGCCACCAATGAGCGTCAAGGTAGGCGAACAGAACCTCTACACCCGCGCCCGCGACCTGGTCGGCGCCCGCAATCCGCGTGAGGAGGAATTCAGTGTCCAGATGCGGGCCATGGATGCCGACAAGTCCGGCCTGGGCCTCGGCCTGCCGGTGCTGGTGGCCCTGTGCGGCGCCCTGCTGGGCCGCAACACGCGCGGCGGCACCATCATCGCCGGCGCACTCAATCTGGGCGGCTCGATCGAGATGATCCACAACGCCGTCCGCATCGCTGAACTCGCCGTCGACAAACAGGCGGCAACTCTCCTGATGCCGGTTTCCGTCCGCCGCCAACTCAACGATCTGCCGGATGATCTCTGGACTCGGATCAGCATCGAGTTCTACAAGGACGCCCCCGACGCAGTGTTCAAAGCGCTGGTGGATTGACTGGCATCTCGATCGGGTGTTTGAACGCCGCAACTGCTTTACCAGGAACAGCAAGGCGCAAACCTATCCGTTATCCATGTGCTGTGCGTTCACGGAATGGCTTCGCGCTTGTGACATCGGCGCGACTCGAGCATCGATTGATGGTGTTGGGCGATCGATGCGGTCGGAGTGTCGGCGTAGGATGTTCACAGTGCTGGAGCGAACGGATTGCGGGCACCCCAGCGCTCCACCCATGAGACCTGCGGGCGATCTGCCCCCGGAGTCCCTATAACTGGCTCTTGTGTGCGGCGACCGGGAAATGCCGGCAGGCCGGTCGTAACCGTTCATTGGCATCAAGCTATCGAATGTGATTGGGACCTGTTCCGCGGATTTCATCATGGCCAGCGGTCACACGTACCGCGCAAACAGGCCGGATACATGACTGCACCCGACCAACGTTGCCCGCCTCACGATTTTTTTTCTTGCGTTCAGGGGGCCGTCCATACATGAACGGTTACGGTCGGTCAGTATCCGAGGCCTTTCAGATAATCGGCGAAACCCTGTATGGCGGAGACCGCATTGGACTGCGAAATTTCCGATTCGGAAAACTTGCAGGCGACGACGGTCTTATCCGACCGGGTGAAGACGTAGCCGTTGGCACCGTTCTTGAGAATTATCAGGTTCTTGGGTTCTTCGACGTTTCAGGTGGAAACGAGGATGTCGCCCAGGGGCGCGGCGATGAGGTAGATGATTGTCGCAAAGGTTGTTGTGTTGCGGTATCCCCTGGCGCGCGCTCGGGCGGC
>JAMOBE010000104.1:0-12829 GCA_039908285.1 Alphaproteobacteria bacterium
CATCACCCTGGCTCCGGATCTGGCCGAGGCTCACGGCAGGGCCGGCGTGGTCCTGGAGGCCCTCGGGCGCCAGGAAGAAGCCGAGGCGAGCCTGCGGCAGGCGGCGGCCCTCGACCCTGAGTACGGGGAGTGGCAAGGGCGCCTGGGAGCGCTCCTGCTGGATCGGGGGCGCGATGACGAGGCGCTGGTCCGCTTCGATCGCGCCATCGCCCTGAAGGCGGTCGATGCCGGACTCCTGATCAATCGCGGGACGCTGCTGGGAGACCGGGGCCGATACGACGAGGCGATGAGCGATCTCCGGCAGGCCTGTGATCTCGCCCCCGACCGTCCCGAGGCGTACATGGCCATGGGCAAGGTGCATGGCAAACAGCACCTCGCCGAGGCCGAGGCCTGCTTTCGCCGGGTGGTGGAGTTGTGGCCCGAGCATGCCGAGGCACACTACAATATCGGCAACGCCCTGTGGCTTCAGGGAGCGTTCGCCGAAGCGATCGCCAGTTTCCGGCGGGCGATCGACATCAAACCGGATTTTCTGACGGCGCGGGTCAATCTGATTTACAGTCTCGACACGGATCCCGCGCAGTCCCTCGCCGATCAGCAGGCGGAGCGTCGCGCCTTTCACCAATTCCATATCGCCCACGGCGTCGTTGCCGCCCAGTCCCATGACAACCATCCCGATCCTGACCGGCCGATACGCATCGGGTACGTGTCGTCCGACTTCAGGGATCATTCCGCAGCCTTCGTGATGGGGCCGGTGCTCTTCAACCACGATCGCGACCGCTTCATCGTCCACTGCTATTCGGGCGTGGCCGTCGAGGACAAGATGACCGAACGCTTTCGCAGTCGTGCGTCGGTGTGGCGGCGCACGGAGACGCTGTCCGACCAGGCACTGGCGGACCTGATCAGGGCTGACGGCATCGACATCCTGGTGGACCTTTCCGGCTATACGTCGTCCTGCCGGCTGCTGGTGTTCGCGCGAAAGCCGGCTCCGGTGCAGGTGACCGCCTGGGGCTGCGCCCATGGCACCGGCCTGTCGACGGTGGATGCCTTTTTCGCCGACCCGGTCTACATACCGCCTGAGGATCGGCATCTCTTTGCCGAGTCCATCATCGACCTGCCGTCCTTCATGCCGTTCTGGACGCCTGACAGCGCACCGGCGGTGGCTCCCCCCCCGGCGCTCAAGGCGGGGCACATCACTTTCGGCTGCTTCAATCGAATTACGAAGATAACGCCGCAGGCCATTGCTCTATGGGCAGAAATTTTGAATGTAGTTACGGGATCACGGTTTCTGGTGAAGGACTCCATGCTCGATGATATCCCGAGCCATCGTCAACGGATCGAGACCCTCTTCGCTGGGCATGGCGTGGACACGAGCCGGCTTGGACTGCTGGGGCGGACGGGCCACGTGGACCACCTGGCCGCCTATGGCCGGGTGGACATCGGCCTCGATCCCTTTCCCCAGAATGGAGGGGTGTCCACCCTGGAGGCGTTGTGGATGGGGGTGCCGGTGGTGGCCCTGATGGGCACGACGCCGACGGGACGGGCCAGCGCCGCCATCAATACCGGGATCGGGCTCGACCGTTTCGTCGCCGCAACGCCGGAGGCCTACCGGGACATCGCCATCGCCGCGGCCAGCGATCTCGCCGGCCTCGCCGACCTGCGGGGGTCACTGCGTCGGCGCGTCGCCACCTCGCCGTTCGGGGACCATGCACGGTATGTCCGTGCCGCCGAGGATGCCTACCGCACCCTGTGGCGCCGCTGGTGCGCCGGTCGTGGTCGCTGAGGCGCCATGGCGGACGTCACTCACATGCTGGCCCAGGCGGTGCGTCTGCACCGGGGCGGCCGTCTGGAGGCGGCGGAGGCGGCCTATCGCCGGATTCTCGAGACCGTCCCCGACGAGCCGGACGCCCTGCAGCTCCTTGGCGCCATCGCCCGCGCGCGGGGGGAGAACGACGTCGCGGCGAGGCTGATCGGGCAGGCGGTCCAACTGGGCTGCGACCGGGCGGAGGCCCACTACAACCTGGGGGGAGCGCTTCTCGATCTTGGCTACCGGGCGGAGGCGGTGGCCTCGTTCCAGCGGGCCGTCGCCGTCAGGCCCAATTATGCCGAGGCCTGTTTCCTCCTCGGCACTACCCTCGACCGGCTGGGCCAGCCGGCGCGGGCGGTCGAGGCGTTGCGGCGTGCCGTCGCCATCCGTCCCGACTACGCCGACGCCCACAACAACCTCGGCAATTGCCTGCTGCGCCTCGGGCGGAACGAGGAGGCACTGGCCTGCTATCGTCGCTGCCTGGAACTGAAGCCGGACTCCCACGAGGTCATCGGCAACATCGGCAATGCCCTGAAGGCGCTGGGACACCCGCGGGAAGCGATGGCGAGCTATGTGCGCGCCATCAAGACAAAGCCAGAGTATGCAGAGGGACACAACAACCTCGGCATGGCCTTCTTCGAGCAGAACAAGCACGGTCTGGCCGCACACTGCTTCCGCAAGGCGATCGCCCTGCGGCCGGACTATGCCGAGGCCATCAACAACCTGGGCATCGCCCTGCACGCACTTGGCGACTCGGAGGCGGCAGGCGAGCTGTTCCTTCGGGCCATGGCGCAGCGGCCCAGCTACCGGCGCGCCCATTCGCAGTACCTGTTCAATCTCGACTTCGACCTCCGGCAGACGGTGGCCAGTCAGCAGATCGAGCGCTGGCGCTGGTACAAGCGCCATGCCCTGTGCCACGCGACCGCCATCCGGCCGCACCGCAATGATCGCGATCCCGAGCGGCGGCTGAAGATTGGCTACGTAGGGGCCGACTTTCGCCAGCATTCGGCGGCCTACGTGTTCGGCCTGGTACTGCGCCATCACGACCCGTCGCGCGTCGAGGTTCACATCTATTCCGGAAATCGCAATAACGACGAGAAGACGGAAAGCTTTCGCCGCGGCGGCGCCGTGTGGCGCGATACGCTGCGACTCGAGGACGAGGCGCTGACGTCCCTCATCCGCGAGGACGGCATCGACATCCTGGTGGACCTGGCGGGCCACTCCCAGGGCAACCGGTTGCAGGTGTTCGCGTCCAAGGCGGCGCCCGTTCAGGTGTCCGGGTGGGGGCACTGCAACGGGTCGGGACTGCCCACCATGAATGGCCTGCTGGCCGATCCGGTCTATATCCCCCCGCCGCTGCGACGACACTTCGTTGAAAGAGTGATCGACCTGCCCTGCGTCCTCAGTTACGACCCGCCAGCCTATGCGCCCGAGGTGGGGCCGCTGCCGGCGATCGAGGCCGGTCATGTCACCTTCGGCTGCCTAAACCGTCGCTCGAAAATCAGCGGCTATGTGCTTGGTCTATGGGCAAAAATCATGGCCGCCGTTCCCGGCTCACGACTGCTGGTCAAGGATGTGGCGCTGGATGATCCACTGGGGCGGAAGGGGATGCTGGCGGCGATGACCAGGCGGGGCGTTCCCGTGGACCGGGTCGATCTCGTCGGCGCCACCAGGCATGCCGGCCACCTGGCGGCCTATGGCACGGTGGACGTGGCGCTGGATCCCTATCCCATGAGCGGGGGCACCTCCACCCTGGAGTCCCTGTGGATGGGCGTGCCGGTGGTGTCACTGGCCGGCGAGATTCCTGCCAGCCGGCTTGGGGCCGCCATCAACCACGCCGCGGGGCTGCCGGACTTCACCGCCGAGTCGCCGGAGCACTACGTGGACATCGCGGTGCATGTCGCCCGGGACGTGGACCGGCTCAGCGACCTGCGAAGTCGCCTGCGGGGCCAGCTTGCGGCGTCACCGATCTGCGACGGACCGGCCTACGCCGGGGCGGTGGAGGCCGTCTACCGCGACCTGTGGCGGCGGTGGTGCGTCGGCGGCGGAGCGTAGGTCAGGGGGCCTTCGTAGGCGGTGCCGGAACCAGGATCACCTGCGGCGCCTGCTGCCTGGTGGCGGTGATGGCATTGGCGATGGCGGAGGTCTGGGCGGCCATTTCCATCCGCATCGCCCGCATTTCCTCACTCAGCCGGGAGGGAATGGCGTCCACCTTGGCCTCGAGGGCGTCCATCCTGGCCTCGACGCGGTCGACGCGGCTGATGGTGAAGATGGAGAACGTGGCGATCACGCCGATGACCGCGATCACCAGGGTGATGAGCTGCCACGTGGTCGGCATGGCCGCCAGCCGCCCCTCGATGCTGGCAAGCCGCTGGTCCGTCGCTGCGCGCCAAATGTCATCCATGCCTCCATGATGACCCCCGCCGGCACCGTTTTCAAGGGACGCGGCCGACGGCGCGTCTTTGTGGAGTTCACTGAAGCGTTTTATCCTGAATTCCGGCATGGAGGATCATCCGGCGGCGAAGCGCACGGCTTCCTCGGCGGCGCGGACCAGGGCGCGGGCCTTGTTGTTGGACTCCTGGAACTCCATCTCCGGGTCGCTGTCGGCGACGATGCCGCCGCCGGCCTGCACCACCATCACCCCGTCCTTGACCAGGGCGGTGCGCAGGGCGATGCAGGTGTCCATGGTCCCGTTGGCGGCGATGTAGCCGATGGCTCCGGCATAGAAGCTGCGCCGTTCCGGCTCCAGTTCGTCGATGATCTCCATCGCCCGCACCTTGGGCGCGCCGGACACCGTCCCGGCCGGGAAGCCGGCCATCAGCGCCGCCATGGCGTCGTGTTCCGACGCCAGAACTCCTTCCACGTTCGAAACGATATGCATGACGTGGGAGTAGTACTCGATATGCATCTGCTCGGTTACGGTCACGGTGCCGACCTTGGCGACGCGGCCCACGTCGTTGCGGCCGAGGTCCAGCAGCATCAGGTGCTCGGCCAGTTCCTTGGGATCGGCCAGCAGTTCCTGGGCCAGAGCGCGGTCGTGCTCGGCGTCGGCGCCACGGGGGCGGGTGCCGGCGATGGGGCGGATGGTGACCCGGCCGTCGCGCAGCCGCACCAGGATCTCGGGACTCGACCCCACCAGGGAGAAGGTCCCGAAATCCAGGAAGAACAGGAACGGCGACGGATTGGTACGCCGCAGTGCCCGATACAGCGCAAACGGCGGCAGGCGGAACGGCACCCGCAGCCGCTGCGACAGCACCACCTGGAAGATGTCCCCGGCGAGGATGTACTCCTTCGCCCGCGCCACCATGGCGTGAAAGGCCTCGCGGGGCATGTTGGAGACCGGTTTCGGCTCGACGACGGCCTCCGTCGCCGTGTCACGGCGATAGGGCAGGCTGCGGCCGAAATCGGCGACGATGTCACCCAATAGCTCGCGAGCCGCCGCATGGGCCGCGGCGGCGGTGACGCCCTCCCGCGGGCGGACCGGGGTGACGAGGGTGACCACGTCGTCGATGGTGTCGAAGATGGCCATCACCGTCGGCCGCAGGAAGATGCCGTCGGGAATCCCGAGGGTGTCCGGGTTGCCGTCCGGCAGTTTTTCCGCCAGCCGCACCATGTCGTAGCCCATGTAGCCCACCAGCCCGGCGGCCATCGGCGGCAGGCCGGGCGGCAGGTCGATGCGGGACTCCGCCACCAGCGCCCGCAGCGACGCCAGGGTGGGCTCCGCCGCGGGTTCGAAGGCGTCGGGCTCGGTCCTGGCCTGGCGGTTGATCTCGGCCCGATTGCCGAAGCAGCGCCAGATGAGGTCCGGCCTGAGGCCGATGATGGAGTAGCGGCCGCGAATCGACCCCTTTTCCACCGACTCGAGAAGGAAGCTGTTGGGACGGCCGTCGGCCAGCTTCAGCATGGCCGAGACGGGGGTTTCCAGGTCCGCCACCAGCGTGGTCCACACCACCTGGGGGCGCCCCTGGTCATAGGCGGCGGCGAAGTCGTCGCGATCGGGATGGACCTTCACGGCGTCGTCACTCCTCGAGCACGCGGCGATTCACGGAGACCTTGTACTTGCGCCCGAGCGCCGCCGTGAACTCGGCGGCCAGGTCGTCGGCCATCGAGGCGCGGATCTCGTTGCTGACGGCGGTGACGCCGACGGCATCGTCCGCCGGATCGGCGGGAATAACCTCGGCCAGGCGGATCACCAGATACCCGTCGGGTCCGGGAGCCATCGCCACCTCGCCGGTTTTGAGCTGGAACAGCTGGGACACGAGGGCCACCGGCAGCTTGCCGCTCAGGTCACCCGTGCGGGGCAGGGGGGGGGTGGTGCTGAGGGAGACGCCGTTGCCGATGGCGACGGTCCACGCGCCCTTGCCGGCACGAAGCTCGCCGAGGATGGACTCGGCCTTGCGACGGGCGGCGTCGTCACGCTGGGCCTTGGTCCAGCCATCGATCACCTGGGTCCGGACCTCATCCAGCGGCCGGAGTCGCGACGGCGTGACGCCATCGACGCGGGCGACGAAGTAGCCGTCATCCGACTCGACAAGCTGGCCGTCCCGGCCCTCCTGGAGCGAGAACACCGTCGGCAGGAACTCCTTCAGCTTCGGCAAGCCGGCCACGGGCTTTCCGTCGGGGGCCTTGCCGGAGCGATCCGTCGCCGCCACCTTGAGCGACTTCAGATTGAGGGTCCGCGCCGCGTCATCGAGGCTGGCACCGCCCGCCAGGGCATCTTCCACCTGGTTGGACAGCTTGTAGACGAGATCGACGGCCTTTTCCTTCGCCAGTTCCTCCTCGATGGCCTTGCGCACCTCGGCCAGGGGCTTGACGACTTCGGGCTGGGAGCCGGCGACTCGGAACAGGTGCCACCCCAGGGGGCTCTGCACCGGCTGGCTGGTCTCGCCGGTCTTCAGGGCGAACACGGCGTCGGCCAGTTCGTCCGGCAGATCGGCGCGAGCGACCCACCCCAGCTCCTGGACTCCACTGCCGGCACCGGCGGTCGTCGCCGCGTCCTTGAGCGGGCGTCCCTGGCCCACCAGGGCCAGCACCTTGTCGGCCTGTTCGCGGGAGGTCAGCAGTACCTGGGCGACGTCGCGCCGCTCCGGCGTCCGGTAGTCGTCCTGGTGGCTGGCATAGGCCTCGGCCACCATCTCCTCGGTCAGGGTCACCAGGGAGGCCACCGTGGCCGGCGTGACCAGCAGGGCGGTGACGGCGCGGTATTCGGGGGCCGTGAAGGTCTCGGCGTGGGCGCCGTGGTAGGCCTCCAGCGCCGCCTGATCGGGGGCCGGCGGGGCCGGCATGGCCGAAGCCAGGACGGTGACGGCGTCGGCCACCCGCTTTTCCTGGCGATGGCGATAGAGGGTGTCCACCAGATCCCTCGGCGGAGCCGCGCCCAGCGACACCGGCTCGATCAACTGGCGGCGGATGATGTCGCGGCGCAAAAGGTGGAGATAGCCCTCCTCCGTGTAGCCATTGGCGGCCAGGATCTGGCGGAAACGGTCGCGGTCGAACCGCCCCTCGGCGTTCAGGAACTCCTTCCGGCGCTCCACGGCGCCGCGGACGACGGCGTCGGGGGCGACCACGCCAAGCTCCCGTGACGCCATGTCGATGGTCGCCTGGCTCACCAGCCGCTGGACGGTCTGGTTCATCAGGCCCATGCGCTGAGCCTCCTCGGCGGTGAGCTGGGGGCCGAGCATGGCCCGCAACCGCGAGACATCGCGGTTGAACTCCTCGCGCACCGCCCGCGGGTGGAACGTGATGTCACCCACCTGGATGGCGGCGACCCTGTCGGTTCCGCCCCTGACGAAGTCCTCGATCCCCCAGACGCCGAAACTCAGCACCAGGAGGGCGAAAAAGAACTTGGCGACCCAGGAACTGGCCGATCGTCTGAGTGTGTCGAGCATGGTCCTGCCGAATGTTCGAACGTTGAGGAAGCGGCACCGCGGGGCGCACGATATCATAAAAGCGTGGGCTATCCCCCCGCAACCGCGATATGTGGAAATGCCGGGGGACCGTATTGCCGATCTCAAAAATCTACGCGCGCGGCGAAGATTTTTGAGATCGGCAATACGAATCTTTTTGGTTGCGGCTCCGCCGCGATAGGCTACACACTCCGCGGCCGGGGCCTCGACCCCGGTTTGGAACTCAGACAGGAACTCTAAGGGGAGAGGGTGGAAATGGCACGACGTCCGCTGATCGCAGGCAACTGGAAGATGAACGGGTTGCGCAGTGACGGACTTGCGCTCGCGGCGGCCGTCGCGACGCGCCTCAAGGCTCATGGCAAGGCGTCCTTCGACATGCTGGTGTGCCCGCCGTTCACGCTCATCCACGAGGTCGGGGCGGCCATTTCCGGCAGCGGCCTCGCTCTGGGCGCCCAGGACTGCCACGCCAAGGTCAGCGGCGCCCACACCGGCGACGTCGCCGCGGCCATGCTGGCGAACGAGGGCTGCACCTACGTCATCGTCGGCCACTCGGAGCGGCGCACCGACCACGGCGAGACCGATTCGGTGGTGAAGGCCAAGGCGGCGGCGGCACAGGCGGCCGGCCTCATCGCCATCGTCTGCATCGGCGAGACCGAGGCACAGCGCGACGCCGGCAAGACTCTCGAGATCAACCGCGATCAGCTTCACGGGTCGGTTCCGGATGGCTCCACGGCCGCCAACCTGGTCATCGCCTATGAGCCGGTGTGGGCCATCGGCACCGGCCGCACCCCCACCAATCCCGAGGTGCAGGAGGTTCACGCCCTGATCCGCAAGGAACTGGCCGTCAAGGTCGGGGCCGAGCAGGCGGCGGGCGTGCGCATCCTCTACGGCGGCTCGATGAAGCCCGGCAACGCCAAGGAACTGATGGCCCTGCCCGACGTGGACGGTGGTCTCATCGGCGGCGCCAGCCTCAAGGCCGAGGATTTTTGGGCCATCGCCGCAAGTTGCCCCTAGCGCGCAGCCTCCGCGGTGCATTAAGGTCCGCCGTCGTCACCGCCGCGCTCCTTCGGAGCGCGGCTGGTCGGTGGTGGGCTGGGTTTGGGGTTGGATGGACGCATGATCACGGTAATTCTCGTCATTCACCTGCTGATCGCCATCGCCATGGTCGGGATCATCCTGATGCAGCGCTCGGAGGGCGGAGCGCTCGGCATGGGCGGTGGAGGTAGCGGATTCATGACCGGCCGGGCGGCCGGCAACCTCCTCACCCGCGTCACGACCCTGCTGGGCGCGTCCTTCATGGTCACCAGTCTGGTGCTGGCGCTTCTCGCCACGCCGTCCGCCGGTCCGCGCAAGTCCATCTTCGAACAGCCGGCGGCGGGTACTGACCAGCCGGCGACGGCCACGCCAGCGCCTGGGCCCACGTCACCGGCCCCGCCGGTGGCCGCACCGGCTCCGGCACCCGCCGCCGATGCCGTCACGCCACCCGTGCCGCCGGTGAGTCCGCCGGCCCCGGCTGCTCCGGCGAAGAACTGAGAACCGTGTGACTGGGGTGCAGTGTCGGGCGATGTCACGTTTCATCTTCATCACCGGTGGAGTCGTGTCCTCTCTCGGCAAGGGGCTGGCGTCGGCCGCCCTGGCCGCCCTGTTGCAGGCGCGGGGCTACAGCGTGCGCCAACGCAAGCTGGACCCCTACCTCAACGTCGACCCGGGGACCATGAGCCCCTATCAGCACGGCGAGGTCTATGTCACCGACGACGGCGCCGAGACCGACCTTGACCTCGGGCACTATGAGCGGTTCACCGGCGTCCCCTCGCGACGCAGCGACAACGTCACCACGGGGCGCATCTACTCCACCGTCATCGCCCGCGAGCGCCACGGTGACTATCTCGGCGCCACGGTGCAGGTGATTCCCCATGTCACCGACGCCATCAAGGAGTTCATCACCGCCGACCTGTCGGGCGAGGACTTCGTGCTGTGCGAGATCGGCGGCACCGTCGGCGACATCGAAAGCCTGCCGTTCCTGGAGGCGATCCGCCAGCTTGGCAACGAACTGGGGCCGCAGCGGTCGATGTTCGTGCACCTGACGCTGCTGCCCTACATCCCGTCGGCCGGCGAGCTGAAGACCAAGCCCACCCAGCATTCGGTCAAGGAACTGCTGAGCGTCGGCATCCAGCCCGACCTGCTGCTGTGCCGCAGCGACCGCGAGATTCCGCCGGCGGAACGACGCAAGATCGCCCTGTTCTGCAACGTGGTCGAGGAGGCGGTCATCCCGGCCCTCGACGTTTCCACCATCTACAGCGTGCCCATCAGCTACCACCAGGGGGGGCTGGACGTGCAGGTGTGCCGGTACTTCGGCCTGCCCCACGACGCCGAGCCCAACCTCGGCCGCTGGCATCACATCGTCGAGCGGGTGATGGAGCCCGAGGGCGAGGTGACCATCGCCGTCGTCGGCAAGTACATCAAGCTGCTGGATTCCTACAAGTCGCTGGCGGAGGCGCTGGCCCACGGCGGCATCGCCAACAACGTGCGGGTGCGGCTCGACTGGATCGACTCGGAGGTCTTCGAGCGGGAGGGGACGGTTCATCAGTTGGACCACGTGCACGGCATCCTGGTGCCCGGCGGCTTCGGCGGGCGTGGGGCCGAGGGCAAGATCGAGGCCGCCCGCTTCGCCCGCGAGCGGCGGGTGCCGTACTTCGGCATCTGCTTTGGCATGCAGATGGCGGTGATCGAGACCGCCCGCAATCTGGCCGGCTTGGCTGCCGCCAACTCGACCGAGTTCGGCTCCACCACCGATCCCGTGGTGGGCCTGATGACCGAGTGGACCCACGACAACGGGGTGGAGCGGCGCGACTCGGCCTCCGACCTGGGCGGCACCATGCGGCTTGGCGCCTATGCCTGCCACATCCGCAAGGGCACCCGCGCCCACGCCATTTATGGCGCCGAGCGGATCGATGAGCGTCATCGCCATCGTTACGAGGTCAATATCAACTACCGCCAGATCCTGGAGCGTCACGGCCTGGTGATTTCCGGCCTGTCTCCCGATGGCGTGCTGCCGGAAATCGTCGAGATCGAGAACCACCCCTGGTTCGTCGGCGTTCAGTTCCATCCCGAACTGAAGTCCAAACCCTTCGACCCCCATCCGCTGTTCACCTCCTTCATCAAGGCGGCGGTCGAGCAGAGCCGGCTGGTGTGACGATGACCGACCCCAGGGACAGCGAAAAGCCTCGTCACGTCGTCATCGGTCGCGGCCGTGCGGCGCCGGTCACCGTCGGCAACGACCTGCCGCTGGTGCTGATCGCCGGTCCCTGCCAGATGGAAAGTCGGGACCAGGCGCTGGAGGTGGCATCGGCCCTGAGGGAGATGACCCGGGCCCTTGGCCTGCCGCTGGTGTTCAAGACCTCCTTCGACAAGGCGAATCGGACCTCGGTGCGGGGCGAGCGGGGCATGGGCCTGGCGGCGGCGCTGCCGGTGCTGGCGGCTGTCGGCGAGTCGGTGGGCTGCCCGGTGCTGACCGACGTCCACGACGCCACCCAGTGCGCGCCGGTGGCCGAGGTGGCCGACGTTCTGCAAATCCCGGCCTTCCTGTGCCGCCAGACCGACCTTTTGCTGGCCGCCGGCCGCACCGGGCGGGCGGTCAACGTCAAGAAGGGCCAGTTCCTGGCCCCCTGGGACATGGCCAACGTGGTGGACAAGGTGGCGAGCACCGGCAACCGCGACATCCTGCTGACCGAGCGCGGAGTGTCCTTCGGCTACAATTCCCTGGTGACAGACATGCGTTCCCTGTCCATCATGGCACGCACGGGCTGCCCGGTGGTGTTCGATGCGACCCACTCGGTGCAGCAGCCCGGCGGACGGGGCAGCGCCTCGGGCGGGGAGAGGGAGTTCGCACCGGTGCTGGCGCGGGCGGCGGTGGCCGTCGGCGTCGCGGCGGTGTTCATCGAGACCCATCCCGACCCGGACCGGGCTCCGTCCGACGGACCGAACATGATTCCGTTGCGCCGGATGCCGGATTTGTTGCAAATGCTCGTCGAGTTCGACAGGCTCGCCAAAGCCCATTCAACCTTCACTCTCAACTCTCTGGGGGATTCCACCACATGACAGCTATCGTCGATATCCACGCCCGCGAAATCCTTGATTCCCGCGGCAATCCCACCGTCGAGGTGGACGTCGTCCTCGAGACCGGTGCCTCGGGCCGCGCTGCGGTGCCGTCGGGCGCCTCCACCGGAGCCCACGAGGCCGTCGAACTGCGCGACGGCGACAAGGCCCGCTACGGCGGCAAGGGCGTGCTGAAGGCCGTGGAGAGCGTCAACGGCGAGATCTTCGACGCCCTCTCGGGCATGGACGCCGAGGACCAGGTGATCCTCGACCAGACCATGATCGACCTGGACGGGACGCCGAACAAGGGCCGTCTCGGCGCCAATGCCATCCTTGGCGTGTCCCTGGCCGTCGCCAAGGCCGCGGCCGAGGAAGCCGGCCTGCCGCTCTATCGCTACATCGGCGGCGCCTTCGCCCAGACCCTGCCGGTGCCGATGATGAACATCATCAATGGCGGCGCCCATGCCGACAACCCGATCGACATCCAGGAATTCATGATCATGCCGGTTTCGGCCTCGAGCGTGGCCGACGCCATCCGCATGGGTTCGGAGGTGTTCCACTCGCTGCGGTCTCAGCTCAAGAACGCCGGCCACAACACCAACGTGGGTGACGAGGGCGGCTTTGCGCCGAACCTCCAGTCCGCCGACGAGGCCTGCGCCTTCATCATGAAGGCCATCGAGGGCGCCGGCTACAAGCCGGGTGAGGACGTCTACCTGGCGCTCGACGTGGCCTCGACCGAGATGTTCAAGGCCGGCAAGTACGATCTGCACGGCGAGAAGAAGTCCTTCGACGCCGCGGGCATGGTCAAGTATCTGGAAGCCCTGGTGAACAACTACCCGATCATCTCGATCGAGGATGGCTGCGCCGAGGACGACATGGACGGCTGGAAGCTTCTGACCGACGCCCTGGGCGGACGCATCCAGCTGGTCGGTGACGATCTGTTCGTCACCAACACCGCGCTGCTGTCGCGGGGCATCGCCGAGCAGACCGCCAACGCGATCCTGATCAAGGTCAACCAGATCGG
>JAMOBE010000008.1:0-64440 GCA_039908285.1 Alphaproteobacteria bacterium
TGCCCACCGGCAACGCCGTTCTGGCGGCGAGAAAGCTTCGTGCCAAAGGCCCAGCACCGCGTCAGTCCAACCAGGGTTTTTGCTGCTGTAAGGGCAGCAAAAACCCTTAATTCGTTCTCCCTTCTTTTCGAGAAACTCGACGCTGGGACCAGCAGGGACCCGAGTGTCGACGGTTGATACATATACGCCCGCCCTTGGGTCGGGATAATCTTTGAAAGTCCCCCTGCGGATGACATGGCGTTTTTCATCTGATGGATGGCGTGGTTCTTCGGTTCTCGGTACCTTGTTATATTGTGAGTACAAGTCCTCGACCCATTCCTTGGCATTACCGATGGTGTCGTACAGCCCGAAGGCATTGGCACGAAACGTGGCCACCGGAAGGATCCGGCGCGGCCCCTGACAGCGATCATCCCCCTCGCCGTGGGAATCTCTCGGACAGATGATCATGTTTTCCATGCCTGGCAGGGGGGTCTCCCCCCACCAGTGCAGAGTGTCGGTGCCGGCGCGGGCGGCGTATTCCCACTCGACCTCGCTGGGCAGGCGGTAGGGCTGCCCGGTCCTCTCGGCCAGCCACGCCACGTAGTCCCTGGCCATCGTCCAGGTCGTATCGGCGGCCGGCTCATTCGGCAGTCGCTCACGCTTTCCCAGGAGCGGACGGCAGCGGCCAGCGTCGACGCAGGTTTGCCACTGCGCCACCGTGACCTCGGTCCGGCCGATGGCGAACGGCCGCCGCACCGTGGCGCAGTGTGGTGGAGACTGGCCATTTTGAGAGTCTTTTATCCCTCGGGGTTCGCCGCCCATGATGAAGGCCCCGGCCGGCAATGCCGCCATATTCGGGCAGTCGGGGCAGTCGCTGAAGAAGTGCACACCGGCGAAAGGAAGCAGGGGGTTGTTTACCCTCGGTTCCTGCCGGCACGACCACAGGTAGGCCGACGAGCAGCCAGCCAGCCCAATCATCAGTACCGCGACCAAAACCACCGAAACCGCGCGGGCCACGAACCGCGCGGGCCAGGGAAACCCGAAGTGTTTTGCAATAACTGTTATCATCGGCCGGAAGGAGGTTGTCCAGAACTGAGCTGTGTCGCGGCGGGAAGGTCGCGCGCCACCCGGAAGCCATATGTATCCCCCGTCAGTTCTCCCTTCTTTTCGAGAATCTCGACGCTGGGACCAGCAGCGGACCTGCTGTCGACGGTCGAAACATATACGCCCGCCCTTGGATCAGGATAATCCCTGAACGTTCCCCTGCGGATGGCATGGCGGTTTTCCTCCGGTGGATAGCGTGGGTCTTCGGTCCTCGGCTCCTTCTTATAGTACGAGAACAAGTCCTCGACCCATTCCTCGGCGTTGCCGATGGTGTCGTACAGCCCGAAGGCATTGGCGCGAAAGGTGGCCACCGGGAGAACCCGGCGCGGTCCCTGGCAGCGGTCATCCCCCTCGCCATGGGAGTCCCTCGGACAGATGATCATATTTTCCATGCCCGGCAGGGGGCTCTCCCCCCACCAGTACAGAGTGTCGGTGCCGGCTCGGGTGGCGAATTCCCACTCGACCTCGCTGGGCAGCCGGTAGTGCTGCCCGGTCCGCTCGGCCAGCCACGTCGCGTAGTCCCTGGCCATCGTCCAGGTCGTATCGGCGGCCGGCTCATTCGGCAGCCGCTCACGCTTTCCCAGGAGCGGGCGGCAGCGGCCGGCGTCGACGCAGGACTGCCACTGCGCCACCGTGACCTCGGTCCGGCCGATGGCGAACGGCCGCCGCACCGTGGCGCAGTGGGGTGGGGACTGGCTACGTTGGGAGTCTTTTATCCCCCGGGGTTCGCCGCCCATGATGAAGGCCCCGGCCGGCAATGCCGCCATATCCGGACAGTCGGGGCAATCGCTGAAGAAGTGCACACCGGCGAAAGGAAGCAGGGGGTTGTTTACCCTCGGTTCCTGCCGGCACGACCATAGGTAGGCCGACGAGCAGCCAGCCAGCCCAATCATCAGTACCGCGACCAAAACCACCGAAACCGCGCGGGCCACGAACCGCGCGGGCCAGGGAAACATCCTCATGCACAACCTCTATGCAATCTCAAGGAGTATCGTATCATGTCAGATGATCAAAAGTACAGCGTATACGTCGTCCACGACACCAATTCCATGCGTGTCCTCGGCGACGCCATCGGCCACATGTCGGTCCTCATCCGTCATCCCGATGGTCGCACGGAAGGCCCCTATGGCTATGGACCCAAAGATTCGGATGCGAAGAATGGCGTTTACGGTCCCGGCGTCTTGAAGGACGAAAGCAAGGACAAAGAGATATATACGGAAATATCCAAAAATGGTCCGATTACCCCTGAAAGCATCGGCAAGTTGGATGGCGTCTCCGTCTCCAATCCGGTATCCATGACACCGGAGGAATTCGGGAAATTTCGCGATGTCTACACCAATCTGGAAAACAATCCCGGCCATTACAGCGCTCCGTTCGGCGGCGCCGATGATCCGCGCAATTGCGCCAGCACCATATGGGGCGCGATGAAGGAGGCCGGCAAGGACGACAAGGATCTGTCGACGATCTTCGACGGCGAGGACCTGAAGGGCAGCGCCGCCGGGCGGGAATTCGAACGGCTTACGAAGCCGAATCCGGAAGGCTACCAGCCGCCCAGGACCCCCGACGATGACGGGAATGCGAACGGCAAGCCCGGCTCGGACACACCCGCTGGCACGCAGCAGCCCTCCTCGCCCGAGCCGGAGCAGCCGCCTCAGCCGCAATCGTCGCCAGAGCCGACGCCTCAACCGGCGCCCCAGGAAAACGCCCCGGCGCCAACCGAACAGCAACCCGAGCAGAAGCCGGAGCAAAGCGCCACCCTCCGTCCGGAGGTTCAGTCGCTGGTGGAGAGCATCAGGCAGCCGCCGGACGATCCCGCGCGGACGGTTCTCTTGAAGAAACCGCAGACCTGGACCGAAAAGGAGCGCGATCTGGCCATCAACACCGTTTTCGATCTGCCCGACTCCGATCCGCGCCGGCAGGAAACGCAGGAGGGGGTGAGTGCCTGGTACAAGCACTACTACCCCGGCAAGGTCCAGTGGGATGCGACCGGCAAGATGATCGACCCCGGGCCGGCCTTCCCGTTTCCGCAGGAGCCCACTCCGGTGGTCACCCACGACGGCAAGCCGTTTGAAGACGTCCTGGATCGCTTCGGCAGGCACGTCGCGGACACCTCCGGCGATGCTCCGGTCCCCGAGGTGGTCAAGAGTCTGCAATCGGGCCTCAACATGCTCACCATGGAAAAAAAGGAAAAGGCGCCCGCCAAGAAATGGACGCCGCCGCTGGAGGAGGATGGCGACTTCGGGCCGATGACCCGGGACATCCTCCACAAGATCCTGGTCCGACATGGCCCCGGTCGGGCGGAGGAGGCCCTGGCGCTGGGGCGCTTCAACGGCTTTGCCCGCCAGGCCAGCGAAACGCTTGACCCAATAGATCTGAAGTCGACGACCGAGACGGCCTTCGGTCCGCTTTTCCCGCGCGGGAATTCTGGGGACGCGCACGCGATGGTGGCTCGGACTCTTCAGGACACCGTCAACGACGTCGCCGCGGATCAGGACGACGACCGCCATCCGTCGATTGCCGTCGATGGCGACATCGGCCCGGAGACCGCTCGCGGCTTTGGCCGCAGCGTGGGTGCGGTGGGAGCGGAGGACTTCACGCGACGCTTCGCCCGCAACCTCGGCTTCTTCCGCTCGCTCTGACCTCGTCATATCGGCGAGCGTCGTACGGTTTCCGAAAGCACTCGGACGGTCCAATAAAAAGTAAAAGTAAATCCGGGTGCTTATATTACTTACAAATCACCCTCAATCACAGGAGTATCAACAGATGACCGATCACATCCAGATCGGTGACGTCTCGCCGCGTGTCCAATACGTGGCGAACGGCAGCCAGACGGTCTTCCCCTACGCCTTCCCCATCTTTGCCACGGGCGACATCCAGGTCTATCTGGGCAGCACCCTTCAGGCATCGGGGTTTTCGGTGAGCGGGGCGGGTACCAGCGACGGCGGCAACGTCACCTTCACCAGCGCCCCGGCGGCGAGCACCATCGTCACCCTGCGGCGCAGCATCGCCATCAAGCGCACCACCGACTTCCAGGAGGGCGGCGCCTTCCGCGCCAAGGTGGTCAACGATGAACTGGACTACCAGACCGCCGCCATCCAGCAGATCGCCGACGATGCCGCGCGGGCGATCCGTCGTTCCCCCACCTCCGGCAGCCTGGCCGACCTGACCCTGCCGGAGCCGGTGGCCAACCGTGCCCTTCGCTGGAACGCCAACGGCAACGGCCTCGCCAACGGCGTCGCCGACATCGACGCGGTGGCGGCCGAGACCCAGGCCTCGGCCACGGCGGCAGCAGCCTCGGCCTCCTCTGCCGCCGCCAGTGCGACAACATCGAGTACTCAGGCAGCGACTGCCACGACCCAGGCCGGCATCGCCACCACCCAGGCGACGACGGCCACCACCCAGGCCACCAATGCCGCAACGTCGGCCAGCAACGCGGCGACGTCGGCCTCCAGTGCCCAGACCTACGCCGCGGCGCTGCATGGGACCTCCACCACCAGTCTCGCCATCGGCACGGGGGCGAAGAGCTTCACCACCCAGACCTCGAAGCAGTTCGCCGCTGGCCAGTTCGTGCTGGCGGTCGATGCCGCCAGTTCCGCCAACTGGATGTGGGGGCAGGTGACCTCGTACTCGGGCGCAAGCCTGGTCATCGACGCCCAGACGACCGGCGGCTCGGGCACCATCGCCGATTGGACCCTCGCCGTGTCGGGAACGCGCGGCGCCGTCGGCCCACAGGGTCCCACCGGCCCACAGGGCATCCAGGGACCGACCGGACCCGGTACCGGCGACATGCTGGCCTCCAACAACCTGAACGACCTGGCCAGCGCGGTGACAGCGTTCGGCAATATCAAGCAGGCTGCGACCACGACGTCCACCGGCGTGGTGGAGCTGGCAACGAGTGCCGAAACCATCACGGGAACCGACACGGATCGAGCGGTGACTCCGGCCGGTTTGCATGCGAAAACCGCGAGTGAAACGGCAATCGGCCTGGTGGAGCTGGCGACAACCGCCGAGGCAACAACGGGAACCGACACCGCGCGTGCGGTAACGCCGGCCGGAGTTGCGGCAGCAATAGCGGCGGCGAGTAGCTCCACGTGGGTGTTTATCCAGACGCAGACCGCGTCCAACGTCGCGAGTCTTGATTTCACGACGGGGATCAACAGTACATACGAATGCTACTGCCTGCGCTTTGACAACATACGCCCGGCCAGTGCAGATATTCTGTTCGGCCGCGTGTACTGCAACGGCAGTTGGCAAGCTTCAAGCTACGCTTCTTCGGGCTACGGGGGGTTGGGCGGGGGAGGTATTCAAGGCGCCGTTGATACTACTGGCGCCTGTTTGTCCCGGGATAACCAGACTTCCGTCGCTTCTACCACAAGCTCGGGAGGAGTCAGCGGGTTCTTGTATATATTCAATCCCGCCGAAACAGCCATGCACAAGCATATGATGTATGACGCCTGTCGTTTTGGCGGCAGTAATGCAGACAGACTTTTGGGCGCGTCCATGTACACGGGGGGCACTCAGGCTGTGACTGGATTGCGGCTGCTATTCGAGTCCGTGAATATTGCTTCGGGCCGCGCAACGCTCTATGGCCTGAAGCACTCTTAAGGAGGAACGTCTGATGGCTTTGTACAAGATGGTTGACGGTGTCCGAGTACAACTCACGGAGACCGAAGAAGCGGAAATCCTGGCTGAACGCGCTGCGCACGCGGCGAAGGCTGGAGAACGGCTGATGGCCGACGTGCGCTCGATGCGCACCCGCCGGCTGTCCGACACCGACTTCCTGACTCAGCGGCACTACGAGGAGCAGTCCCAGGGCCGCCAGACCAGCCTGTCGGCGGAGCGGTTCGCGGCGATCCTGGCCTACCGTCAGGCGTTGCGGGATCTGCCAGCGAATACGGACGATCCGGCAAACCCGGCGTGGCCGGTTTTCCCGGGATAATCCGCAGCCAATTCCCGACCGCATCCCCTTCCGCCCGGAGTCATCCGCGGCGGATTTTTTTTACTCGCAGAGGAGAGACTCCATGGTTCGACGTGCAACCCCCGATCTCGATGCGCTGCGGCGACAGCTCAAGGGCTCGCTGCCAAAGCGCATCGGCAAGGCGGTGGACAGCTACGACGGCTTTTCCACCGCTCCGCCTCCCGACGACGCCAAGGGCTTTGCCGCCCACCACGCCGCCTGTCGGGCGGCGCTCGCCCACGTGGAGATGCTGGTCAAGCTCTCCCGCTGGGCCGAGGGCAAGGAGGAAGCGACCTCGCCGGAGGGCGAGGGCGAGGATATCGACCGGCTGATCGCCGAAGCGCGATCGGCCATCCGTGACATGGCCGACGCCCCATGAGCGACATCATCGACTTCCCAGAGTTCGTCTGGATCTGGAACGAGCGGCAGAAGCTGTCCAATCCCCGCCACCACGTTCGCATGACCAGGTGGCTGGCGGAGCGGTGGCGCGGGCCGGAGCGGAACGCCCTTTTGATGGCGTTCCGCGATTCCGGCAAGTCGACCATCGTCGGCCTGTTCTGCGCCTGGACTCTGCTGATCAATCCCGATCTGCGGATCCTGGTGCTGGCCGCCGATCATGCTCTGGCCAAGAAGATGGTGCGCAACGTCAAGCGGGTGATCGAGCGTCACCCGCTGACGCGGCGGCTCAAGCCGGCGCGCCGTGACCAGTGGGCCTCGGACCAGTTCACCGTCAACCGGCCGGCCGAGCTGCGCGACCCCTCCATGTGCGCCAAGGGACTGGGGGCCAACGTCACCGGCAGCCGCGCCGACGTCATCATCTGCGACGACGTGGAGGTGCCCAACACCTGCGACACGGCACCCAAGCGGGCTGACCTGCGTCTGCGCCTGTCGGAACTGGACTTCGTGCTGGTACCGGGAGGGATGGCGCTGTACGTCGGCACGCCACACACGTACTACACCATCTATGCGGCGGCCGTCCGCCCCGGAGCCGAGGAGGTGCGGCCGTTCCTCGAGGGCTACAACCGGCTCGAGATCCCCCTGCTGGATGCCGACGGCGCCAGCGCCTGGCCGGAACGCTTCCCGGCGGAGAAGATCGTCGCCATCCGCCGCCGCAGCGGTCCCAACAAGTTTTCCAGCCAGATGATGCTGGAGCCGGTCAACATCGCCGACGGCCGGCTCGATCCCGACGCCCTCAGGCTCTACGACGGCGAGATCGAGCACGTCGAGGCCAACGGCGAGGCATCTCTGCGCATCGGTGGCCGGCGGATGGTGTCGGCCTCGTGCTGGTGGGACCCGGCCTATGGTGCTCCCGGCCGGGGCGATGCCAGCGTGATCGCCTGCGTCTTCAGCGACGAGGAGGGGGGATACTGGCTCCACCGGGTCCGGTATCTGCTGCACGACCCCAAGGCCCCGGACGACGAGGCGACCCAGATGTGCCGGCAGGTGGCGGGCTTCGTCCGCGAGTTCCATCTGCCGGCGGTGCGCCTTGAGATCAACGGCGTCGGGCGCTTCCTGCCCGGCCTCCTGCGCCGCGAGCTGGCCCGGGCCGAGGTTCCGGCGGCGGTCATCGAGGCCACGTCAAGCCGCAACAAGGACGTGCGCATCATCGAGGCCTTCGACGCCATCCTGGCCGCTGGTGCTCTTCACGCACACCGCTCGGTGTGGAGCACGCCCTTCATCGGCGAGATGCGGGAGTGGCGCCCCGGGCCTGGTGGTGGTCATGACGATGGGCTCGATGCCGTATCTGGATGCCTACTGACCGAGCCTGTGCGCCTTGCGCGTGCCGTATCCATCTCGGCCAGATCGGACTGGCGGCCAGGGGCCCGAGGGTGGACAGCCCACACGGACTTTTCTCCCTAAGTCCCCTGAGGCCTGTCCGTGCGTTCTTGAATGAGGGCGCGTTTGAGCCATGTCCTTAATAGGTAAACATCGTCGGGTGGACCGGCACGGGAGCTTGCCCGACAGGGAGACGTGACAATGACCGTAATGAGGACGGCACTTCTGGCCCTGCTGCCGCTGCTCGGGGCGGCGGCGGAGACTGGGGCGGAGCCGATGTGCGACGACCACAGGAGCATCGTTGAAGCCCTGGCCAAGGGCTATGCGGAGCGGCTGTCGGCCGTCGGGATCGCCGGAGGCGCCGGGGTTCTTGAGGTCTTCGCCTCCTCCGCCGGGACCTGGAGCATCGTCGTCACCGATCCCGGCGGCCAGTCCTGCATCATGGCCGTCGGCACCGGCTGGGAAACCCTTCCCCCCCAGGTGGCCGGCCGCGAGCCGCCAAGGGATGGGGGGATTTGAGGGGGGGACCCCCACAAGGCCAGATTGGTCGACATTGAGGGGAGTGAGCGCTCCGGATTGAGGGGAGTGAGCGCTCCGGATTGAGGGGAGTGAGCGCTCCGGATTGAGGGGAGTGAGCGCTCCGGCGTTGGTTGCGGTTGGATGATCCTGCTTGTCAAGACATTAAAACATTGTTAAGGAAACCCGGTTAGAGTGTCTCGTTGGAGGAAAGAGATGTCTGCGGTTTCCGCCGATGCCGTCATCCACCGGCAGCTAGATGAGAACGCTAGGAAACTTGGTAAGAAACTGAGTTCGGATGTGCTTGCGTTCTTTGGCCCGATCGAATATGGCGTTGACGACCATGTTCGAGATGCGGTCGAGGCCATTAAAGAAAAGAAAGATCGTCTGGCCGTGCTGTTGCAGACAACCGGGGGGCTGATTGAGGTAACTCAGCGAATTGCCGAGTGTCTCAGAGCACATTACGATACCGTTTATTTCATTATTCCAAACTACGCCATGTCCGCCGGAACGGTGCTTGCCATGTCTGGCGACGAGATTTATATGGATTATTACTCAATTCTTGGGCCAATCGATCCACAAACTCACAAGCCTGGCATCGGGTTTGTTCCAGCCCTCGGTTATCTTGAGCAGTACAATAAATTGGTACAAAAATCAACAAATGGGACCTTGACAACCGCCGAGCTTGCAGTACTTCTTCGGAGCTTTGATCAGGCTGAGTTGTTCCGGTATGGACAGGCTCGGGAGCTTTCTATTACGTTGCTTAAGGAATGGCTGACAAAATACAAGTTCAAAACGTGGGAGAAGACGGAAACCCGTGAGGAGTTTGTCACGCATGAAATGCGTGTGGAACGAGCGGTTGAGATTGCAGAAACGCTTAATGACACAAGCCGGTGGCACGTTCATGGCCGGGGGATTTCCATGAGCGTATTGAGGAATGATTTGAAGCTTCGGATTG
This sequence comes from Alphaproteobacteria bacterium, assembly GCA_039908285.1. Taxonomy (GTDB): domain Bacteria; phylum Pseudomonadota; class Alphaproteobacteria; order Rhodospirillales; family Rhodospirillaceae; genus JAMOBE01. The sequence goes on from JAMOBE010000008.1 coordinate 9,291, forward strand.
AGGACTTTGGAAAAGATCAAGCTCTGAGAGCGCTTATCAGGGGATATGAAAAGTTGTTGGTTGAATACATGGGGAAAGTGGGTGATCTGTGCGTCGTGCACACAGGGGGTAAGTATATGCCCATTCTGAGAGGATGAGCAGCATGGACAAGAAAGAACTGGACAAAATGGTCGCCACCAATCCGGCTGTTGACATGAACCTTCTTGAGAAGGGGCTGACCTGCATCGATGAACTCGAGCGTCTCGGTTTCAAGCCTGCGCAGTACGGTCTGACCTTGCCGTACACGCGGTCGCCGACTCTTCAGCAGAGAGTCAAGGTCTTTGGGCCGAGTTCCGGGAAGTAGCGCGGTGCGCCGCCTCGGCTGTTTCAATCAGCCCTGGTAGGCGCGCCCAGTCAAGCCCAATCACACAACCACCCTTACCTACAGGGCGCCGGTCTTCGGCGCCCTTTTTTTGTTCCAAACATCAGGAGAAGACAATGCAACCCGATTCGACGATCAACATCATCTGGTGGATCAGCGCCGTGGAGATTCCGGTCATGGCTGGTCTGTTCTGGCTGTTCTGGCGCAGCCGCCAGGACTGCGAGCACGATCTCGACGAGATACGGCACGAAATGGAGAAGGGGTTCGCCCGGGCCGCCGAGGCGCTGGCGGCCTACAAGCTGGAGGTGGCCAAATCCTATGCCTCGATCTCCACCATGAGGGAGGTGGAGAAGCGGCTGACCCAGCACCTTCTGCGCATCGAGCAGAAGCTGGATGGAAGCGGGGCTCGGGCATGAGCGGCCCGTCTCTTCTCAAGAACCGGATCGCCCTGCCAGACCCCCTAGGCAACCGCGTCCATCCGCGCGATAGTGGCGCTGGTCGTGGGCAATGGACGTGGGGACATGGCGGTCTGGGGAAAGATCATCGGTGGCATGGCGGGCATGGCGGTGGGGGGGCCCTTTGGCGCGCTGCTGGGGGCGGCGGCCGGCCATGCCGTGGACAACATGCGGGACGAGGAGCACTCCGCGTCGTCCGTGCGCCGCGGCGGCTTCGGCCAGGCCTTCGGGGCGGCGGCGGAGCAGGCGCGGCGGTCGGCGTTCTCCCTTGGCGTGGTGGTGCTGTCGGCCAAGATGGCCAAGGCCGATGGCCACGTCAGCCGGGCGGAGATCGACGCCTTCAAGCGGGTGTTCAACGTCCCCCCCGGTGAGATGGGCCGGGTGGGCCACCTGTTCGACCTGGCGCGGCGCACGCCGGAGGGCTACGAGCTGTATGCCCGCCAGCTCGCCACCCTGTTCGCCGGCCGGCCAGAGATGCTGGAGGAGCTTCTGGATGCCCTGTTCATCATCGCCCTGGCCGACGGCCCCCTGAACGATGCCGAGCGCCGCTTCCTCGAACGGGTGGCCACCATCTTCGGCATGCCGGACAAGGATTTCCAGCGCACCCGCGCCAGCCACTCGGGCGACGAGGGCGACCCCTACCTGGTGCTGGGCGTGCCGGCTGCCTCCACCAACGAAGAGGTCAAGGCGGCCTACCGCAGGCTGATCCGCGAGAACCACCCCGACACCATGGTGGCCAAGGGCCTGCCGGAGGAGTTCATCGCCGTCGCCAACGGCAAGATGGCCGCCATCAATGCCGCCTTCGACCGGGTTTCGCGCGAGCGGGGGATGAAGTAGGCCGATGGCGCCCCCTCCAGTTCTCAGTCTCCGCCAGGCCTGGCTGACCTTCGGCGGCGAGCCGCTGTTCCGTGGTGTGGACCTGGCCGCCAGTCGCGGCGACCGGATCTGCCTGATCGGCCGCAACGGCAGCGGCAAGTCGACCCTGCTCAAGGTGCTGGCCGGCATGGTCACCCTGGACGGCGGCGAGTGGTTCCTCCAGCCGGGGACGCGGGTCGCGTACCTGTCGCAGGACCCGGTGCCCGACGGCGACACCGTGGCCCACTATGTGGCCGGCGGCCTGCCCGAGGGAGCGAAGGACGATACCTATCGGGTGGGTGCCGTGCTGGACGCCGTCGGCCTGGACGGGAGCCTGGCCACGGCCAGCCTGTCGGGTGGCGAGGGACGGCGGGCGGCGCTGGCGCGGGCGCTGGTCGGGGACCCCGACGTCCTGCTGCTGGACGAGCCCACCAATCACCTGGACGTCCCCACCATCCGCTGGCTGGAGGCGGAGCTGCTGGCCTTTCGTGGCGCGTTGGTGGTCATCAGCCATGACCGCACCTTTTTGAACACGGTGTCGCGGCGGACCTGGTGGCTGGAGCGGGGGGTGGTGCGCACGGCCGAGCACGGCTATGCCCGCTTCGAGGACTGGCGCGAGGCGGTGGCGGACGAGGAGGAAAAGGCCCTGTCGCGGCTCGACACCAAGCTGGCCGCCGAGATGCATTGGCTGCACCGGGGGGTGACGGCGCGGCGCTCGCGCAACATGGGCCGGCTGCGGCGCCTCCACGCCCTGCGGGCCGAGCGGGTCGAGCGCATGCGCCGGCCGGGCGACCTGGACCTGGTGGCCGAGGCCGGTACCCAGGGCGGCAAGGCGGTGATCGAGGCCAAGGGCGTTTCCTTCGCCTATGGGGACCGGGTCCTCGTGCGCGATTTCTCCACCCGCATCCTGAGGGGCGACCGGGTGGGGCTGATCGGTCCCAACGGCGCCGGCAAGACCACCCTATTGCGGCTGCTCATCGGCGATCTTGCGCCCGACGTTGGCACGGTGCGGCTCGGCACCGGCCTGGTTCCCGCCTATTTCGACCAGCGCCGCGAGGCCCTCGACCCGGATCTCTCCGTATGGAAGACCCTGGCCGGAAGCAGCGACCAGATCGACGTGCGTGGCCAGCCCCGCCACGTCATGGGCTATCTGAAGGACTTCCAGTTCGACCAGCGCCAGGCCATGTCGCCCGTGCGCGCCCTCTCCGGCGGCGAGCGCAACCGTCTCTTGCTGGCCAGGCTTCTGGCGCGGACCAGCAACCTGATCATCATGGACGAGCCCACCAACGATCTCGACATGGACACCCTCGACCTGCTGGAAGAGGCCCTCGGCGATTATGACGGTACCCTGCTGCTGGTCAGCCACGACCGCGACTTCCTCGACCGCCTGGTGACCAGCGTCATCGCCGTCGAGGGCGATGGCCGCATCGACGAGTACGTGGGTGGCTACTCCGATTACCTGATCCAGCGGCCGGCGGTCGCCCCTCCGACCACGCCGACGCCGGCGATCCAGGCGAAGGCGGTTCGCGACGTCCAGCCGAAGGCGGTCGCCCGCAAGCTATCCTACCGGGACCAGCGTGAACTCGACGAGCTTCCGGCCCGCATCGAGGCCCTGCACGCCGAAATGGCGACCATCGAGGCGACGCTGGCCGATGCCGGGCTGTATGCCCGCGCTCCAAAGGACTTTGCCCGCGCCACCGCCCGCCTGCCCGCCGTCCAGGCGGACCTGGCGGCGATGGAGGAGCGCTGGCTCGAGCTGGAGATGCGCCGCGAGGCCCTCGAGGGCGGGCGATAGAGAGTCACACCGAAAGAATGGCCCGCAGGTGGTCCGACACATCGGCCAGGGAGGCGCCGGTCAGGTCGTTGTTCAATTCGGCGATCACCCTCTCCCGCACCGCGTCCGGCAGCAGCGTCCGCAGGTCACCAAGGGCCCGGGGCGGGGCCACCAGCACCAGCCGTTCATAGGCTCCACGGCCGAGACCCTCCTCGAGCATCTCGACCAGGGAGCGGGCGAACGCCACCGCATTATGGCGGCGAGGGTCGGTGGGCGGCTCGATGGCGTGGCGGCCACTGCCGGTGCCGTCGCTGGCCCGACCCGGCCGGTCGCTGCCGATGTCGCGGGAGGCCAGGCGGGTGCCGATGAAGTCCAGCTCCTCTCCCACCGCCAGCGTCCCTCCAGGGCCGTCGCTGACCAGAAGGCGCGCCCGCGCGCCGTCGGCCACCAGAATCCAGGTGATGGACCTCTTCGTGGTGTGCATCGTCTCCACCCCGCCTGACCGTGAAACGCCAATCCGGCCCGGACAACGCCGTCACGGCGCGGGAGGTTGCCGGCGCATCGGAATTACATTCCCACCCCTCGCCGTTTCTCCTGTAAGATGTCTATATTGCATACGATGCCATCATGACGATTGGATACTAACAACCGGCAGCCCTGCTACCCATCATCAAGGGCGCGGCCGCGCGAGAAGACCATCGAGCCGATACAGAGTGCCGAAAGACTCCTCGCCCAGCCCAAAAACATCAGGTCACCAGACCACAGGAGAAATGCAAATGTCGCTCGGAACTGTTCTTCTTGTCATCATCATCATATTCCTGCTCGGCGGCTTCAGCGGACGCTTTGGCGGCTACGGCTACGGCTATGGGCACGGCGGCGTCGGGGTTCTCGGGGTCATCCTGATCGTCGTCGTCATTCTCATGCTGCTTGGGCGGATCTGACCCAACGGGCGGCACGCCGGACGAGGACAGATCCCGCCTCCGTCCCGCGTGCCACCCCCGACCTCACTTGGACAGCTCATGTCCGATAATGGCTCCACCGACCGCACCACCGATCGTGGCCGCGGTCTTGCCGGAGCCCTGGCCGAACTGGTTACCCACGACGGCCCCCGCGCCAGCGCCCAGGGTCTCGGCGCATCCCACGACGAAGAGGGACACGACCAGGGCCGTGATCGTAACGACTCGCTTCGCATCTCGGTTGGCGGAAATCCGGTTCTTATCCATCGCTCTCCTCCTGTATTCCTGGCTACATTGACATGGGTAGCCGTGACAAAATATCAATCTGGTTGGTTAATTAACCAGTTGTAAAGCTAGTGTAGATTAAGAGCAATGTTCATGGCACGCAAAGCGTATTGCATAGATAACATTGTATAACGCGGCGGAACGAAAGTCTTGTATCTCGGCGTATACATGCATATTTGCCTACGTGTAGTTCGCCAGATCCCCGTACTCGACGGCACGTTGTCGGTTACACCTTCTGTACCGCCGGGAGAAGTTGTCGTGATCGCCTTTCGCCGCAGGTGTCTGGTGTCTGGTGTCAGGCCTGCCGTCGCGAACAGGGAACAGGAGGAGGATATGAATAGCCGCATACTCATGGCGATCTGTTTCGGGAGCCTCGTGTCGCTTCTGGTTCTGGTTCTGGTCCTGGTCCCGGCTCAGTGCCCGGCGTCAAATCGGTCGAGAACGACCTCATCGTGAAATAGCATGGGGATCCCCGCCCGGGGCGTCATATCGAGGGCGCGCCTTCGCCGCGACGCCCGGAAGCGCGCCTTCGCCGCGACGCCCCGAGCGGGGTTCGAGGCGACTGCCCCGCACCGCTCCCGAGTCGATCCGTTATTCACTCTCTCATTCGAATCTTGACGTGCGCACGCTCAACCAGGCCTATTTCGGTGAATGCTGGTCGCTGTCCAGGCGAGTTCGGCCACGTCCGTGGTCCCGTTCCTGACAGAGCGGTTGGCGCCGTGGCCATGACGGACAGGAACAACCGATGAGCAACGCGCATCACGTCATCTCCATGCCGGTATGGGGAGAGCGGTATCTCGACATGTTTCTGAACGTTTCCCTGCCGTCACAGCTTTCTCCGGGTAACCTCCCTGCCTTCGCCCATCCTCGGTCCTGTACCTATCGCCTGTACACTTTTCGCGACGACGGCGTGCTGCTGGACGCGGCCCCCGCCGTGCGGCACCTGAGGCGCCATGCCACGGTCGAAATCATCGTGCTGCCGGAATCATTCCGGGTCCACGTCATCAGCGACAAGTTCGGAGGAATGGAGTTCGCCCATCGTCATTCCCTGCTGTGGGTGATGGAAAGTCCGGATCGGGTACTGATCCCCATGCTCAGTGATCTCGTCTTCTCCGACGGTGCCCTGTACGCCGTGGACAAGGTGATCGGCGAAGGCGCTCAGGCCGCGGTCATGACGACACCCCGAGGAGTCCTGGAAGCGGTCGGGCCGCTGTTGACCGGTCTGCTTCAGAATGGCGTTCTGACCGTTTCTCCCCGCACGCTCTACGGGATGATTTTTGCCAATCAACTGCCCTCATTTGGCGCCACCATCTGGGGGTCGGTTCCCTCCAACCCCTGGCCAAACCATCTCCAGTGGGAGGTGGAAGATGAAGGCTCGTTCCACCACACCTATCACCCCTATCCCATCATGCTGCGCGCCCATGCCGGATCGCCGGACGTGGAAGGGACCATGGACGGCAACTGGGTTTATCGGCTGGTGGACGATCCATCGCGCCTGCACATCTTTGATAACTCCGATGAGATGTGCGTGATAGAACTCTCTCCCCGTGACTATCTGGCCGACGATCTTATCGACGAGCCAGCCACGGTTATTTCGGCTGCAAGTTATTTTTTCAAATACCGTCCATCTCCTCTTCAGATGGAAGTGTTCCGGCGTCCCCTTCGCTATTACACCCGCGATCCCGGCTCCGCCTGGCAGAGCCGCATGGCAGAGTCAAGACGCGTCGTCGAGTCGGTTATCTCGGTCGTCGACATCCTGATGGCGAAGGAGCGGGAGATGAAGGCGTCCGGAGACCCGGTCAGCTTATACGCTTTCCGGAAGCCGAGCCCGCGTCCAGCAAGCCTCCGGTTGCGCATTAATGCATGTTAAGGACGTGCCCCCCGCCCTGTCGCATGGTGGACGACCGTTGGTGATCCGTCAGGCAAGGGAGCGGCGTCATGTTCGGCAGAGGCATCACCCTGTTCCGGCTTCTCGGGTTCGAGGTCAGGCTGGACTTCACCTGGGTGCTGCTTGCCGTGCTGGTGGCCTGGACGCTGGTGGTCGGGCTGTTCCCGGCCAACTATCCCGACCTGTCGCCCCAGAGCTATCTGTGGATGGGGGTTGCCGGCACGCTGGGGATCTTCGCCTCGCTGGTCATCCACGAATTCGCCCATTCCCTGGTGGCGCGGAGGTATGGGCTGCCCATCACCGGCATCACCCTGTTCCTGTTCGGCGGCGTCGCGGAAATGAGCGAGGAGCCCTCCGACCCCATGCAGGAACTGCGCATGGCCATCGCCGGACCGCTGGCCAGCATCGTCCTGGCGACGGCCTTGTTCGTGCTGCACCTCGGGGCGACGGCGGCGGCGCTTCCGGTACAGATTTCCGGGGTGCTGCTCTACCTCACCTGGATCAACGGGATCCTCGCCGTCTTCAACATGATCCCGGCGTTTCCCCTCGACGGTGGACGGGTGCTGCGGGCGATTCTGTGGCGCTGGAAAGGCAATCAACGCTGGGCAACCCGGGTTGCCTCGCGCTTCGGTAGCGCATTCGGCGTATTGCTGATCGTCCTGGGCGTCCTGTCGGTCCTGACCGGAAACCTGGTGAGCGGCATGTGGTGGTTCCTGATCGGCCTGTTCATCCGCGGCGCCGCCACCGCCTCCTATTCCGAGACTCTCACCAGACAGGCTCTGCAGGGCGTTCCGGTGCGTCGGGTGATGAAGGCCGACCCGGTAACGGTGACGCCCGACATGTCTCTCGACGACTTGGTCAACGGATACTTCTATCGCTACTATTACAAGCTGTTTCCGGTCACCGAGTCGGGGTGCCTGCTGGGGTGCGTCACCTCGCGCCAGCTCAAGGACCTGCCCCGCGAGCAGTGGGAGCACCGGGTCGTCCGCGACATCATGGCCCCCTGCCGCGGCGACAACACCGTCGGTCCCGACGATGACGCGGTCGAGGTGCTCGCCATCATGCACCGCAGCGGCAACAGCCGGCTGCTGGTGGCCCGTGCCGGCGTCCTCGAGGGCATCGTTACCCTCAAGGACATGCTGACTTTCCTGTCCATGAAACTCGAACTGGAAAACGGCGACGCCATCGAGGCGTCGCGGCTTGGCACCACCGTCTTCGCCGGGAACCGCTTTCCACACGCAAGACAATAGCGATGCCGGGCGAAGTACTGCTGCCACCAGTTAACATAGGTAATTGAGGCGAGACGTGCCGACGCCTATCGTTCTCTTTGAGAGCGGCACCGGTTCCCGACACCCGGGAACGGGATGTCGCGGAAGGGGGGCACAGGGAGTACCGACCATGACAGGAGGAAAAGGCAGGACGATGGCGAGCGGCGAGGACGCCGGCGAACAGTCCGGGGAAGCCACGAGGAGGGTGAGCGTCGCGACGAAGAAGGGCTTTGAAACCGAAATGGAGGCGACGATGAAAGGCACGGACGTTTCAACGGAATTCTATCAGGGGGCCTTGGCCTTTGGGCGCGACAACATGGATGCGCTGGTCAAGGCCAACATGATCATGGCCCAGGGGTACCAGGAAATCCTCGGAGCGATGATCGGAATGGCCAAGGAAACCATGGAGGATGGATTCGGCCCCGCCGCCATCGACCGCTTCACCACCCGGACGTCCCGGATTTCCGAGATCTACATGACGATGGTGGAAAGCGTCATGGAGCCCATCGGCGAGCGCTTCACCGCAATCGCCGGCGTCGTCAAGGAAGGCGTCGAGCATCCGAAGCTCGGCCACAAGGACCCGGAACACCACTAGCGGCGCGCCCCCGGCATCGTGTCGTTCGCGCACCCTCTCCCCCCTCTTTCGGGGGAGGGGGCTTTCGTTCTTGCCATATGCGTATAATGTTCTATATTTGTCCAGAAACGAGGGCGCCATATGCTCGCTTAGAGTGATTTATGGTGACAATGCAATGACTGCATGGTTAAGTCGTGAACATCACCGTCTTGGCTAGTGTGTCACGCATATGCGGCTACGGATAGTCTACATTCTCGCGCTCGCGCTGGTCGGCGTGGTCCCCGCCGCGGGCACCGAACAGCCCTTCGAAGGGCCGGTCTGGGCCACGGTGGTGCGGGTCGTGGATGGCGACACCATCGCCGTCCGGGCGCGCATCTGGCTTGGACAGGACGTGGAGACGATGGTCCGGGTCGCCGGTGTCGACGCCCCGGAACTGCACGGCCACTGCGACGAGGAGAAAATCCTGGCGCGCAAGGCCCAGGCCTTCGTCGAGGCCAGCGTCGCTGGCGGATCGGTGCGGTTGCGTGACGTCCGCTACGACAAGTATGGCAATCGGGTCGTGGCGCGGGTCGAGAGCCCGGCCGGCTCGGACCTGGCCGATCAACTGATCGCCGCCGGGCTTGGCCATGCCTATCAGGGGGAGCGGCGGCTCCCCTGGTGTCAGTAATACGGTTTCCAGAAAATCCGTGGATTTTCTGGAAACCGAGCCCGCGTCATGTCGAAGACATGCCATCGGCATGACGCGGGCCGGCGCCCCTGCGCCGAAAGCCAAGGCCGGAGGCCGCGTCATGTCGGAGACGTGCCTTTGGCACGAAGCGATTGAGCGCGGCTTTCCGGAAAGTCCGGAGGCTTTCCGGAAAGCGTATGAGGACACGATCCTGGACAAAAGCTCCATACGGGTCTCGCAAATATTCCACCGATGCACTATCTTCCGCCGTAGGCTCCGCTCGACGCCGGGGTGGGACCAGGGGGCGTACGTGCGGGTGGTGGCGATCAACGGCCGGGGAGGCTCTGGTGAAGATTCTGATCGCGGATGATCATGGGCTTTTTCGCGAGGGTTTGCGTCTCGTCCTGCAGCAGTTGGACAGCAATCTCCAGGTCGTCGAGGCCAGCGACTTCCACCAGGCCGTCGCCGCCGCCACCTCCGGGGAGAACCTGGACCTGAGCCTGGTGCTGCTGGATCTGTCCATGCCCGGCATGCCCTGGCAGGAGGCTCTCGCCGCCCTGCGCGCCAATACCCCCGATCTTCCGGTGGTCATCCTGTCGGCGACCGACGATCGGCCGCTGGTGATGCAGGCGGTCAAGCTCGGGGCGTCCGGGTTCATCCCCAAGTCCTCCAACAGCCGGGTGATGCTGGGGGCGCTGCAACTGGTGCTGTCGGGGGGGGTCTACCTGCCGCCGGCCCTGGTGGAGCAATCGCCATCCGGGCAGTCCCACCATTCCAGGGGCGAGGCGATGGCGGACGGAACCGAGGGCGCCATCCTCACGCCCCGCCAGCGCGAGGTGCTGGCCCTGGTGGGCGAGGGAAAGTCCAACAAGGAGGTGGCGCGCCTCCTCGAACTGTCCGAGGGGACCGTCAAGCTCCACGTCACCGCGATTTTGAAGGCGCTCAACGTCAACAACCGCACGCGCGCGGTGGTTGCCGCCTCCCAGCTTGGCCTGACGCCGCTGCCAAAGGTCGGTGCGTACAAGATGAGTCCCGAGGACGTTTGACCTTACTTCCGCAGTTCTTTAGACTCCGCCGCGAGACGACGGGGGCGCGACGACAAGCGGGGCGCCGCAGAGGGGGCAGAGTGCGGGTATGCTGAGAGTTCTTCTGGTTGAAGACTACCCAGCGACGGCGCGACTGATCCAGACGCTGCTGGAACGCGGCGAACCCCACGAGTTCGAGGTCACCATCGCCGGCTCCATCGCCCAGGTGGAGCGGCTTCTCGGCGGCGGCGCCCTGTTCGACGCCATCCTGTGCGATCTCGGCCTGCCGGACTCGTCGGGCATCGAGACCCTCGACGACATCCTCTCCCTGGCGCCGCGGGTGCCGGTGATCGTGCTCACCGGCCTCGACGACGAGTCCGTGGCGCTGAAGGCGGTGCAGCACGGCGCCCAGGATTTCCTCATCAAGGGCGAGTTCGACTCAGGGCAGCTCAAGCGCTCTGTCCGCTATGCCGTGGAACGCAAGCGGGTGTTCGCCGAACTCGGCGAAAGCGGCGTGCTGCTGGACGGGGTGCTCAACAGCGCCCGCGATGCGGTGATGGCCGTCGAGTCGGTTCGCGCCGACGGGGTCATCGTCGATTTCCGCTGGCGGCTCGCCAATCCGGCCTGCGAGCGGGTGCTCGGCCTGCATGCCCGCGAACTCATGGGCCAGACCCTGGACCAGCAGATGCCGGCGGCCCGGCAGGGTGGGCTGTTCGAGGGCCTGTGCGACGTGGTGGAGACCGGCAACACCCTCGATATCGAGTGGCCGACCCGCCGCCAGGGCCAGGAGGTGTGGCTGCACATCGTCGCGGTCAAGCTCAGCGACGGCGCCGCCGTGACCATGGCCGACGTGACCGACCGCATCCGCTCCACCCGCGCCATCCAGGCCCGCGAGGAACGACTGCGGCGGATTCTCGAGACCGTGGTGGACGGCATCATCACCATCGACCACCGCGGCATCATCGAGACCTTCAACCGGGCCGCCGAGCAGATCTTCGGCTACCCGGCGGAGGAGGTGCTGGGGCGCCCCATCACCATGCTGATGCCCGAGCCCCACCGCAGCCGCCACGACAGCTACCTGGCCGCTCATCTGCGCGGCAACACCGGTTCCCTGCTTGGCCGCAGCACCGAGGTGGAGGCGGTGCGCAAGGACGGCTCGGTGTTCCCGGTCGATCTCGCCGTGAGCGAGATGCGCCTCGGCGAGCGGCGCCTGTTCATCGGCGTGGTCCGCGACATCACCGAACGCAAGCAGAACGAGCAGCGCCTGCGCTTCCTGGCCAGCCGCGATCCCCTGACCGGGCTCGCCAACCGCGCCCTGTTCCGCGAGCGGCTGGACGAGGCCATCGGCCGTTCCGACGCGCCGACGCGGCCGCTCGGCCTGCTGTTCGTCGACCTGGACCGCTTCAAGAACATCAACGACACCCTGGGCTACCAGGCCGGCGACCACGTGCTGTGGGAGGCGGCGCGGCGGCTTGAGCGCTGCGTGCGCGACGGCGACATGGTGGCGCGCCTCAGCGGCGATGAGTTCACCATCCTGTTCGAGGGCATCCGCGGGCCCGAGGCCGTCGCCGCCGTGGCGCGGGAGGTGCTCGACCAGCTTTCGCAGCCCTATGACATCGACGGCCGCGAGGTCTACATCACCGCCTGCATCGGCTGTGCCCTGTACCCGGACCATGCCGACAACGCCTCCAACCTGCTGAAGACCGTGGATACGGCGCTGAACGACGCCAAGCGCAAGGGCGGCGGCAATCACGTATTCTATACGTCGGAGCTAAGCTCGCGCATAGAACGCCACCTCCAGCTTGAGAACGGGCTGCGCCGGGCACTGGATCGCGGCGAGATCCTTCTCCACTACCAGCCCAAGGTGGACCTGTCCAACCACCGCATCGTCGGAGCCGAGGCGCTGCTGCGCTGGAACAGCCCCGAGCTGGGGTCGATTTCCCCGGTGGAGTTCATCCCCATCGCCGAGGAAAGCGGGCTCATCATCCCCATCGGCGAGTGGGTGCTGCGGGAAGCCTGCCTGCAGGTAAAACGCTGGATGAAGCTTGGTTTGCCACCGTTGCGGGTTGCGGTGAACCTGTCGGCCCGGCAGTTCCGCGACTCGGCGCTGACCACCCGCATCCTGGAGATCATGGCGGAAACCGCCATTGACGCCGACATGCTGGAACTGGAACTGACCGAAAGCATGCTGGTCGAGAACGCCGACGAGGCGATCCAGGCCCTGTGGGCGCTGAAGGGACTCGGCATCACGCTCTCCATCGACGACTTCGGCACCGGCTACTCCTCGCTCAGCTACCTGAAGAAATTTCCGATCGATTCGTTGAAGATCGACCAGTCCTTCGTCAGGGATATCCCGACGAACAAGGACGACGTGGCCATCACCAGGGCCATCGTCAGCATGGCTAAAAGCCTTGACCTGAAAATCGTCGCAGAGGGACTGGAGGAGATCGAGCAGATCAATTTCCTCCAGGGCCTGAATTGCGAGCAGGGACAGGGGTACTACTTCAGCCGCCCGGTCTCAGCCGCCGATTTCGTCGTCATCTACAGGAAACTGAACGGCGATATTGCCGAGCCGATTACCGCCGACGCGATCCGTCAGGCGACCGCCGAGATTTAGGGGTATCCCGGTCCGCGGGCGGGACTCCGGCGGCCTCGATGTTGACCGTCACTCGCGACAGGTCGGCGGGCGGCTGATAGATGAAGCCGTGGGTCGTGTAGACGCTGCCGAACTTTCCCTTGATGTTCATGAGGCGGACTTGGCTCCAGTCGTTGTCCGGTGACACGTCCATCACCGGCTGGCGCTCATGCACCACGCCCCGGGTGTCGCCGTCGCTGCCCCAGTTGGCGTGGGTGACCAGGATCTCCCGCGGATTGGACACCTGCGCCACCACGGCGACGTGACCGAGGGTCAGCCTCGACGTCTGCTTGAAGGCCAGCACCGCCCCGAGCCTTGGCGTGCGCCCGCGCTCGTACCGATCGGCGGCCTGCTCCCACCAGGTATGGGCATCCCCCCGCAGCTCCAGCCCCGAAACCGCCCGCGCAAACGGCACGCACTGGAGAAAACCGGATGTATCGGGATAGGGCTTGAGGGGAGACGGCGGCACAAGCACGACATTTTGTGCAGGAGGCACTGGATACGCCGCGTTCCGCTCCCACCCCGAGCAAGCACTGACGGCCACGGCCATGACCATCGCGACAAATACACCACGCTTCATCTTGAGCCAGCCCCTGATGCGACTCGCCATTCAACCACGAAAGGTCATCCCTGTTCAACAGGGAACGTTGGGGAATACAGTGCAATCGGGTGAACCGATCAAAATCCCTCGTCCCATTCCTACGCCACCAGGGGTTTGACCGCGAAGAGGTAGAGGCGGTGCACGGTCACCTCGACGAAGCCGTCGGCGGCGGCGAGGATGGCGATGGTGTCGCTGGCCACGTCGCGGAGCGCCTCGATGCCTGCCTGGTCGGGGGCCGGGTCGGGGGCCATGTCGGCGTCGGTGTAGGAGTCGGGGTTGAGATAGGCGGCGCCCGCCATCGTCTCGAACAGGGACAGGGCCTCGGCGCGGGTGTGGCGGGTGGTTTCCATCTCCAGCCAGGCGTCGTGGACGTCGAAGCCGACGGAGGTGAACACCTCGGTGTAGTCCGCGACCGTCGGCAGCAGGAACATCGGGTCGCGGAAGTGGGCGAACATGGTCCGGGTACGGGGATCGCTCGCCGCCGCCGCCGCCACCTCGCCGGCCAGGGAACACCAGTGGGCCGTCGCCGGCGCCTGCACGCCCAGCCAGCCGCCCCGGCGCAACGCCCGGAAGCAGTTTTCCACGGCCCGATAGGGACTGGTCAGCCATTGCAGGGTGGAATTGCAGAAGATCAGGTTGAATGTGCGGTCGAAGTCCAGGTCCTCGGCCAGACACACCTGATAGGTGATGCCGAGTCCCCGGGTATTCCAGCGCGCCTGCGCCACCATGCCGGCCGAGGCGTCGACGCCGACCAACCTGCCGTTGGTGCGCCCCCGGATGCTGCGGGTCAGGTGCCCCGGACCGCAGCCGAGGTCCAGCACCACATCCTTCGGACCCACCGCCAGCATGTCGAGCAGTCGCTCGCCCGACGCCCGCTCCAGGAAGGACGCGCGCTCGTAGTCCGGGGCCAGCCGGGAAAAGATCACTCTGGTGGACGGTTCCGCCTTCATCGCCCGCTCGAGGTTCGTTTTTCCTTCAGCCGGTGCGCGACCATACCACGTCCCTCATGGGCCCTGGCAAGACCGCTCGGAACCGCGGACGGGAGTGCCGCGACGCGTTGATCTTCCGGCGCGCATCGGCGATGATGGCCGGGTCGGCCAGGGAGGAGCGTCATGAGACTCACGGCGGTGCTTGCGGCGGTTGCCGTGGCGGTTCTGATCGCCCCCGCGCCCACGGCGGCGGGAGAGCGCGACCTGGTGGGACGGCTGCTGGTGTCCCAGGCGGGAGCCGAGGATCCCAACTTCACCGGCACGGTGGTCCTGATGGTGAGCAGCGGTCCCGGGGGAGCACTCGGACTGGTGGTCAACCAGCCGGTCGGCACCGTCACCGTCGCCGAGGCCCTCGAGTCCCTCGGCCGGACGATCCAGTCCACGCCGTCGGCGCGGCGGCCGGTCCGGGTCCTGAACGGCGGACCGGTGGAGCGCCGGGAGGTGTTCGTCGTCCACACCCCCGACTATGCGACTCACGGAACCGTCGCCGTCGGCCCGCTGTTCGCGGTCACCGAGAGTGCGCGGCCGCTCGAGGACGTGGTCCGCGGCGGCGGGCCGCGCCGCTTTGGTCTCGCGTTCGGCTACGCCGGCTGGGCGCCGGGCCAGCTGGAGGAGGAGCTGATGCAGCGCCGCTGGGCCGTCGTCGAGCCCAGCGAGGACGCGGTGTTCGGCGGCGATGACGCCGACAAGTGGCACCGCGCCTGGTCCCGTCGCGGCACCGATCTCTAGCGATGATTCTCCGGACCCTTGGGATACGGCTCGGGCAGTCGGCGGCGGTGCTGCTGGTCATGTCGTTCGCCATCTATGGCCTGATCGGGCTGATGCCGGGGGACCCGGTCGACCTGATGATCGGCGCCAATCCCCGGATCACGCCCGAGGACGTGGAGCGCCTGCGCCGGGTGTACGGGCTCGACCAGCCGCTGCTGGGCCGCTACCTGGCCTGGCTCGGCGACGCCATGTCCGGCGAGTTCGGCTATTCGCGCCTCTCCGCCCTGCCGGTGGGGGAGACCCTGCTGCCGCCCCTTGGCCGCACGCTGATCCTGCTGTCGGCCAGTCTCGCCCTGGCGCTGACCATCGCTTTGCCGCTCGGAGTTTTGGCGGCGCTGCGGCCGCGCTCGCGACTCGACTATGCCGTCAACCTGCTGGCCTTCGCCGGCATTTCCATGCCGGTGTTCTGGCTTGGCCTGATGCTGGTGGCGCTGTTCGCGGTCGGGCTCGGCTGGCTGCCGGCCGGCGGGGTGCGGGATATCGGCGACGAGGGCCTGGTGGACCGGCTGCGCCACCTCGTCCTGCCGGTGGTCACCCTGGCGGCGGCGGGGGTTGGTCAGCACACCCGCTACATGCGCTCGGCGATGATCGAGGTGCTGCGCCAGGACTTCATCCGCACCGCGGCGGCCAAGGGGGCGAGCCGGTTGCGGATCGTCGTCCACCACGCCCTGCGCAACGCGATGATTCCGGTGGTGACGGTGCTGGCCCTCGAGTTCGGCTCCCTGTTCTCGGGCGCGCTGATCACCGAGACGGTGTTCGCCTATCCGGGCATGGGCAAGCTGATCTACGACGCGGTGATGGGCAACGACTACAACCTGGCCCTGGCGGCACTGCTGCTGGCGACGGCGGTGACGCTGCTCGGCAATGCCCTGGCCGATGCCGCCTATCTCTGGCTGGACCCGAGGATCCGACGCCGATGACGCCGGCATGGGAACGCTTTCGCCGCCACCGGCTGGCGGTGGCCGGCCTGGTGGTGCTGGCGGTGCTGGTCCTGGCGGCGGTGGCGGCGCCCCTGGTCGAGCACCTGCTCGGGGTGGAGGCCGGGGCGGTCGATCTGCTGGCGAGCTACGCCCCGCCCTCGATCGCCCATCCGCTGGGCACCGATGAACTCGGCCGCGACGTGCTGGTGCGGCTGCTGCACGGCGGCCGGGTGTCCCTCGGCGTGGCCCTGGTCACCGCGCTGGCCGCCGCGGTGATCGGCACCGCAGTCGGCCTGATCGCTGGCACCGCCGGCGGCCGGGTGGACGCGGTGCTGATGCGGCTGACCGACGGGGTCATCGCCCTGCCGCTGCTGCCGCTGCTGATCGTCCTGGCGGCGGTGGACCCGGCCCGGCTCGGCCTGCCCGAGGAGGCCCTGCGCTCCGGCTCGGCGGCCGTCGCCCGCATCGTCGTCATAATCGCCCTGGTGGGCTGGACCACCGTGGCGCGGCTGGTGCGGGGTGCCGCCCTGGAGGTGCGCGAGCGCGACTTCGTCCTGGCGGCCGTCGCCCTCGGGGCAGGACCGGGGCGGATCATGGTGGTGCATGTGCTGCCCAACGTGGTGTCACCGGCCATCGTCGCCACCACCCTGTCCATCGGCAACATCATCCTGTTCGAGAGCGCCCTGAGCTTCCTTGGGCTTGGCGTGCAGCCGCCGCTGCCGAGCTGGGGCAACATGCTGAGCGGGGCGCTGGAACTGCTGTGGTCGGCCCCGGCGCTGGCGGTGTGGCCTGGTGCGCTGATATTCCTGACGGTGATCGCCTTCAACTTCGTCGGCGACGGCCTGCAGGACGCGGTCGACCCCCGGGCGGGCGGGGACTGAAGCATCTGCGCTGTGGCGTCAAGGCGGGATTTCAGGTAGTCAGGACAGGATTTCATATAATCAGGACGGGGGGCATCGGGAGACAGCGCATGACCAGGTCCAAGCAGATCCAGCCGGTGATTCTGTCCGGGGGCGTCGGCACCAGATTGTGGCCGATGTCGCGAGCCCAGTACCCGAAGCAGCTCATGCCCCTGGTGGGTGAGCGGAGCATGCTGCAGGAGGCGGTGGACCGGGTCACCGGACCGGCCTTCGCCGCGCCGATCGTGGTGTGCAACGAGGAATACCGCTTCATCGTCGCCGAGCATCTGCGAGGCCTCGGCGTATCGACCGCCAACATCGTGCTGGAGCCCGAGGGGCGCAACACGGCGCCGGCGGCGGCGGTGGCCGCCCTGCTGGCCGAGAGCCGCGATCCCGACACCATCCTGCTGGTGATGCCCTCCGACCACGTCATCCAGCAGCCGGAGCGCTTCCGCAAGGCGGTGGCGGTGGCCGCCGACGCGGCCCTCGAGGGGGCGCTGGTGACCTTCGGCATCGCCCCCGACCGGCCGGAGACCGGCTATGGCTATATCCGCCGCGGCGAGGGCTGGGACGGGCTGTCGGGGTGCTTTCGTGTGGAGCGCTTCGTCGAGAAGCCCGATCTCGGTACCGCCGAGGCGTTTCTCGCCGACGGGGGCTATCTGTGGAACAGCGGCATCTTCGCCTTCACGGCGGCCCGCTACATCGAGGAACTGGAGCGGGTGCAGCCCGAGATGGTCGCCGCCTGCCGAACGTCCCTGAACAGCGCCTTCCGCGACCTGGACTTCTATCGGCTGGAGCGGACGTCGTTCGAGAACGCGCCTTCGCAGTCCATCGACTACGCGGTCATGGAGCACACGAAGCACGCCGCCGTGATTCCCGTCGAGATGGGATGGAACGATGTCGGCTCGTGGTCGGCCCTGTGGGACATCGGTACCCGCGACTCCGACGGCAACGTCCTGCACGGTGACGTCCTGGCCATGGGGACGCGCAATACCTATGTCCGTTCCGACCGCGTCCTGACGGCGGTGGTCGGCGTCGACGACGTGGTGGTGGTGGTCACCGACGACGCCGCCCTGGTGGTGGCCCGTGACAGGGTTCAGGACGTCAAGCTGGTGGTGGACCAGCTGAAGCGTTCCGACCGCAGCCAGTACAAGACCCACACCACGGTTCACCGGCCCTGGGGCCACTATCGCAGCCTCGACGCCGGCGACCGCTTCCAGGTCAAGCACATCACCGTGGCGCCGGGCGGCAAGCTATCCCTGCAGATGCACCATCATCGCACCGAACACTGGATCGTGGTGCATGGCACCGCCCGCGTCACCCGCGGTAACGACACCTTCCTCCTGCACGAGAACCACTCGACCTATATTCCCGTAGGTGTCCTGCATCGGCTGGAGAACCCGGGCAAGGTGCCGCTGATGGTGATCGAGGTTCAGTCGGGAACATATCTTGGTGAGGACGACATCGTCAGGGTGGACGACACCTACGGAAGGGTGGACGATGCCGTTGACCGGACCTGAGAGGCGCGACGGCGGATCGGGGGAGAGCGATGGACGGTGGGGACACGGTGAACGATACGAAGACCATTTTCGATACGGTCCCCGGAAGAGGTAATGGGACCGGTGGGTTCTCTCCGCTGAAATACGGTGCCATCGTCGTCGGCGCGACGTTCTTCGCCGAAGTCACCATAATGGCGGTGCTCGATTGGCTCGGCGATTCCTCTTCCCTCCTTTATTCCATCATGGATGCCGGCGTCGTCAGCCTACTGGTTCTCGCCGTCGTCTACTTTATCGGCATCAAGCCCCTGAAGAAGATAGCCGCCTCGTTCCGGGAGAGCGAGGGGCGGTTCTACACCTATGCCCGAACCTCCTCCGACTGGTTCTGGGCCATGGGGCCGGACCTGTGTTTCACCTCGGTGTCGGAGACGTTCGAGGAGCGGACGGGCATCTCGCCCCACGTCATCATCGGCCGCCGCTGGGAAGACGTTTGCGATGTGATCGACCTTCCCCCCGATCTTGCCGGTTCGCTGGCGCGGCTCAATGCCCACGAGCCCGTTCGCAACATGGAGGTGCCGTTCCGCGAGGCCGCCGGCGACGTGCAGTGGTTCAGCGTCACCGGTCAGCCGCAGTTCTCCGCCAAGGGCGAGTTCCTGGGCTATTTCGGCACCGGCAACGACATCACCCTCGACAAGTACCACGACCTTGAACTGAAACGCAGCAAATCGCTGGTGGACGGCATCCTGCGCACCTCGCTGGATGCCTTCCTGGTCCTCGGGGCCGTCCGCAGCCAGTCTGGCGACATCGTCGATTTCCGCTTTCTCCATGCCAACAACAAGGCGGGCGAGATCGTCGGCCGCCAGCGCCAGGACCTTCTCGGCAAGCTGTTCCGCCGCGAGGTGCCGATGCTGGACGAGGGGGGACTGCTGGAGCGGGTGATCGAGACCGTCGAGACCGGCGAGCCCTTCGACATCGAACACCTGTTCGAACAGGAGTCGCTTTCCGGGTGGTTTCGCATCGTCGGCGTCAAGCTGGACGACGGCGCGGTGATCACCTTCTCGGACATCACCTCGCTCAAGATGGCCGAGTCCGGCCTGCGCGACGCCATCGAAAGCATTCCCGAGGGCTTCGTGCTGTGGGACGCCCAGGGAAGGCTGATCGTCTGCAACAGCAATTACCGCCACATCTACGCGTCGCTGGCCGGGGTCATCGAGCCCGGAACCACCTTCGAGGAGTTGACCAAGCTGGCGGTGGACTGGGGACTGGTCGTCACCGACGGCCCATCCCAGGAGTGGATGGAAAAACGGGTGGCCCGCCACCGGAAGCCGGCCGGCCCCTACGAGGAGCAGCTTACCGACGGCCGCTGGCTCAAGGTCAGCGACCGGCGAACCGGTGACGGCCGCACCGTCAGCATCCACTCCGACATCACCGACCTGAAGCAGCGGGAACAGGCCCTGATCGAAAGCCAGGCCCGGCTGGCCGAGGCCCAGCGCATCGGCCATCTCGGCTGGTGGAATCTCGACATCGTCGGCGACCAGATCCACTGGTCCGACGAGGTCTATCGCATCTTCGGCATCGACGACCGGACCACCAGGCCGACCTATGAAACCCTGGTGGCGCTGGTCCATCCCGACGACCGTGAGCGCGTCCAGCAGGCCATCGCCGCGGCGGTCAACCACAACCGCCCCTACAGCCTGGAGCGGCGCGTGGTCCGGCCCGACGGCACCCAGCGCCTCGTCCACGAAAAGGGCGAGGTCTCCTTCGACGCCGGCGGCAACCCAAGGCAGCTTCTGGTCACCCTGCTCGACATCACCGACCGCAAGATGATCGAGGACGAGCTTCTCCGCAGCGAAGAGCGCTTCCACCTGGCCACCATGGGCGCCAACGAGGGCATCTGGGACTGGGACATCCATGAGGACAGGCTTTACGTGTCCTCCCGCTACTGCGAAGTGCTGGGATGCGGTGGAGAGGAGGGCTACATCACCCACGCCGCCGTGAGGGGACGCATCGATCCCCAGCACCTCGAGAAATACACCAGCCGGCTGGAGGAGCACTTCGCCGGCAAGACGTCGTTCTTCTCCTGCGAGTACCGTGTGCCATCACCGTCGGGCGAGGGCCGCTGGATCCTGGAGCGTGGCCTGGCCCTGCGGGATTCCCAGGGTACGCCCTACCGCATGGCCGGCTCCATCACCGACGTCACCGAGCGCCGCACCGCCGAGGATCGGCTGCTGCACACGCAGAAGATGGAGGCCCTGGGCCAGCTTGCCGGCGGCGTCGCCCACGAGTTCAACAACCTCCTGACCGGCATCGGCGGCTTTGCCCGCATGGCCCAGAAGAAACCGGGCGACGTCGAGCGGGTGACGACCTGCCTTGAGGAGATCATCATGTCGGCCGACCGCTCGGCCGAGATCACCCGGCAGCTTCTCAAGTTCAGCCGGCGCGAGGAGGAGACGAAGGTCCAGGTCATCTACCCCAGCACCGCCCTCAAGGGCATGACCAAGATGCTGGAGTCCCTGATCGGCGCCAATGTCTCCCTGCGCATCGACATCGCCGACAAGGAGGCGCGCTGCCTGATCGACCCCGGCCAGTTGTCGCAGGTGCTGGTCAATCTGGCGGTCAATGCCCGCGACGCCATGCCCCACGGCGGCGAGATCGTCGTCGCCACCCGCCTGGTCGCCGCCGGCACCGTGGTGGACGAGAAGACCAACCGCAGGATCGGCTCGCCGCACGTCTGCATCTCGGTCCAGGACCACGGGACCGGGATCGACGAAAAGACCCTGAAGCGCATCTACGAGCCGTTCTTCTCCACCAAGGAACAGGGGAAGGGGACGGGGCTCGGGCTGTCCATCACCTATGGCATCGTCGACAACGCCGGCGGCTTCATCCACGTGGACAGCGAGGTGGGCCGGGGCACCACCTTCTCCATCTACCTGCCGCTGTCCGTCGACGAGGCCACGATCACGACCACGGCGACGGTGACCGAGGGTGTCCAGAGCGCCGGCGAGGTGGTGCTGGTGGTGGATGACGAGAAGTCCATCCGCTCCCTGGCAAGGGCGGTGCTGGACGAACTCGGCTACAAGGTGGTGATCGCCGGCGACGGAGTCGAGGCGCTTGATCTGCTCAAAGTCCACGAGGGGCGAATCGACCTCTTGCTGACCGACGTGGCGATGCCGCGCATGGGCGGCATCGAACTGGCCCGGCACTTCATCACGGCGCGGCCCGGGGCGCGCATACGCTACATGTCGGGCTATCCCGACCGGGAAATCGCCAAGTTCTCCGAGCCCATCGATCCGGCGTCCCTGCTGCCGAAGCCGTTCACGCCGGAAAAGCTGGCAGAATTCGTCCGCGACGCTCTAGGATAGGAGAGTCCTCAGACATCCCCGGGGGAGGCCATGCCAAAGACCATCGAAGACATCTCGGTTCTCATCATCGATGACAACCAACAGGCGATAAGGTTGATCAAGATGATGCTCGAGGACGTGGGGATCACCAGGATCGCCACGGCGAAGGATGGCAACGATGGCTGGGAAGCGATCGAAAAGGCCGGGGCCGGTCTCGATGTCGTCATCAGCGACTGGAACATGCCGGGCATGACCGGCATCGAGCTTTTGAAGAAAATCCGCAGCAATGGAAAGAACCTTCCGTTCATCATGATCACCGGCCGCGACACCGTCGAGTCCACCGTCGAAGCGGCGACCTCCGGGGTCAGTTTCTACCTGCCAAAGCCGTTCGGGCCGGAAAAGCTGGTCAACAAGATCCTCCAGGCCACCGGCGTCAAGGTCGTGAAGGACCCCCCTCCCAAGATCGGTTGAAAAAGCGAGATTGCCCCTGAAACAATCGCCTCGCTACCTATCCGTGCCGACGACGGATAGCGAAATTACGGAAACCATGTTGCGCTGACGGATTGACGTGCCCTGAAGGCATTTCCATCCTCCGAGGTCTATGATACCTCCTGTCCATGGTCGAAATGCATACATCATGGCGGCGCCGGCTGCCGCCGCTGCTGGAGGCGGGTGATCCGCCGGCCTGCGAGTCCCTGGTTGGGGAGGCGGGCGGCGGGGTGCCGCTGCTGCTGGTCTGTGACCATGCGAGCAACCACGTGCCGGAGCGATTCGGGCGGCTCGGGGTATCTCCGGCCGACCTCGCGGGGCACATCGCCTGGGACATCGGTGCCGCGGCGGTGACTCGCGCACTGTCCCGGAGGCTTGGCGCGCCGGCGGTGCTGTCGGGATATTCCCGCCTGCTGATGGACCTGAACCGCGCCCCCGACGACCCCAGCGCCTTCCCCGAGGTGAGCGGCGGCGTGGCGATCCCCGGCAATCGCGGCCTTGACGACGCCGAGCGCGAGCGGCGGCATGAAGCCCTGTTCCGGCCCTACCACGACGCCATCGCCGCCGCCGTCACCGGCCTGCGGTGCGGGGGACGGCAGCCGGTCCTGGTGTCCATCCACTCCTTCACGCCGTGTCTGTGCGGTGATCCGCGTCCGTGGCATGTGGGGGTGCTGTGGAACCGGGACTCCCGGCTGGCCGCCCCGGCGATCGAGCGTCTCTGCGCCAGGGGAGACCTGTGCGTCGGCCGCAACCAGCCCTATTCGGCGCGGGAGGTCGGCTTCACCCTGGATGCCCATGCCCATGCCGCCGGCCTGGCGCACGTCACCTTCGAGATCCGCCAGGACCTGGTGGCCGACGAGCGGGGCCGGGCGCGCTGGGCGGATCTGCTCGGTGAACTGGTGACCGGGCTTCTCGCCGATTCTTGTGGCGACAGGAGCGGAACGGTGGGCTAGAAAGCCCCTGTTCCTATCCAGGGAGAAAGTTGTTGAACGGACTCGTCCAAGGGCCGACGACGGAGGCGGGAGCGGACGCCGATCCCATCGGCCACCGCCGCACCTTCGCCATCATTTCCCACCCCGACGCCGGCAAGACCACGCTGACCGAGAAGCTTCTGCTCATGGGCGGGGCCATCCGGCTCGCCGGGGCGGTGAAGGCGCGGGGGGAGGGCCGCCGCGCCCGCTCCGACTGGATGAAGATCGAACAGGCCCGCGGCATCTCCGTCACCACCTCGGTGATGACCTTCGAGTACGGGGGCATCACCTTCAACCTTCTCGACACCCCGGGCCACGAGGACTTCAGCGAGGACACCTACCGCACCCTGACGGCGGTCGACTCGGCGGTGATGGTGATCGACGCCGCCAAGGGCATCGAGCCGCAGACCCGCAAGCTGTTCGAGGTCTGCCGCATGCGCGACGTGCCCATCCTGACCTTCATCAACAAGCTCGATCGCGAGAGCCGGGACACCTTCGAACTGCTGGACGAGATCGCCGACACCCTGGCACTCGACACCGCGCCGATCACCTGGCCGGTGGGCATGGGGCAGGACTTCAAGGGCTGCTACGACCTGGCGGAGGGGCGCATGCTGCTGCTGGGCGAGGGCAAGGGGGACCGGGTCACCGACGAGATCGTCTGCCAGGGTCTCGACGATCCCCGCCTGTCCGCCGCCATTTCGCCCGAGCGCCTGGACAAGCTGCGCGAGGACGTGGACCTGATCGAGGCCGCGTGCCCGGCCTTCGACCTCGAGTCCTACCGCCACGGCCACATGACGCCGGTGCTGTTCGGCAGCGCCCTCAAGAACTTCGGCGTGCGCGAGGTGCTGGATGGCCTGGCCCGCTTCGCCCCTCCTCCCCGCTCCCAGCCCGCCCTGCCGCGCGCCGTCGAGCCGACGGAGGAGCGGGTCACCGGCTTCGTCTTCAAGGTCCAGGCCAACATGGACCCGAACCACCGCGACCGCGTCGCCTTCGTCCGCCTGTGCTCCGGCCGCTTCCGGCGGGGGATGCGGCTGCACCAGGTCCGCACCGGCAAGGCCATCGGCATCCACAATCCCATCCTGTTCTTCGCCCAGACCCGCGAGCTGGCCGAGGAGGCCTGGCCCGGCGACATCATCGGCGTGCCCAACCACGGGGTGCTGCGGGTCGGCGACAGCCTGACCGAGGGCGAGGAGATCCGCTTCACCGGCATCCCCAATTTCGCCCCCGACATCCTGCGGCGGGTGCGGCTCGACGACCCGCTGAAGGCCAAGCACCTGAAACGGGCGCTGGAGAGCCTGGCGGAAGAGGGCGTGACCCAGGTCTTTCGCCCGGTGCTCGGCGCCGACTGGATCGTCGGCGTGGTGGGCCAGCTCCAGCTCGACGTCCTGTCCGACCGCATCGCCACCGAGTACGGCATCAAGACCCACCTGGAGGCAGCCCCCTACGAGACGGCCCGCTGGGTCGCGGCCG
This sequence comes from Alphaproteobacteria bacterium, assembly GCA_039908285.1. GTDB lineage: Bacteria > Pseudomonadota > Alphaproteobacteria > Rhodospirillales > Rhodospirillaceae > JAMOBE01. Next base: position 33,978 of record JAMOBE010000008.1, read on the forward strand.
ACGATCCGCTGAGGCTGCGCACCTTCATGGACGCCCATCGCTCCAGCATGGCCGAGGATCGTGACGGCGGTCCCGTCTTCATGGCCCGCAATGCCTGGGAACTGACCTATGTCGGCGACAAGTGGCCCGGTATCCGCTTTGGCACCACCCGGGAGCGGGCGTAGGACGCGGAGCATGCCCAACCGCACTTTCCCTTATGAGCCCTCTCCCCCCCCTTCAGGGGGGAGAGGGTTGGGTGAGGGGGGGATGGAGTTCCCGAGATGGTACCGCTTGCCCCACCCCCTCACCCCGGCCCTCTCCCCCTCGAGGGGGAGAGGGAGTCGTGGCTGCAATTTCCATTTCTTTCTCAGGCTGGGAGTGATCCTGATCGCCCTGGTGGTCGCACTGACCGGACCCAGCCGGGCGCTGGCCGGGGAGAAGCCTCTCCTGCGCATCTCCACCGAGAACACCACGGCCCACGTTCATACCAGAGTGATGCTCCGATTCGTCGAGGAGTTGAAGCACCGCGCCGGCGAGCGTCTCGACATCCGCCTGTACCACTCCGCCGAGCTGTTCCGCGACCGCGACGTGATTTCGGCGATCGACCAGGGCAAGGTGGAGATGGCCGTCCCCGGCACCTGGCAGATCGAGCGGTTCGTGCCCGATGTGGCCGTGTTCACCCTGCCCATGGTCTATGGCCGCACGCGGGCCGAGATCGATCGTCTGCGCGACGGGGATATCGGCCGGATCGTCGACCGCAGGATCGAACGCTCCCTGGCCATCCATGTGGTTGGCCGGTGGATCGACCTGGGGTTCCTCAACATTTTCAGTGTTCGCAAGCCCATCCGCCGCCATGAGGATCTGGCCGGACTCAAAGTTCGCATCGCCGGCGGAGAATCCAATTCCATGCGGCTCGAGGCCTTCGGTGCCGAAGCCCAGGTGATCCCGTGGCCGGATCTTGGTGCGGCACTCGATGCCGGCACGGTGGACGGCGTTCTCAGCAGCCACGCGACGATGGCCAGTGCCGAGCTGTGGACACGAGGCATCCGCTACGCTTTCGAGGATCGCGAGCATTTTGCCCAGTACGTCCCGTTGATCGCCGGAGACTTCTGGGACCGGCTGCCTCCCGACCTCAAGACAACCATCACCGACACGTGGGAGAGCATCGTCGAACTCGCCCGCGGCGAGGCGGCCCTGGCGCAAACCGAAGCCCGCAGGCTTCTGATCCACCATGGTGTCCAGGTCGTGACACCGGGCGAGGCCACCCTTTCCACGTGGAGGAAGAAGCTCATGACACGTCAGGAGGACGTGGTGACGCGGGTTGGCGTGGATCCCGGTCTCGTGGCACGGGTGACCGCCGTGCTGGAGGGGGGGAAGTGAGAGGCGCCCGTTTGTCCGCGCCATTGCCTTTCCTGGCGGCCGTCGTCGCGGCCCTGCTGCTCGCCTCCGTGCTGATCGCCACCCTCGTGCAGGAGCGCAGCGCCCGGAAGGACCGGGCCCTGGCCCTGGCCCGCACGGAGGCCCTGGACCACGCGCGGAAGTACGCGAAACACGCCTCGCAGGCATTGTCCACGGTCGAAGCCGCTCTGGCGGACATCGCGGAAAACATGACCGGCGGACCGGCGGCCATGGGCAATGCCCTGCTGAAGCTCCATCTCGCCGTCAAGCACAAGAGCCTCTACCTGCCGCAGGCCATCGACGTCCGCGTCTTCGATGCGGAGGGACGGCTGCAGGCCAATGGCACGTCCTATCCACCGTCCGCCATGAGCGTCGCCGAGGAGCCCTTCTTCCGCCGACACCGCGACCAGTGGGAGCGCTTCGTCGTCGAAAAGCCATGGAAGACCCCGTCCGGCACCTGGACGTTCGGTCTGAGCCGCGGCATTACCGAGAATGGGAAGTTCAATGGCGTCGTCCAGGCGCTGGTCGATCCCGCCTACTTCGAGGGGTTTCAGCTGGCGAACGAGGAAGAACACGCCGCGGGCGATCCGGGGCGACTCGACGCCGTCATGCTGTTCGATGCCGATGGCACGGTGCTGGCGGCCTGGGTACCAAAAAAGACGGAGGACACCATCGGGTTCCCCGTGCGGTCCAATACGGCATTCGCCGGGATGCCGATCAAGGGGTTCGGCAGCAGCGGCCTGCAGACCCTCGACAGCGAAGGGCATGTCGTCGGCATCATCCAGCTTTCCGATTTCTCCTTCCGGGTTGCCGCCGCGCTGAGCCGGGCCGCGGTCCTTCGCGAATGGTCGCGGCAGGTGAGCCATACCACGCTCATCATCGCCGTCATCGTCCTGGTCACGATCACGTTCATCGCCCTCGCCATTCGCCAGATGCGCCAGGGCAATCGGGTGAAAGAGTGAACGCCGTCCCCCGAAGAGGGGGGGAGGGCCATTGAAGGGTCACCCGATTCCCCTCCTACCTTTTAGCTTTGACGTGGCGCGGTTTCGCTGTAGCTTCCATGGGTCGAAAGGGTTCCGCGGTGCGGTCGGCGGCCGTCCCCACCGCAATGGAGGAGACCCCGTGGCGTGACGAAAAACGACCAGGAGCAGCCAACCGGCTCCGTCGGCCATAATGGGTCGGCGGTTGCGGCATTGCTGCATTCGAACCGTCTGCGTTGCGGAGAGGATCTGCGCGAGGTCTCCGCCGTGCTCTGTATCCGCTACCCGTATCTTCTCGCGATCGAAGAGGGGCGGTTCAAGGATCTGCCGGGTCCCACCTATGCGTCGGGATTCGTTCGCGCATACGCCGATCATCTCGGGCTGGACGGCGAAGAGGTGGTGCGGCGCTTCAAGGGCGAGACGGAGGGGCTGCGCGGATCGTCCAAGCTCGCCTTTCCCCTGCCGGTGTCCGAAGATCGCATCCCCACCGGGGCGATGGTCCTCATGGGCGTGATCCTGGCCGGGGCCGCCTATGGCGCCTGGTTCTGGCTGTCCAACAACGATCGCACGGTGGCCGACCTCATCCCCGCCGTGCCCGAGCGCATGGCCAGCCTGCTGAAGGGCGAACCGCCGCCACTGCCCCCGGAAGCCACCGCCCCGCCGGTTGCGGAACCGGTCGTGCCGCCGCCGGCCCCCGTCCCGGCTCCGCCGCCGGTCGTGGCGCAGCCCCCGAGTCCGGTCACGCCACCTCCCATAGCCCCGGCTCCCGCTCCGGTAGCCCCGGCTCCGGTAGCCCCGGCTCCGGTAGCCTCCGCTCCGGTAGCCCAGGCTCCGGTGGCCCCCGCCCTGGTGACTCCGCCCCCCGCGGCCCCGGCCGCGGCGACCCTGGTGAAGGCGCCGGAGGCGGGGATGATGCCCCCCGAGGAGGGCGAGGACGAGACTCCCCCGCCCACCACCGTCGGCGCTCCGACTCAGGCCACGGCCCCGGCACAGGTGGTGGCGCCGGCTCCTGCCGCCGCCGACGCCGGGCGGGTGTTCGGCGAGATGGCCGCCGACGTCCGGGTGGTGGTCAAGGCCGTGCGCGGCGAAAGCTGGCTCCAGGTGCGGGACAAGAATCACGCCCTGGTCACGCGCATGCTGCGCCGGGGTGAGAGCTACCGTATCCCCAACCGGCCGGGGCTGACGCTGTTCGTCGGCAGTGCCGGGGCGCTGGACGTCCTGCTGGATGGCACGCCGCTGCCGTCTCTCGGACCGCTGGGCCGAGCGCGCCGCAATGTCCCCCTCGACCCCGAGCGCCTGCGCCGGGCCGCGGCCGAGCCCCCGTCGGCTTCGGGAGCGTCGGCGGCGGGAGCGCGCTGACGCCTGGCACCGCTGCTGTGGCACCGCTCCGGCGTCTCGCCGAACCCCAACGGAAAGACCGTCCGATGTCCGATCGGCCCTATCGCGAGATCATCCGCCGCCCGTCACGCCAGGTGCGGGTGGGCAAGGTCCTGGTGGGCGGTGACGCCCCCATCACCGTCCAGTCGATGACCAACACGCCGACGGCCGACGTGGCGGCGACGGTGGCCCAGATCCGGGCCCTGGAGGCGGCGGGGGCCGATATCGTGCGGGTCTCGTGTCCCGACCGCGAGTCGTCGCTGGCGCTGAAGGACATCGTGCGTCAGGTCTCGGTGCCCATCGTCGCCGACATCCACTTCCACCACCAGCGAGCCATCGAGGCGGCGGAGAATGGCGCCGCGTGCCTGCGCATCAACCCCGGCAACATCGGCTCGCCCGCCAAGGTGCGCGACGTGATCAAGGCTGCCAGGGACCACGGCCTGTCGATGCGAATCGGCGTCAACGCCGGCAGCCTGGAGGAGCATCTCCTGCAAAAGTACGGCGAGCCCTGTCCGGAGGCGCTGGTGGAGAGTGCGCTGGAGCATGCGCGCATCCTCGAGGACAACGACTTCCGCGACTTCAAGATCAGCGTCAAGGCCTCCGACGTCTTCCTGGCCGTCGCCGCCTATCAGGGGCTGGCCCGGGCGTGCGACTATCCGCTCCACCTTGGCATCACCGAGGCCGGGGGCTTTCGCGCCGGCACCGTCAAGTCGGCGCTCGGCATCGGCATGCTGCTGTGGGAGGGCATCGGCGACACCATCCGCGTGTCGCTGTCGGCCGATCCGGTTGAGGAAATCCGGGTCGGCTTCGACATCCTGCGCTCCCTCGGCGTGCGCCATCGCGGGGTGCGGGTGGTGTCGTGTCCGTCCTGCGCTCGCCAGGGCTTCGACGTGGTGCGGACGGTGGAGACCCTTGAAGACCGCCTGGCCCACATCACCACGCCGCTGACGCTGTCGGTGATCGGCTGCGTGGTCAACGGGCCGGGCGAGGCCCGCTCCACCGATCTTGGGCTGACCGGTGGGGGGAACGGCGAGCACATGGTCTACGTCACGGGTGCGGCCGACCACAAGATCGGCACCAAGGCCATGGTGGACCACCTGGTGGACCTGGTGGAGGCCCGGGCGGCCGCCCTGGACGCCGCCGCCCTCGACTCAGCCGGCCGAAAGGACGGGTGACGAAGCCATGTCCGGGATCATCGCCGTCAACCAGCTTTTCGTCATGGGCGCGAACCACCGTTCCAGCTCGCTGGCGTTGCGCGATGCCCTGTTCGTGGACGAGGCCATGGCGCCCGCCTTCCTGGCCGACCTGCGCCAGGGCGGGCTGACCCAGGCCATCGCCCTGTCCACCTGCGACCGGGTCGAGGTCATCGCCGTCCACCCGGACGCCGAGGCGGCGGCGCGGAGCATCACCGCGGCGTTCGCGCGGCGCGCCAACCTGGATCGGGAAACCCTGGCCGGGCACATGTACCGGCTGAGCGGTGTCGACGCGGTCCGCCACTGCTTTTCCGTCGCCGCGGCGCTCGACAGCCTGGTGATCGGCGAGCCACACGTGCTCGGACAGGTCAAGGATGCCCACCGCCTGGCGCAGGCCGCCGGGCTGACCGGCCCGGACCTGGACGCGATTCTTCAGGCCGCCTATGCCGCCGCCAGGCGGGTACGCAACGAGACCGCCATCGCCGAGGGGCCGGTGTCCATCGCCGCCGTCGCCGTCCAGCTGGCCCGCGACCTGCACGGCGACCTCGGCCGCGTCCAGGGGCTCCTGATCGGCACCGGCGACATGGGCGGGCTGATCGCCGAGAACCTGCGGCTGGCGGGGCTGAAGCGGCTGGTGGTCACCGCCCCGCGCGAAGCCCAGGCCGAGGCCACCGCCAAGGAACTGGAGGGGCACGTCGTTCCCTTCGCCGACCTGGCGGCGGCGGTGGCTTCGGCCGACGTGGTGCTGTCCTCCATGAGCGGGCGGCAGTTCGTGATCACCGCCGACCTGGCCCGGGCGGCCGTGCGCAAGCGGCGCCAGACCCCCATATTCTTCATCGACGCCGGCATTCCCGGCGACATCGAGCCCGCGGTCCACAAGGTGGACAACGCCTTCCTGTACGATCTCAACGACCTGGAGCAGGTGGCGCTGCAAAGCCGGGTTTCCCGCGAGGCCGCCGCCCGCGCCGCCTGGGACATCATCGCCGCCGAGGTGACGGGGTTCCTGCGCGGCCGCGCCGAGCGCTCCGCCGGGCCGTCGATCCAGGCCCTGCGGCTGCACTTCGAGGAGGTACGGGACCAGGTCATGGCCGAGGCCGGCGGCGACGCCGACAGGGCCACCAGCCTGCTGATCAACCGGCTGCTGCACGCGCCGTCGGAGGTCCTGCGCGAGATCGCGGCGTCGGGCGAGCGCGGCCAGGTGGAGTGGGAGACCACCGAGCGGGCCGTGCGCCGGCTGTTCCGGCTGGACGGCGGAACGGACGCCACGAAAACCAGGGAGATGTCGCATTGAGTCTGGACGCCAAGCTGGAGCGGCTGGTCGCGCGCCACGAGGAATTGAACGCGCTTCTGAGCCGGGGCGACGGACTGGATGCGCCGACCTTCGCCCGGCTGTCCAAGGAGTTCTCCGACCTGAAGCCGGTGGTTGAGTCCATTCATGCCCTGCACCGCGGCCGCGCCGAGATGGCCGAGGCCGAGGCCATGATGGCCGACGAGTCCTCGGACGCCGAGATGCGGAGCCTGGCCGCCGACGAATTCTATCGGCTGAAGGAGGAGGTGCCGGCCCTGGACCGCCAGGTGCGGCTGATGCTGCTGCCGAAGGACGAGGCCGACGAGCGCAACGCCATCCTCGAGGTCCGCGCCGGCACCGGTGGCGAGGAGGCGGCCCTGTTCGCCGCCGAGCTGTTCCGCCTGTATGAGCGCTATGCCGCGCTGCGGGGGTGGCGCTTCGAGGTGATGGAGCTGAACGAGACCGGCATCGGCGGCTACAAGGAGGCCATCGCCGGCATCACCGGCCGCGGCGTGTTCTCGCGGTTGAAGTTCGAGTCGGGGGTTCACCGGGTGCAGCGGGTGCCGGTGACCGAGGCCGGCGGGCGCATCCACACCTCCGCCGCCACCGTCGCCGTGCTGCCCGAGGCCGAGGAGGTGGACGTCCACGTCGACGAGAAGGACCTCAGGGTGGATACCTATCGCTCCCAGGGGGCGGGGGGCCAGCACGTCAACACCACCGACAGCGCGGTGCGGCTGACCCATATTCCGTCCGGCATCGTCGTCGCCTGTCAGGACGAGAAGTCCCAGCACAAGAACAAGGCCAAGGCGATGAAGATCCTGCGCGCCCGCCTCTACGAGCACGAGCGCCAGCGCCGCGACGCCGAACGGGCCGCCTCGCGCCGCAGCCAGGTGGGCAGCGGCGACCGCTCGGAACGCATCCGCACCTACAACTTCCCGCAGGGAAGGGTCACCGACCACCGCATCAACCTGACCCTGTACAAGATCGACCAGATGATGACCGGCGGCGCCCTCGATGACTTCGTGGACGCCCTGGTCGCCGACGACCAGGCCGCCCTGCTGGCCGAACTGGAGTGAGAGCCTGAAAATGTATCGGCACCATGACCATAAAAAGCCCTCTCCCCCCCCTTCAGGGGGGAGAGGGTTGGGTGAGGGGGGGGAGAGGCCCCAAGGATTTTGCCGGTTGCCCCACCCCCTCACCCCGGCCCTCTCCCCCTCGAGGGGGAGAGGGAGTACAGGTTCCGAATACATTTTCAGGCTCTGAGGCCGTCAAACGGATAGTCCGACCAATGCGCTTCAACTCCGAAAGCCTGTTGCACTGACGGGTGGAGGCGATACCATGGGGACGGGAACAGTGAGGACGCCATGGTCGCCATTTCGTTCGATACCCACGCCTTCATCAAGCGCATGACTGCCGCCGGCATGCCCGAACAGCAGGCCGAGACCGTGGCGGATGCCCTGCGGGAAAGCCGTGAGAGCGACATGTCCCAACTCGTCACCAAGGCCGATCTGCGTGCCGAAATGGCCGAAACCAAGGCCGAGATGATGAAGTGGATGATCGGCGCCCTTGGTCTTCAGACGCTCGCCATTCTCGGGGGACTGGCTGCCTTGATAAGGCTACTGGGTCACTGATACCAGCGAGCCTGATGTATGACACTTGCTCCCATCGAGAGTGCCAGGACGGTCGGTGTGGCCCTGAGCCAGGCGAGCCGTCTTCTGGCCGCCGCGGGGGTGGTGAGCCCCCGCCTTGATGCCCGTCTGCTGGCGGCCCACGTGCTGGGGCTCGAGCCGTCGGAGGTGGCCCTGCATCCGGAGCGCCCCCTCTCCCCGTCGGAGGAGGCGGCGCTGACTGCCGCCGTGGCCCGACGAGCGGCGCGGGAGCCGGTGTCCCGGATCATCGCCCGTCGCGGTTTCTGGACCCTGACGCTGACCGTGTCCCCGGACACCCTCGACCCCCGGCCCGACAGCGAAACCGTCGTCGAGGCGGCCCTGGAGGCGGTTCCCCGCCGGAACGCACCGCTGGCGATTCTCGATTTCGGCACCGGCACCGGCTGCCTGCTGCTGGCGCTGCTGGCGGAACTGCCCCGGGCGCGGGGGCTTGGGGTCGACATCGCCCCCGGAGCCGTGGCCACGGCGCGCCAGAACGCCACCCGCTGTGGCCTGGCCGAGCGGGCGCGGTTCGAGGTCGGAGACTGGGGCCATGGCCTCGATGGGCCATTTGATCTGATCGTCGCCAATCCGCCCTATATCCCCGACGCCGAGATCGACGGCCTGGCGCCGGAGGTGGCGTGCTTCGAGCCCAGGCTGGCCCTGGCGGGGGGAGTGGACGGCCTCGCCGCCTATCGCGCCCTGGCGCCCCACCTCCGCCGCCTGCTGCGGCCGGGCGGCGTCGCCGTCCTCGAGGTGGGAGCCGGCCAGGCCACCCCTGCCGGATGGATCATGGAGGGAGAGGGGCTGGTATTGGTGGGGGAGCGTGCCGATCTTTCAGGAACGGCGCGGTGCATCGTCGTTCGCGCCCCGGGGGGGTAAAAATCCGGATCAGCGAAAAAAGTGCTTGGAAATGATCCGGAACCTGAATACGGTGAGTCACAAGCTGGTGCGGAGTTGAGACGGGGCGGTTGCCCTGGGGCCGGACAGGATGGGCTCAGTCTCTTTGTCGCGCCATTGCTTACCCCCTGATACCACCACAGTGTCGGTGAGCCCCTTGAAGGGCAATCATCGAAATGGTTGGGGGTTGTTTGAAATCAGATAATGACAGGTGTCATGAGGCAAGGCCCGAACCCCAAGGGGCGTTCGCGCGGACGCGGCAGCAATAACAAGAAGCCGGGTGGTCCGTTGCGTACAGGCTCCTTCGACAATCCCCCCAGCGCGCGTGTGCGGGGGAATGCTCATCAGATGATGGACAAGTACCTTGCCCTGGCGAGGGATGCTTCGTCCCAGGGTGACCGTGTGCTGGCTGAGAACTATTTTCAGCACGCGGATCATTATTACCGGGTCATGAGCAGCATGGGGGCACCCAACGGGCGCCCGGTCCGGCAGCCCGGGCAGCCGACACCGGCCGCACCAGGGCTTGAGAGCGAAGCCGCCGAGGATGCCGCGGCCGAGGCCGAGGCCAGGGGCGAAGACGGCACGGACGACGACGACGACGACGACGGCCCCGAGGTGGCGACCGCGTGATCTTATCCGGTTTCCAGAGGATCCGCGGATTTTCTGGAAACCGGATGGTTACCGTGCCAACGCGCCCTCCCAGGGCGGATCCAGAGGCGGATCCAGGGCGGATCGGCTGATTGATGCTGCGCCGCTGCATCCCCACCTACCTGAGAGGCTGGTGCGCTCCATCCTCTCGGGCTCGCCATAGAGATCTGGTGGACTCTTCTTCGTGTTCACGTGAGTGGTACCGGCCGTGCTTATCAGGGGGGCGAGTCCTCGCATCCACCTGTAAGGAACCGTCACATGACCGCACGTGCAAGCTGGTTGTCCCAGATTTTCGCCGCCGTGGCCTTTGCGGAATCCGGGGAGATCGATGCCGCCAGGCAGTTGCTGTCCGAGGCGGCGGACTGCCCCCGAAAGGGCAGGTCCTGCCCGTCCTGATCGTGGCCGGGACCGGCAAGCGGCGGCGTCTGCCGCCCGCCTGCCGTCGTCGGCCCGATCAGTGCCCTCCCACGTGCAGGATCCCCGAGGCCGCGAGGGTCAGCACCAGGACCTCGGCCACCGCGATCGCGGCGTAGACGGTGTCCTTCTTCTTCAGGAAGATCGGGATGATGGGCAGGTAGCAGACGATGGTGATGCCGGCGAGAAAGGCGACCCCGATGAAGTTGAGGAAATCGCCCCGGCCGACCATGTGGACCCACGCCCACCCCGGCTGGACGTTGGCCGCCGCCAGGTACTCGTGAGCGCTCATACCCCAGTAGCTCGAGACCTGTTCTACGGGGATATACGGTGGCAGAAGACCTGATACATAGATCGCGAACGTGACCACCAGAGCGGCCAGGCCCGCCTTCATTCCCCAATCCAGCAGTTTGGCGTAGATGATCTGCTCCTCGGTCGCCGTCACCTTGCTGGTTCCGGACGCATTGTTTCCGTTGGCCATCGTTGTTCCCCCCTTAATAGCCAAAGCCCTTGGACAGCGCGCGGGCACCGGCGAACAGCAGCATGGTGATGACGACCTTGCGCACCACCGAGGCCTTGGTGACCGCCAGCAGGCGCACGCCCACCATCGATCCCAGCATGATGCCGATGATCGACGGCACGACGATCATGGCCAGGACGGCGCCCTGGTTGATGTAGACCCAGGCGGCCGACGTATCGGTGATGGACAGGAGAAACTTGCTGGTGGCGACGGACAGCTTGAGCGGCGCCCCCATCAGCAGATTGAGCACCGGCACGTTGGCCCATCCGGCACCAAGGCCGAACATGCCAGCCATGATGCCGATGCCCACGAACAGCAGAAGCCCCTTCGCCGTGTGATGAATCTTCCAGTCAACATTGCGGTTGATGGTTGGTTCGTAGTAAACGCCGCTGATGCGGAGCGCTGTGGACAGCGCGTCGGCTTTCTCGACTTCGGGATATTCTGATTTCTTCGCCATGAGCATGATGGCGACGATGCCGAGAATGGTGACACCCAGGGCGATCTGCACGACATTGGTGGGCAGGGCCAGCCCGATCATGGCGCCGACGATCGCCGCCGACGAGGCGATGAGGGCCACCGGCAGGGCCAGGCGGAGGTCGGCCATGCCCTTCTTGAGCAGGGCGGGTCCCGCGGCCAGGGCGCCCGACAGGGCCACCAGCAGGCCGGCACTGCGGACGAAATCGAGATGGAAGGGGAAAAAGCCCCCGACGATCGGCACGAACAGCACGCCGCCGCCCACGCCGCCGAGAACCGCGACGATGCCGAGCGCGAACGTCACCACGAACAGCATGAGCGGCCACGCCCACCACGGCAGGGTCGACTCCGCACCGGTGGCCGGCACGGCGTCGGCGGCCCAGGCCCCGTCTCCCCCGCTCGCCCAGGAGATACTCATTACGAACAAGAACAACAACAGAACCCGCAAAGACATGTACGATTCCCCCTATCCTCGACAGGGCTGTTCCGCCCCCGAAGCATGACGGCGGACATCCCCTCGGCCCTGCCGGACCGTGGGAACCACCGAAACGTTGCTGACTTTGGTCCATCATTTATGTAACATATCGCGACACCGTGCAATGTCGCATTTTGCATCAGTTGACTACAGGGGACGACACGTTGCCCGCCGGGCAGCCCTTGAATCCGTCACTCGGTGATGCATATGGACATGGTATGCCACAAGGGGGGATGACCATGGACGAACGGACGTCGACGGCCGGCGAAACGGTGGCGGAACGCGCCCATTCAGTGTCGTTCGCCGAGGCCTTCTGGCTGTGGCTCAAGATCGGACTGTTGAGCTTTGGCGGTCCGGCCGGGCAGATCGCCATGATGCATCGCATCCTGGTGGATGAGAAGCGCTGGATCAGCGAGAGCCGCTTCCTGCACGCGCTCAATTACTGCATGCTGCTGCCGGGGCCGGAGGCACAACAGCTCGCCACCTATATGGGGTGGCTCCTGCACCGGACGGCGGGTGGCATCGTCGCCGGCACCCTGTTCGTGCTGCCCGGTTTCTTCGTCATCGTCGGGCTCAGCATCCTCTATGCCGTGTTCCAGGAGGTAACCCTGGTGCAGGCGATGTTCTTCGGCATCAAGGCGGCGGTGCTGGCGGTGGTCGTCGAGGCGGTGATGCGCCTTGGCAAGCGGGCGCTCAAGAACACGGTCATGCGCGCCCTGGCGGGGCTCGCCTTCATTGCAATCTTCTTCTTCGACGTTCCATTCCCGGTGATCGTGCTCACGGCGGCATCGATCGGCCTAGTCGGTGCCCGACTCCGTCCCGACACCTTCGTGGTGATCAAGGGCCAGGAGCCCAAGGCGGGGGCGAAGCCGGTGATCGACGCCCTGCTGACCGATGGCCACCAGCCCGAGCACACCCGTCCTTCGGTGCTGCGGGCCGTCAAGGTGGCGGTCGTGTGGCTCGCCGTGTGGTTCGCGCCGCTGCTGGTCCTTTCCCTGCTGACGGGGGTCAGCGGCGTGTTCATGCAGGAAGGGCTGTTCTTCAGCAAGATGGCGGTGGTGACCTTCGGCGGCGCCTATGCCGTGCTGGCCTACGTGGCGCAGCAGGCGGTGGCCACCTATGGCTGGCTCGCCCCGGGGGAGATGCTGGATGGCCTCGGCCTCGCCGAGACCACGCCCGGACCACTGATCATGGTGCTGGCCTTCGTCGGCTTCCTCGCCGCCTTCCGCGACCCCGGCATGCTCGACCCGGTGGTGGCCGGAGTCCTGGGCGCGACGCTGACCACCTGGGTCACCTTCGCCCCCTGCTTCCTGTGGATCTTCCTCGGCGCCCCGTGGATCGAGTCCCTGCGCGGCAACAAGGCCCTCAGTGCGGCCCTGTCCACCATCACCGCCGCGGTGGTGGGCGTCGTGCTCAACCTCGCCGTGTGGTTCAGCCTGCACGTGCTGTTCGGCCGGGTGGACGAGATCTCCGTCCTGGGGGCGCGGCTCATGGTGCCGGTGTGGCAGACCCTCGACGGCGCCGCCCTGGTCCTGGCCGCCGGAGCCCTGATCGCGACGCTGCGCTTCCATGCCGACATGATCAAGACTCTGCTGGTCAGCGCCGCCCTGGGGGCCGTATGGTTCCAACTGATGCGGTAGGAGTTGCCGCGGAGCAAAGCCTCAGATCTACATCCAGAACAACGCAAGACGCGTGCACGGGGAACTCGCGCGCGCTCAGCGGGAACTCGAGGAGACACGCCGCACCGCCGAGCAGCAGGGCAAGGCGGAAATGCTTCTCCGCCTTCTGCGCCGACGTTTCGGACCGTTGACTACCGAAGATGAGGCGCGGGTTCGAGCAGCCGATACCGCCCTTCTGGACGCGTGGAGCGAACGCTTTATCGATGCCGACCACCTGGCCGACGTATTCGCCGAGACCGGTCCATATTGAATTTTCCCTCACCGGGCTCCCAACCGGCGGATCATGTCGATTCCATCGCCGACGATGTCGGCCATGAACGAGGCGGCGCGGGTCTTGTCGGCGCAGGCGTCGTCGAAAGCGGCGGCGAACAGATCCTTGATCTGCCGGGTGGTCTCGTCGTTGTGGTGGGAGGAGGCGCCGGAGAACGTGCCCACGGTGAAGGTGGCCACCACGGCGATGTCGCCCGCCGACAGATTCAGGTCACGGGCGATCATGTAGATCGCCGCCGCCGTCAGGCGAATTGCCTTGTCGTAATACTCCACGCGCGGATCGGCGGTCTCGTCGCCGTCCTGTCCTGCCTGCCGCACCAGTTCGGCGAACTGCTGGGCCTCCATGTGACGAAACAGGGGATCGACGTTTTCAAGCAACGTTCTGGGATCGAAGCTCGCCATGATGCGGCCTTTCGCCAGTTTCAGCGTTCGGTAGAGAGTGATATGGTCGCGCCGAGCCACCTGACGAGAGGCGCCACGAGGGGTAATACCGGCGAGCCCACGGATCCCATCCCTTCCCGCCGCGGCGGGAAGATCGTATAAGCGGGGCCATGACGCTCGGCATCTACGTCCACTGGCCCTTCTGCGTTTCCAAGTGTCCGTACTGCGACTTCAATTCCCGCGTCGCCGGCGAGATCGACCAGGCGCGGTGGCGGCGGGCGCTGCTGCGCGATCTGGATCATTTCGCAGCGGAAACGACCGGCCGCACCGTGGGGAGCCTGTTTTTCGGTGGCGGCACGCCGTCGCTGATGGCGCCCGAGACGGTGGCGGCGATCGTCGACGCCGTGCGGCGACACTGGACCGTGAGTCCGGACCTGGAAATCTCCCTGGAGGCCAATCCCGGCACCGTCGATCGCGGGCGTTTCCTGGCCCTGCGCGCGGCGGGGATCACCCGTCTGTCCCTTGGGGTTCAGTCGCTGAACGAGGAGGCGCTGCGATTTCTCGGACGGGTGCATGGCGTGGCCGAAGCGCTTGACGCCATCGCCCTGGCTGGCGCCACCTTCCCGCGGCTGTCGCTGGACCTGATCCATGCCCGTCCGGGGCAGACGGTTGCGGGCTGGCGGGAGGAACTGGAGCGGGCGCTCTCTTTCGGCGCCGGTCATCTGTCGCTCTATCAGCTCGGCATCGAGACGGGCACGGCCTTCCACCGGCTCCAGGCCCGGGGGGACCTGGTGCTGCCGGACGAGGACGAGGCCACCCGGCTGTTCGAGGTGACGCAGGAAGTCACCGCCGCCGCCGGTCTGCCGGCCTATGAAGTCTCCAATCATGCCCGCCCCGGCGAGGAGTGCCGGCACAATCTGGCCGGCTGGCGCGGCATGGACTATGTCGGCATCGGGCCGGGCGCCCATGGACGCCTCACCGGCGGGGATGGGGGAGGAGGAGAGACCGACGCGGTGTATCAGCATCCCTCGCCCGGGACCTGGCTGCGCCTGGTGGAGAGCCGGGGCCACGGCACCCATGAACGGGCCCGCCTCCACGCCGACGAGCGGGCGGAGGAGCTGCTGCTGATCGGCCTGCGCCTGGTGGAGGGGGTGGACCGCCGGCGGTTCCATCGTCTCACCGGCCGGCCGCTGACCGTGGCGCCCGAGGTGCTGGCCCGGCTTGACGGGTTCATCGACCTTGACGACCGTGTCCTCCGCGCGACACCCGCCGGGCGCCTCGCCCTGAACGAGGTGCTGCGGGTGCTGCTGGCCTTATGCGGTTTCCGGAAACCTGCGCTCGAGTGCGAGGGAGCACGCCGCATGCTCACCCGACGATGCCGCCGTCCACCAGGTGAACCTGACGGTCGGTGAGGTCGGCCAGAACCGGGTCGTGGGTGACCACGATCACCGTTCGTCCCTCGTCGTGGGCGAGGGCGCTCAGGATGGCGAAGACCCGCTGGGCCGAGGCGCTGTCCAGGTTGCCGGTGGGTTCATCGGCCAGGATGATCGCCGGGTCGTTGGCGAGTGCCCGGGCGATGGCCACCCTCTGCCGCTCGCCGCCCGAGAGCTGGTCCGGGCGCTTGGAGAGATGTGCCGACAGGCCCATGGCGCCGAGCAGCTCGGCGGCGCGGGCGCGCATGTCCCCCTCGCCGCGGCCACCCTTCTTCTTCATCGGGATCATCACGTTCATCAGCGCGGTGAACTCGGGCAGCAGGAAGTGGAACTGAAAGACGAAGCCGAGCTTCATCAGCCGCAGCCGCGCCTGCTCCTCGGGGGGAAGACGGCTCGCGTCCTCGCCGTCGATGAGGACCCGCCCCGACGTCGGCGTGTCCAGGAGCCCGAGCACGTAGAGCAGCGACGACTTGCCCGAGCCCGACGCCCCGGTGATGGCGACGAACTCGCCCCGGGCGGCGGCGAAGTCGATGCCGTGCAGCAGGGTGACGGGCACCGGCCCCGGGAGGACCCGCGCCATGCCCTCGGCGGCGATGGCGGCCGCTATGGCGGTGACCGTCATCCGCCGCCCCGCAGGATCTCCACCGGACGCAGCCGGGCCGCCCGCCGCGCCGGCAGCCAGGCGGCGAAGGTCGCCGTGACCACCGCCACCCCTCCGGAAATCAGGTAATGCTTCGGCGTGCGGTAGAGAATGAACCCCTGCGCCTTGACGAAGCCCTCCATCTTGATGTCGATGGAGGCCATGAGTTCCACCAGTCCATAGCCGATGAGCCAGCCCACCAGTGTGCCGATCATGCCGATCGCCAGCCCCTCCAGCACGAAGATGCGCCGGATGTCGGCCTCGGTGAAGCCCATGGACTTGAGGATGGCGATGTCGCGGGTCTTCTCGAACACCACCGTCGAGATGATATTGAAGATACCGAAGCTGGCGACGATGAGGATCGCCCCCACCGTCGAGTACATGATGGCGTTCTGGATGATGAAGATGCCGAGCACGTTGCGCGAGGCCTCCTCCCAGGACTCGGCGCGGTAGCCGAAGCGGGCCTCGATGCGCCGGGCCATGGTCGAGGCGTCGGCGATGTCGTCAAGTTTGATCCGGATGCGGTTGACCACGTTCGGCCGATTTTGCAGGATCTGCACCTTTTTCAGCAGGGCATAGCTGTCGAAGTTGTCCACCAGCGTGATGCCGCTCGCGAAGATGCCGACCACCGTCATCTTCAGCGCCACCCCCTCGGGCGATACCGCCGAGACCGTGTCGTTGAGCCTGACCCCGGCCTTTTCCGCCACCCCCTGGCCCAGGATGATGGCGTTGGGGGAGGTGCGCAGGGCGTCAAGCGAGCCCTCGACCATGTCCTTTTCCAGGTTGGTGACCAGGCGCTCCTGTTCGGGCTCGATGCCGGTGACGCTGGTGGCCACGTCCTTGGCGCCGAAGCGCAGCAGTACCTGACCGCTCAGCACCGGCGCCACGTGCAGGCCGGGGAGACGGCGCAGGCTGTCGATGACGGCCCGGGCGTTGCGGATGCCGCGCACCTCGTCCTTCGGCTTGACCCCGACGAGCTGGACGGCGCCTCCGGGAAAGACCATCTCCACCGGCTGGGGGGGCGGGTGGCGGAACTCGTCGCGGATGACGATGTGGGGCTGGACGTCGATCACCCGGGCGACGAAATCACGCTGGAAGCCCTGCATCATCGCGGCGATGCCGATGAAAAAGCCCACCCCCAGGGCCGCCCCCAGCACCGACACCAGAGTCTGGCGGCGGCGAAAGCGCAGGTGCGACACGGCGATGGACAGAACAAGCGACATGGCTCACCCCCCGAGGACCGCCGTCGCCCCTGCGAGCCAGTCCGCCGTCTCGCCATCGACGAGGGGGGAGAGGGTGACGCGGACCCGGTCGTGGTAGGCGTCGAGCCAGGCGATCTCGTCCCGATCGAGCAGGGCCGGATCCACCAGAGCCCGGTCGATGGGGGCGAGGGTCAGGGTCTCGAAGCGCAACAGGTCGCGTTCCGCTCCCTCCGGTTTCGGCGCCGCCACCACCGTGACCAGGCTCTCGATGCGGATGCCGAAGGCTCCGGTCCGGTAGTAGCCCGGCTCGTTGGAGACGATCATGCCCGCTTTCAGGGCGATGTCGTTGCCGGCCTTGGCGATGCGGTGGGGACCCTCGTGGACGGCGAGGTAGCTGCCGACTCCATGGCCGGTGCCGTGGTCATAGTCCACCCCGTCCGCCCACAGCGCCCGCCGCGCCAGCATGTCGAGCTGACTGCCGGTGGTGCCCGCTGGAAAGACCGCCTCGGCGATGGCGATGTGGCCCTTCAGCACCTGGGTGAAGCGGCGGCGCTCCAGGGAGCCGGGGGGCCCCAGGGCGATGGTGCGGGTGACGTCGGTGGTGCCGTCCAGGTACTGGCCTCCCGAGTCCACCAGGTAGAGCATCCCGGGCAGGTAGAGCATCCCGGGCGCCAGGACCCGGTCGGTCTCCGGCCGGCCGTGGTAGTGGACGATGGCGCCGTTGGTGCCGGCCGCCGAGATGGTGGCGAAGCTCGGTCCCCGACTGGCGCCGTCTTCGGCGCGCAAGGCCTCCAGCCGGCGGGCGGCGGAGAGTTCGGTCACGCCCCCCCGCGGCACCTCCCGCTCCAGCCAGGCCAGGAAGCGGACCAGAGCCACGCCGTCGCGCACGTGGGCGGCGCGAGCCCCGGCCAGCTCGACCTCATTCTTGCAGGCCCGCGGCAGGGCGCACGGGTCGGTTCCACGGTCTGGACGGGCGCCGGCGGCGCGCAGCCGCTCGAGGATCCACATCGGCGTGCCGGCTCCGTCGTAGCGTACCCTCGCCGTTTCCTCGCCCAGCACGTCCAGGGCCGGGCCGAAGGCGCCCGGATCGGCGATGCGGACCGATGGCCCGAGGAAATCGCGCAAGGTCTCGTCCACCTTGGCCGGGTCGATGAACAGCTCCACCCACGTGTCGGCATGAAGGATGGCGAAGGCGAGCACCAGCGGCGTGAACGGCACGTCCCCCCCCCGGATGTTGAGCAGCCAGGCGATGGACTCCGGGGCGCTCAGGACCGCCGCGTCGACTCGGGCGGCCTTCAGCGTCTCGCAGACCTCGCTCCGCTTGTCCTGACTGGAGCGGCCGGACCAGGACAGGTCATGGGGCACCGCCGGAGCCGACGGCGGCGGCGGTCGATCACCCCACACCGCGTCCAGCGGATTGCCGTCGGTCTGGACCAGCGTCGCCCCGGCGCGGCGGCAGGCATCGCCGAGATGCCGCGCGCCGTCGGGCGAATGCAGCCAGGGATCGTAGCCGAGGCGAGCCCCCGACGGCAGGGTGTCGCCGATCCACTGCTCCGGTGTCAGGGTGCCCGAATGCAGGACCTGGAACAGGGCCGGGTCCACCTCCGCCCCGGCCTGAAGGGTATAGCGGCCGTCCACGAACAGGACCGCCCGGTCGGCCAGCACCACCGCGGTCCCCGCCGAGCCGCCGAAGCCGGTCAGCCAGCGCAGCCGCTCGGCGTGGGCCGGCAGGGACTCGCACTGGTGCTCGTCGGCGTGGGGGACGACGAAGCCATCCAGCGTGCGAGCCCGAAGTTCCCCGCGCAGGGCGTCCAGCCGATCCTTCACGTCGCTCCCTCCTGCCATCACCCGTCTCGTTCCGTCGCCACCAGTCGCCGTAGCGCGTCGTTGATGCGCGACTGCCAGCCGGGGCCGGCGGCCCGGAAATATGCCACGATATCGGCGTCCAGCCGAATGGTGGTCGACACCTTCGGTGCCTCGGCCTTCGGTCGGCCACGCTTCACGTGCACCTTGGCAAACCTCGCCTGCCACTCGGGAGCGGACAGGTCGGGCGCGTCGTCCGGATCATTCCAATCGGGGTCCGTAGTGAACTTGTTCGCGGTCATTGGCTTTCCTCAGGCTGATGATTCGGCGCGATGCGCCACGTCGAGTCCAGACCAAAAAGGTTCGTATTGCCGCCCCCCATCTCCCAGTTCACACGTACCCCGTGTGACTGATGATGCCGGTTCCCGGCTGCCAGCGGTGGAGCTGGAAGGCGGCGGGGTCGGGGACGACCCGCAGGGGCACTCCCTCCGTCAGGTCGAGGGCTACCTGGAAGGCCGAGCTGGGGGCGGAACTGGCCAGGGTGCCGGCGAAGCGTCCCTGGACCGGCCGGTGCAGGTGGCCGCACAGGATGCGCTCCACGCTGGGGTGGCGGCGGATGATGTCGGCGAGGCCGTCCGCGCCCTGCAGCGGCTCGCGGTCGAAGCCGGCCAGGCCGGTGAGAAAGGGCGGGTGGTGCATGAACACGACCGTAGGTTGATCTGGCCGTTCGTTCAGACAGGTCTCCAGCCAGGCCAGGCGTTCCTCGCACAGCCTGCCGCCCTCATGGCCGGTGTTCTGGGTGTCGAGGGCCACAAGGCGCACCGGGAAGTCCTCGATGACGTAATTCAGGAAGTGGCCGGCGGCGGCCGGACAGCCCCGCTCGCGGAAGGCGGCGCGCAGGTTGGCGCGGTCGTCGTGATTGCCCGGAACGACGAAAAATGGGATATCGAGCGGCGTCAGCAGGTCCAGCAGCAGGGCGTAGTCCGCGGCCTGGCCGCCATGCACCAGATCCCCGGTCACCAGCACCACGTCGGGCCTGGGGGCCAGGCCGTTGAGACGGGCGACACAGCGCGCCATGGCGGCCGGGGTGTCGGTGTTGCCGGGCCACGTCCCGTCGGCCCGCTCGCCGCGCACGTGGACATCGGAAATCTGGGCGATCAGCATCGATGAAGCCTCCATCGTTCAAGTCCGTACGCACATCACCATGCCATCGACGGGCTTTCGCAACCAGTAAATAGAGAATAGGATCAGGCCGAGGCGGGTGGTGAACTGGGGAGGGGAAGGCATGCGGTGGATCGCGAGTGTCCTGCTGGTTGTCGTCATGACGGTGTCGGCATCCCTGTCGCAGGCGGCCGAGAAGGCGACCCGGATCGCCGTTTCGTATCCGGGGCCATACAGTCTGACGTATCTGCCGATCGACCTCATTCCGAAGATCGGTGCCGACCGCGCCGAGGGCGCCGAGGTTCGTCTCGTTCCCGCCAGTGGCGGCGGCGTCGCCATGGACAACATGCTGAACCGCAATGCCGATTTCATCGTGGTCGGTCTTCTGGCCGGTCTGTCGGCCCGGCAGGCCGGGTCGCCTCTTTCGGTCATTGCCGCCGTCTCCGACCGTCCGGTGTTCGTGCTGGTCGTGCGTTCCAGTCTGCGTGACTCGGTCCGCAGCGTCGCCGATCTGCGCGGCCGGGCGATCGGAGTCCTGACCAGTTCGCTGTCCACCAAGACCGCCTCGCAGCAACTCGTCGAACTGGTGCTGACCTCGGCCGGCGTTTCGCTCGGCGACGTCCGGATCGTGGCGGCGGGACAGGGGTGGAAAGAGAACTCGGCGATACTTGAGACCGGCGGCGTCGATGCCATCATGGCGTTCGAGCCGGTGGCCTCGCGCCTGCGCGCCGAGGGAAAGGTGTTTCCCCTGCTGAACCTGGCCGATCCGGCGGACGCCGCGACCATTTCCGGCAGCAATTTCCTGCACGCGACGTTGATGACACGCCCCGATGTGGTCGAGTCGTCTCCGGAGACGGTGGCCACGATGGTCCGCGTTCTCCGGCGCACCCTTGAGTGGATGGCCAGCCACAGCCCCGAGGAGATGCTTGCGGCCC
The DNA here is from genome assembly GCA_039908285.1 of Alphaproteobacteria bacterium. Lineage (GTDB taxonomy): Bacteria > Pseudomonadota > Alphaproteobacteria > Rhodospirillales > Rhodospirillaceae > JAMOBE01. Next base: position 54,774 of record JAMOBE010000008.1, read on the forward strand.
TGGACATCAAGGATGCCGAGGAAAGGAAGCATCTGCTCACCGCGATGAAGGAATACAGTCGTCTCTACAGCCGCGATGGTGTGCTGAAGCCTGAACAGCTCAAGGATACGGCGTTCCTGTTCGCAAATGCCAACGGGGTCGACATCGAAAAGGCCAGGCGCCTGCTCGACAGTATCGTCGTGTCGAAGTGGACAGCAGGGAAGTGACATTATGCCCACTCCGGCATTTCGCTTCAATTCACTGTTGCAGCAGGTTTTCGGTCGGTTCGCGCTGGTCCTGGCCTTGACGGTGGTGGCAGTTTCACTCACCTCATACGTGCTCTACGACAGGATCTCCGAGGCGGCCGCTCGTGGCCGCCTGATGGACGCCGAGGCGCACTATTCCAAACGCATCGCCTCCCTCGATGCGGAGTGGTCCAGGCGGGCGGTGGCCCTGACGATGACGCTCGGTTATTTCCGCCTGTTTGACGACTTTCAGGCCAGCGAGGCCGATCTTACCAGCTATATGACCGTGCGCGGTCCGGTGGCGACGTTTGCCCGGATGGCCATCAGCGACGATGACGGCGTACTGCGGTACGCCTTCGGTGTTCCCCTGACCGACAGTCTCGGCGCCCACATGGCGGAGGGCGTCTCCTGGCACTTCGCGGACGGGGTGCTGTACCGGGTCTTCGTCCGGCACCTGCAAACCGCGTCCGGTCACATTCATGTGCATCTCTATCGTCCCGTGGACAATGCGGTCCTCTTCAACAACGCCGACCGGGAGAGCGACCTGTTCCTGGTCTGGCAAGGGTCCGTGATCGCCAGTTCCGTCGGCATGCTGATGCCGGAGGTCGAGCGTCAGGCGCTGGGCGCCGCCGCCAACGACACCACCGACCGGGGAATGGCCTCCATTCCCTGGGGGGGGGACGTGGACGAGGCGCCCCGGATCGTCTTCCGGCTGAAGACCGCCTCCCTGTTCCAGATCGTCGACATCGTGGCGGCGGGCGGCCTGTTCCTTGTCTTTCTCCTGACCCTGTCCTGGTTCGCCATCGGTCGATGGCTGACGCGGACGGCGGATCAGGTGGTGCGCCTGAGTGCGGCGACGCGGCAGTTCGCCGTCGAACAGACGATCGATCATGCCACCATGGCGGCGCTTCGTGGGCCGGGGGTTGGGGACGAACTCGCCAGCGTGGCCGGAGCCCTTGACGAGATGATGGCCACCGTCCTGGAACGCGAGGCCGACCTGCGGGAGCGGGGCGAGGAGATCCGCCTGTTGCTGGAGAGCGCCGGCGAGGGCTTCTACGGCGTGGATCTCGAGGGCCGTTGCACCTTCATCAACCGGGCGTGCCTTGAGATGTTCGGGTATGAGTCGGCCGATGATCTCCTTGGTCGCACCCTGCATGGCCTGACGCACCATACGCGGGCCGACGGCTCGGCCTATCCGGAAACCGAGTGCCGCATCTACCAGGCATTCCACACCGGGGTCGGGGTGCATGTGGACGACGAGGTGTTCTGGCGCCGGGACGGCAGTTCCTTCCCCGCCGAATACAGCGCCTTCCCCATCCTGCGCGACAACCGGCCGGTGGGTTCCGTCATCAGCATCCTCAATATCACCCAGCGGCGGGCGGCGGAAGAAAACCTGCAACGGCAACTGGTCAATCAGGAGATCATCGCCTCCATCCTGGCCCTGTCGCTGTCGGGAGCCGCCATCGACGACATTCTCACCCAATCCCTGAAGCTGGTGCTGACCAGTCACAACCTCGACCTGCTGGCCCGCGGCAGCATCTTCCTGCGCGAGGGCGACAGGCTGCGACTGGTGGCCCAGCAGGGGCTGCACCAGCATCTCCTGACCGAGTGTGCCAACATTCCGCTCGGGTATTGCCTGTGCGGCCGGGCGGCGGAGACCGGCGCGGTGGTCTTCGCCCACGAGGTGGACCATCGCCACGACGTCAGGTTCCCGGGCATGGCGCCGCACGGCCACTACTGCATGCCGATCCAGAGCGACGGCGAGGTGCTGGGCGTCCTCAACCTCTATGTGCCCGAGAACCATTCGGGCAGCGAGCACGAACTGCGCTTCGTCCGCATCGCCGCCGACACCCTGGCCACGGTGATCCGCCACAGCCGGGTCCAGGAGGCGCTGCAAGTCAGCGAGGAGCGCCTGCGCAGCCTGGTGGACAACGCCAGCGACAGCATCCTGGTCCACGACTTCGACGGCAGGATCGTCAATGTCAACCGCCGCGCCTGCCAGTCTCTCGGCTTCACGCGGCAGGAACTGGGACAAATGGATCTGGCCGACATCGACGCCGATTTCGATGCCGCCACCTATGCCCGCTACTGGTCGACCATGACTCCGGGAGAGCCGGTGGTGACCGAGAGCCGCTATCGCCACAAGGACGGCCACCTGTTCCCGGTCGAGGTTCACCTCGGCTACTACGAGACCGGCAAACAGCCCCTGGTGATCGTGCTGGCCCACGACATCACCGAGCGCCGCCGGGCCGAGGAGCAGGTCCGGCACCTGGCCAGTCACGACGCCCTGACCGGCCTGCCCAACCGGGCGCTGTTCCTCGACCGCCTGGCGATGGCGCTGACGGCGACCCGCCGTTCGGGCAACCGTCTGGCACTGCTGTTCGTCGATCTCGACGGCTTCAAGGCGGTCAACGACACCATGGGCCACGCCGCCGGTGACGCCCTGCTCAAGATGGTGGCGAGCCGGCTCACGACCTGCGTGCGGGAGATGGACACCATCGCCCGGCTTGGCGGGGACGAGTTCACCATCCTGCTGGTCAACGTCACCGACCCCCAGGCCGCCATCCGCGTGGCGCAGAAGGTGCTGAGCGTGCTGGGGCAGCCCTTCCCCATCGACGACCGGGAGGCCCACATCGGCGCCAGCATCGGCATCGCCCAGTGCCCGGAGGACGGCGAGTCGACGGAGACGCTCCTCGCCGCCGCCGATCGCGCCATGTACGAAGTCAAGAAGGCGGGCAAGAACAACTACGTCCTGGCCTCATCCACCCCACGGCCGGTGACGGCCCCCCGTGAGGTCTCCACCGTCGATGCCTGATACGCGCCGCCCCTGCGCCCTGTATTACGGTTGCGGCTCCGCCGCGACAGGGCAAATCTCATGATGTCCCGGTCACATCCGTCATGGCCTCGGCGACCGAGGGGAGGATGCGGAAGAAGGTGTGAAAGCCACTGAGGCGCAGGACCTCGAGCACGTTGTCGTTGATGGCGCACAGCACCACCGAGCCGTGGGCGGCTCGCACGCGCTTGGCGGCGACCATCATGACCCGCAGACCGGCGCTGCTGACGTAGTCCACGTCGGCGAAGTCCATGACGATGGTCGTCTCGCCCGCCTGGATGCGGCCGAGCAGGTCCCGCTCCAGGCCGGGGGAGGTATTGCCGTCCAGTCGACCCTTGATCGTGACCAGCAGGACGGGGCCGTTGCTGGACATCGTGACTTCCATGGTATTCCTCCGGTTCGCCTGCCGTTTCTATCAGGGAGCGAGGTGCTTGACCATAACCAGGTGGTTGCGACCCTCCGCGCGGACGTAGCGCACGTCATCCATCATCCGCTTCACCAGAAAAATGCCGAGCCCGCCCACGGTGCGGTCGTCAAGGTTGGCGGACACATCGGGGTCCGGCCGCTGGAGGGGGTCGAAGGGCCGGCCGTCGTCCTCGACCTCGGTGGTCAGGAGGCCATCGCCCAGGCTCAGGGAAACCCGGATGACATGCGCATCCCCGTCGTCGAACCCATAGGAGACCACGTTGGTGACGATCTCGTCGAGCGCCAGGGTAACGCTGAAGACCATGGCCGGCGGAACCCCTTCCCGCGCGCAAAAGTCCTCGACCGCTTCCAGCAGACGGGGGATTTCCGCAAGCTCGTTCCGGAGCGCATGTTCGAACCCGGCCCCCATGTCCTCCCGCCCCAAGCACACGCGCCTGCGTAAGATAATCGCGGAGTCACCCGTCCAGCTTTTTCTTCAGAAGGTCGTTGAGCATGGCCGGGTTGGCCTTGCCGCCGGTGGCCTTCATCACCTGGCCGACGAACCAGCCGATGAGCTTGACCGAGCCGCCCCGGTACTGGCCCACCTTGTCGGCGTTGGCCGCCATCACCTGGTCGATGGCGGTCTCGATGGCTCCGGTATCGGTGACCTGTTTCAGGCCCCGTTCCTCGACGATGGTGGCGGGGGCCTTGCCGGTCTCCACCATGATCTCGAACACGTCCTTGGCCAGGCGGCCACTGATGGTGTCGTCGCCGATGAGGTCGATGAGCCGCCCCAGGTTCTCGGCCGTCACCGGGCTGTCGGCGATGTCCCGGCCCAGCCGGTTCAGGGCGCCGAACAGGGTGGTGATCACCCAGTTGGCGGCGGTCTTCGGGTCGCGGCCGGCGGCCACCGCTTCATAGTAGTCGGCGGTCGCCCGGTCCACCACCAGCACCCCGGCGTCATAGGCGGAGAGCCCGAAGTCGGCCATGAAGCGGGCCTTCTTCTGGTCGGGCAGTTCGGGCAGGGTGGCGCGGATGCGCTCGACGAAGGCGTCGTCGAACTCGAGCGGCAACAGGTCCGGATCGGGGAAATAGCGGTAGTCGTGGGCCATCTCCTTCGAGCGCATGGAGCGGGTGGTGCCCTTGCCGGCGTCGAACAGGCGGGTTTCCTGCACCACCTTGCCGCCCGACTCGTAAACCTCCACCTGGCGCCCGGCCTCGTACTCGATGGCCTGCATGACGAAGCGCACCGAGTTGACGTTCTTGATCTCGCAGCGGGTGCGCAGCCCCTCGCCGGGGCGGCGGACCGACACGTTGCAGTCGCAGCGCATGGAGCCCTCCTCCATGTTGCCGTCGCAGGTGCCGAGATAGCGCATGATCGAGCGCAACTTGCGCAGGTATGCTCCCGCCTCGTCGGGCGTGCGCATGTCGGGCTTGGAGACGATCTCCATCAGGGCCACGCCGGCCCGGTTCAGGTCGATGTACGACTTGCTGGGGTGCTGGTCGTGCATGGACTTGCCGGCGTCCATCTCGAGGTGCAGGCGCTCGATGCCCACCTCGCGGGTGGAGCCGTCGGCCATGTCCAGGATGATGGTGCCCTGGCCCACCACCGGCAGTTCGTACTGACTGATCTGATAGCCGGCCGGCAGGTCGGCGTAGAAGTAGTTCTTGCGAGCGAACACTGACCGGTGATTGATCTGGGCGTTGAGCCCGAGGCCGGTGCGCACCGCCTGTTCCACGCACACGCCGTTGATCACCGGCAGCATGCCGGGGAAGGCGGCGTCGACGAACGAGACCTGGGCGTTCGGTTCGCCCCCGAACTCGGTGGCGGCGCCCGAGAACAGCTTGGTCTTCGAGATGACCTGGGCATGGACCTCGAGCCCGATCACCACTTCCCAGTCGCCGGTTTCGCCCTTGATGACGTACATGGCTCAAGCCTCCCCCGTGAACGTCGGCCGGGCCCGGAAGCCGGCGGCCGTTTCCAGCACCCCGCCGACCCGCAGGACGGTCTCCTCGTCGAACGGCCGGCCGATGAGCTGCAACCCGAGGGGCAATCCCTCCGCCGACAGCCCGGCCGGCAGCGACAGGCCCGGCAGGCCGGCCAGCGACGTCGGCACGGTGAACACGTCGTTGAGGTACATGGTGATGGGGTCGTCCATGCGATCGCCCAGGCCAAAGGCCGGGGTCGGCGCGGTCGGGGTCAGGATCACGTCGACGGTCTCGAAGGCGGTGCGGAAGTCGCGGGCGATCAACGACCGCACCTTCTGCGCCTTCAGGTAATAGGCGTCGTAGTAGCCGGCCGACAGGGCATAGGTGCCGATCAGGATGCGCCGGCGCACCTCGCGGCCGAAGCCGGCGCCCCGGGTCTTCATGTACATCTCGTCGAGGGAGTTGCCCGGCACCCGCAGCCCGAACCGCAGCCCGTCATAGCGCGCCAGGTTGGAGGAGGCCTCGGCCGGAGCGATGATGTAATAGGTGGCCAGGGCGTATTTCGTGTGGGGCAGGCCGATCTCCACCGGCGTCGCCCCGGCGTCCTTCAGCCACGCCACCCCCTGGTCCCACAGCCTGGCGATCTCGGGGTTGAGGCCCTCGGGCCGGTACTCGGTGGGGATGCCCACCCGAAGGCCGCGGATGTCGCCGGTCAGCGCCGCCTCGAAGTCGGGCACCGGCATGGGGGCGGAGGTGGAGTCCTTCGGGTCGTGGCCGGCCATGGCGCCCAGCATGATGGCGGCGTCGCGCACCGAGCGGGTCATCGGCCCGGCCTGGTCCAGGGAGGAGGCGAAGGCGACGATGCCCCAGCGGGAACAGCGGCCATAGGTGGGCTTGATGCCGGTGATGCCGCAGAAGGCCGCCGGCTGGCGGATGGAGCCGCCGGTGTCGGTGCCCGTCGCGGCTAGGCACAGACGCGCCGCCACCGCCGCCGCCGAACCGCCGGAGGAGCCCCCCGGCACCAGCGGCGACGCGTCTCCCCGGCGTTTCCACGGGTTGGTCACGGCACCGTAATAACTGGTCATGTTGGACGAGCCCATGGCGAACTCGTCCAGGTTGGTCTTGCCCACCACCACCGCGCCGGCCTTCTTCAGGTTGGCCGAGACCGTCGACTCGTAGGGTGGCTTGAATCCATCCAGGATGTGGGAGCCGGCGGTGGTCAGCACGCCCTCGGTGCAGAACAGGTCCTTCATGCCGATGGGAATGCCCTCCATGGCGCCGACGGTCCCGCCCTTGCGGCGCTGGTCGGAAGCCTTGGCCTCGGCCAGGGCGTGGCCCGGGGTCTCGGTGATGAAGGCGTTGAGGGAGCGGGCCTTCTCCATGGCCTCGATGTGGGCCGTGGTCAGCTCGACGGCGGAGAAGTCACCCCGGGCCAGCCCGGAGCGGGCCTCGGCGATGGTCAGGTCGGTGAGGGAGGACGGTGCGGGCGTGGTCATGGGCGTCACTCCACCACCTTGGGAACCGTGAAGAAGCCCTCGGTCGTCTCGGGGGCGTTGGCCAGAATCTTTTCGGGCATGGCTCCGTCGCTGACCACGTCATCCCGCCAGTGGAGCGACATGGCGGCGACGCTGGCCATGGGCTCGACGCCCCGGGTATCCACCTCCTGGAGTTGCTCGATCCAGCCGATGATGGAGGACAACTCGGCGGCGAGAGGCTCGAGGGCCTCGTCGGGGACCTCGATGCGGGCGAGAAAGGCGATGTTCCGCACGGTGGCTTTGTCGAGGGACATGGGGGACGGTCTCCGCGGTAAGGGCCGGGACGGCTCCCTATTAATAGATATTGCAGATATATGTAAAATAGAAAATGAGGGGATCCCTGAGGGCCCGATGCACTAGTTTTTTCAATATGTTGTGTGGTTCGAGATGTGTGCATACGGTAGCCCCCTCGAGGGGGAGAGGGAGTAAAGATGGCGGTATTCCCTTCACCCGATTGCCCTGCGACGGTCGGCGCAAGGGGGAAGAGCCGCCGCATCCCTACCGTCCGTAGGCGTCCCGCATCTCCCGTTTCAGGACCTTGCCGGCGGCGTTGCGGGGGAAGGCGTCCATCACCACCACGTCCTGGAGGCGCTGAAACCTGGCGGCCACCCGCTCGTTGACCCACAGCATCAGGTCGTGGGGGGCAATGGGCGAGCGCAGCACCACCGCGGCCACCGCCTTCTCGCCCCACCGGGGATCGGGAACGCCATAGACGGCGGCCTCCACCACCGCCGGATGCTGGACCACCACCTCCTCGATGTCGCGGGGATAGACGTTGACCCCGCCGGAAATGATCATGTCCTTCTTGCGGTCCACCAGGAACAGGAACCCGTCCTCGTCGACCCGGCCCAGATCCCCGGTGAACAGCCAGCCATCGACGATGGTCTTCGCGGTCAGGTCGGGGCGCTTGTAGTAGCCGGGCATCAGGATCGGGCCGCGGCCGACGATCTCCCCCACCTCGCCCGGCGGCAGGTCGCGGCCGGACTCGTCCACGATGCGCATCTCGAAGAACGGCGGCGGCGTTCCGACGGAGCCCGGCTTGCGCGCCACGTCGTCGCGGTCGAGGATGGTGACGAAGCCCTCGGTCAGGCCGTACAGCTCGTAGAACACATTGGGCAGGGCGGCGATGAGCCGCTGCTTGTGCTCGAGGTGCAGCGGCGCCCCGACGGACATGATCATCCGCAGCGACCGGAGCCGCTCGGGCCTGAAGCCCGGAGAGTCCAGCAGGGCGATGATCTGCGCCGGCACCGTCATGACGTGGGTGACCGTCTCGCGCTCGATGGCGGCGATCATCGCCTCGGGCTCGAACGACTTGTGCAGGATGAAGGTGGCGCCCAGGTACATCCACGGCATCTGAGTCAGGAACGAGCCGTTGAACACGATCGACCCGGTCTGCAGGACCACGCTTTCCGGCGTCATGCGCCAGGCCGAGGCGAACAGGGTGCAGTACATCGCCCGCACTTGGTGGGTGTGGACGATGCCCTTGGGCTCGCCGGTGGTGCCGCTGGAGTAGATGATGTTGTAGACGTCGTCGTCGGTGAGACTGGCGTCCGGCGGCTCGTCGGCGGAGGCGCCGCCCACCAGGTCGTCATAGAGGCGAAACCCCGGGCGGTCGCGCCGCTCCGTTCGTTCCTCCCCCACCAGCACGTAGCGGTCGGGCCGGATGGCCGGAAGTCGTGGCCGCACGGCCTCGAGAGTCGCCGCGAACGAGGCGTGGGCGAACACCATCAGCGTGTCCGAGTCCTTTAGAAGCGTCGCGATGCCCGACTCCTTCAAAAGGGTGCTGGAGGGCACCACGACGATGCCGGTCCTGGCGGCCGCCCAGTAGAGCTCGAGCTGTTCGAGACAGTTGGGCAGGATGGTGGCCAGCTTGTCGCCCTTGACCAGCCCCTCGGCCAGCAGGGCGTTGCACAGACGATTCACCCTCTGGTTGAACTGACGGTAGCTCAGGCGCAGATCGCCGAACACCACGGCCAGATGATCGGGCCGGAACCGCGCGTGGCGGGGTAGCAGTGTCCCGATGTTCATCAAGTCATCCCCCGAATGGCGTTTCCACTTACCGGAAGTATGACACGCGGCGATCACGGGTGAAATGATCCGGCAGTGCCGTCGTTGTCGCCATCATTTCGCCATGCCTCCGGTGTCAAATAATATCCATACTCGGAATCGGTTTGATGTCGCCGTGGATTTCTGGTGATATCACCGTGGGCGGGTGTTTTATCGCGAGATGAACGGTTGACCATGTTCTCCATCACCATCAACGGCAGGCATCACGACGTGACCGTCGCCCCTGACACGCCGCTGCTGTGGGTGCTGCGTGACGCCCTGGGGCTGAGCGGAACCAAGTTCGGCTGCGGGATCGGCCAGTGCGGCTCCTGCACGGTGCATGTGGACGGCAGTCCCGTTCGCTCGTGCGTCACGCCGGTGGCGGCGGTGGCGGGTCAGGCGGTGGTGACCATCGAGGGATTGGCCGAGGGACTGGGCGGCCCGGTGGGCGAGGCCGTGCGGCAGGCCTGGCGGACCATCGACGTGCCCCAGTGCGGCTATTGCCAGTCGGGCCAGATCATGGCGGCGACGGCCTTGCTGCGGCGGACTCCGCTGCCCTCCGATGACGACATCGACACCGCCATGTCGGGCAACCTGTGCCGCTGTGGGACCTATAACCGGGTCCGCGCAGCGATTCACACCGCCGCCGCCAGCCTGAAGAAGGGGGCCTGAGGTGAAGGGGAACGTGGAGGTCT